>CAISYL010000214.1 GCA_903889655.1 uncultured Alphaproteobacteria bacterium | reverse complement strand
TTCATCTTCATCGTCGTGCCGTTGTCACCCATCTTGCAGTCGCTCTCGAAGCTGTAGACGTTTCCGCTCCAGCTTCCAT
Source organism: uncultured Alphaproteobacteria bacterium (assembly GCA_903889655.1). Classification (GTDB taxonomy): domain Bacteria; phylum Pseudomonadota; class Alphaproteobacteria; order Parvibaculales; family Parvibaculaceae; genus Parvibaculum. The sequence continues at coordinate 57,212 of CAISYL010000214.1, read as the reverse complement.
CGTGAGTGCAATTCTTCTCCATCTCACCCTTGCCCTTGCGGGCCTCGGCCATCTTCTCGACGCCCTGCTTCACCATGTCGGGGGTCACGCAATCCTGATGGCTGAAGGTGCGCCCTTGCATCGTCATGGTGCGCTGCCAGAGGCCCGGTTCCATCTGCGGCGGCGCGGCAAAGGCCGCTGCCGGAACGAAAAACGCCAGCACGCCTGCAATCTTCGTCATGCTTTTCATCTTGTTCCCCTCATCGCGGCCGGCGCGGCAACCCCGCGCAGGCAGCCCGATCCTAGCACTGCCTCCAGGCGCGGCGAAGCGGCCCGCAGCGGGCTTCGGCCTTCCGGGCCGTGCAGGCAGGCTCACGCAAAAGCGGGTTCAGAAACCTGCGGCCGCGAGGGCGCTGCGATAGGGGTGGGATTTATAGATGCCGAGGATCTTCAACTCGCTGGTGAAGAACTCGAGCTCCTCGAGCGCAAGGCGGACATTGCGTGAGGCGGGATGACCTTCGATGTCGGCATAGAACTGGCTTGCGCTGAAGGAACCTTCGAGCTGATAGCTTTCGAGTTTCGTCATATTGACGCCGTTGGTGGCGAACCCGCCCAACGCCTTGTAAAGCGCCGCCGGTACGTTCCGCACACGGAAGACGAAGCTCGTGATGACGGGCCCGTCCTCCGGCTCGGCGTCGTTTGGCTCCTTCGCCATGATGAGGAAGCGGGTCGTGTTGTGTTCGGCGTCCTCGATGTCGCGCTTCAGGATGTCGAGGCCGTAGATTTCAGCCGCGAGTTCGGACGCGATGGCCGAGCGGCTGCGGTCGCCCTGATGCGCGATCTCGCGGGCCGAACCCGCCGTATCGGCGGCGACGATGGGCGTCAGTCCCAATTCGCGGATCACCTTGCGGCACTGGCCGAGCGCCATGACATGGCTCTGGATGGTCTTGAGGTCCGAAAGCGACGCGCCTTTGAGGCCGAGAAGCTGATGGCGCACACGCAGGAAATGCTCGCCGACGATATAGAGCGAGGAATCGGGCAGCAAATGATGGATGTCGGCGACGCGGCCGGCGACCGAATTCTCGATCGGGATCATCGCGAGGCGGGCCCTGCCCTCGTCGATCGCCGAGAACACATCCTCGAAGGTCGCGCAGGGAAGCCCCATCATATCGGGGAAAGCCTCGTGGCAGGCGATATGCGAATTGGCGCCGGGCTCGCCCTGGAAGGCGATGGCATTGTCCGGCTTGGGTTCCGGCTGGGGATCGGGAGCGCTCATGGCGTCTTTCATGCGGGCGCGCGGGAAGCGAGGGCCGCACGCGCCTTTTCGAGGTCGGCGGGAGTATCGACACCGAGCGGAACGGTGTCAACGAGAGCCACCTCGATCGACATGCCCGCTTCGAGCGCCCGCAACTGCTCGAGCTTTTCGCGCCGTTCGAGCGGCGAAGGCGGCATCGAGACGAAGCGTTCGAGCGCCGCGCGCGTATAGCCGTAAAGGCCGATGTGATGGAAATGCGGGCCGTCGCCGTAAGGCGCGGTTGCCCGCGTGAAATAGAGCGCACGGCCGGAATGCGCGCCGTCGGGAAGCGCGATCACCGCCTTCACCACATTCGGATTGGTGCGCTCCTCCTCGACCTTGATCTCGCAGGCGAGCGTCGAGATGTCGGCGCCGGTCCTGGCCAGCGCCTCGGCGGCGCGGCGAACGAGATGCGGATCGAGCGTCGGCAGGTCGCCCTGCACATTCAGGATGACCTCGTGCCGGCCCTCGGCGTCGACGCCTTTCAGCGCCTGCCAGATGCGGTCGGAGCCCGAGGGCAGATCGGGATCGGTCAGCACGGCCTCGCCGCCCGCCGCGACCACGGCTTCGGCGATCTCGCGCTCGGCGGCGGCGACGACGACGCGGCCGATACAGGCCTCACAGGCGCGGCGCCAGACCTGAACGATCATCGGCGCGCCGCAGATGTCGGCGAGCGGCTTGCCCGGCAACCTCGTCGAGGCCATGCGGGCGGGAATCACGATGATGGGCTCGGCTGCCATGAGGTCTCTCAATTCGGTTCGGAAGGCGGGGCCAGGCCTCCCCGTGAAATCTCCAAGGTGCGGCGGATCGCCGCAATTCGCGCCCGCCTGGCGGGCAATTTCCCCGCGCCGGGCCTCGCCGCACCGGCTTGCGAATGCGAGAACTTATACGGCTTGCGGCGCAGGCGCGGAAGCGGCTAATCTCCGCGCCAATTGCGGGGTCTGGCAAGGCGCGGCCGCGTCTTTTTGGCGTTTCTCTTGTCCTCTCCACCCCTCTTCGTAAACAATACCTGCCGTAACAGAGCCGGGCGGAGCGAGAGCCGATGGACACTTTTGAACTCAACAAGATCGCGGGCGCAGTGCTGTTTTCGCTGCTCGTCGTGCTCGGCGTGAAAAATCTCGCCGCCTACATCTATGACGTGCAGCCGGCCAATCCGAAGTCCTTCGTCGTCGAAGGCGTGGTGGCCGAGGGTGCAGCCGGCGCCGCGCCGGCCGCAGCCGCGCCGGAAGTGCCGCTGCCCGAACTGCTCGCCAAGGCCGACAAGGCCAAGGGCGAAGCCCAGTCGAAGAAGTGCGGTGCCTGCCACAATCTGCAGGAAGGCGCCGGCGCCAAGATCGGCCCGGATCTCTATGGCATCGTGGGCCGCAAGGTCGCCAGCGCGCCGGGCTTTGCCTATTCGGACGCGATGAAGAAGAAGGGCGGCACCTGGACCTTCGACGAACTCTTCCATTTCGTGAAGGATCCGCGCGGCTATGTTTCGGGCACGGCGATGACCTTCGCCGGTCTCAAGGACCCGCAGCAGCGCGCCGACCTCCTCGTCTATCTGAACACGCTGGGCTCGAACCAGCCGCTGCCGAAGCCGGAAGCGGCCGCGGCTCCCGCGGCAGCGCCTGCCGCCGCTGCGAAGCCTGCCGAGGGCGCGAAGCCCGCCAAATAATCATCCGTCGCGACGGATGGAAGGAAGCGCCCGGAGGAAATTCCGGGCGCTTTTTTATTGCCACATCGCGGTCCGCTAACGCGGCAAGGCTCGCGCTCGTCTCAAAAAATGGCCACAATGGTCATCAAGTCTCGACGTGAAACGATCGCGCCAGATCGCGAAACATCACGCAAGCCGGAGGGGAAATGACGTTCAGCAAGGCCGGGTTCGCTCTGGCGCTTAGTCTCTCGATCGCCGGCGCCACCGGTTTTCCGTCCGCCGCGCATGCCGCCGACGCCGCCCCCGCCGAACGCCACGGCGCATCGCTCTTCGGCGATCTCAAATACGGGCCCGGCTTCAAGCATTTTGACTATGTAAATCCGGATGCCCCCAAGGGCGGCCAGTTGCGCTATGCGGCGCTCGGCACCTTCGACAGCCTCAACGCCTTTATCGTCAAGGGCGAACAGGCGGCGGCCCTCACCCTTATCTACGACACCTTGCTCGAACCGAGCCTCGACGAGCCTGGCACCGAATACGGGCTTGTCGCCGAAAGCCTTTCCTATCCGGACGACTTTTCCTCCGTCACCTTCACGCTGCGCAAGGAAGCCCGCTTTCAGGACGGCACGCCGATCACGCCCGAGGACGTCATCTGGACCTTCGAGACGCTGAAGAAGCTCCATCCCTTCTATGCCGCCTATTACCGCAACATCGAGAAAGCGGAGAGGGCCGGCCCCGATAAGGTGTGCTTCGTCTTTTCGGTGAAGGGCAATCGCGAATTGCCGCAGATCACTGGGCAGTTGCCGGTGCTGCCGAAGCACTACTGGCTGGGCAAGGACGCCAAGGGCCGCACACGCGACATTTCCCAGACGACGCTCGAAGCACCGCTTGGCAGCGGGCCTTATCGCATCGCGCAAGTCGTGCCGGGCCGCAGCATCGTCTATGAGCGCGTCAAGGATTACTGGGCGAAGGATCTGCCCGCGAAAGTCGGCACCAACAATTTCGATCGCCTGCGTTTCGACTATTACGGCGATCCGACCGTCGCCTTTCAGGCCTTCAAGGCCGACCAGGTGGATTTCCGCATCGAGAGCAGCGCCAAGAGCTGGGCGACGGGTTACGACTTCCCCGCGATCCGGGACGGACGCGTCAAGCGCGAGCAGATACGTACGCATAATCCGTCCGGCATGCAGGGCTTTGCCTTCAATCTGCGCCGCGATGTCTTCAAGGACGAGCGTGTCCGCGAGGCCTTCGACTGGGCACTCGATTTCGAATGGCAGAACAAGAATATCTTTTCGGGTCAGTACACGCGCACCGACAGCTACTTCGCCAATTCCGAACTCGCTTCGAGCGGCGTCCCGCAGGGACTCGAGCTCGACATGCTGAAGCCCTTCGCGAAGGAACTTCCCGCAGAACTCTTCACCACGCCCTACAGCAATCCGAAGACCGACGGCAGCGGCAACAACCGCGCCAATCTCCGGCATGCGGCCGAACTCCTCGACGCCGCAGGCTGGAAAATCGTGAACGGACAACGCGTGAAAGATGGCAAGCCGCTCGCCGTCGAATTCCTGCTCGCCGATCCGCAATTCGAGCGCATCGTCGCACCGTACAAGCAGTCGCTGGACAAGCTCGGCATCAAGACGACGTTGCGCACCGTCGACACGGCGCAATACCAGAACCGCGTCGACAATCGCGATTTCGACATCATCGTCTCGTCGTTCCCGCAATCGCTTTCGCCCGGCAACGAACAGCGCGAATTCTGGGGCTGCGATGCGGCGAAGCGAGAGGGCAGCCGCAACGTCATCGGCATTTGCGACCCGGTCGTCGAAAAGCTCATCGACCGGGTGATCTTCGCGACGAGCCGCGCGGAACTTGTCGCCGCAACGCATGCGCTCGACCGCGTGCTTCTCTGGCGGCATTACCTGGTACCGCAATGGTATTCGCCCTTCGCGCGCGTCGCCTATTGGGCGCGGCTCGGACATCCGAAGACGATGCCGGCTTATGCGATCGGCTTTCCGGACATCTGGTGGTACGACGCGGGCGGCAAGGCGGCCGGCCAGAAGGCACCCCAGAAGCCATGACGTCGAAGCCCGGTCTTCCACGCCGCGATGTGCTCGGCCTGATCGGCGCAGGGCTCGGAGCCACGCTGTTGCCCGCGCCCCTGCGGGCGCAGACGAAAGGCGCCGATGTCGGTCGCCGGCACGGCATGTCGATTTTCGGCGAGCTGAAATACCCGCAAGGCTTCAGGCATTTCGGCTACGGCAATCCGCAGGCGCCCAAGGGCGGCACACTTTCGCAGATGCCTTCGGTCGGCGCTTACAACGCATCGCTCCTCACCTTCGACACGCTGAACGGCTATATCCTCAAGGGCAATTCGCCGCCGCATCTCGATTTCATCTTCGATACGCTGATGACGCGTGCCTATGACGAGGAAGATGCAGTCTATGGCCTCGTTGCCGAGAGCGTCGAGATTCTCGACAAGGGCAATCGCCTCGTCTTCCACCTGCGCCAGGCCGCGCGCTTTCACGACGGATCGAAGCTCACCGCCGAGGACGCCGCCTTCTCCCTCAATCTTCTGAAAGCGAAGGGCCATCCCCTCATTTCGCTCAATCTGCGCGAGATGAAAGAGGCGAAGGCGCTCGATGCCGCAACGCTCCAGATCGTCTTTACCGGAAAGCAGACGCGCGATCTCGCGATCTTCATTGCCGGCGAGATGCCGATCTTCTCGAAGTCCTGGTACACGGACCATCCCTTCGACGAGACGACGCTGACGCCGCCGCTGGCGAGCGGTCCCTACAGGATCGGTGATTTCAAGGCGGGCAGCTACATCGTCTATGAGCGCGTCAAGGACTACTGGGCACGCGATCTCAATGTGAATGTCGGACAGTGGAATTTTGACAAGCTGCGTTTCGAATTCTATCGCGACCGCACATCGGGCTTCGAAGCCTTTGCTTCAGGGCAGTATCAGTTCCGCGAGGAATTCACGTCCAAGTCATGGGCGACGGAATATGTCTTTCCGGCGGTGAAGGACGGGCGCGTCAAGCGCATGACGCTACCCGACCATACGCCGTCCGGCGCGCAGGGCTGGTTCATCAACGCGCGGCGCGAGAAGTTTTCCGATGCCCGCGTCCGCGAGGCGCTGACCATCGCCTTCGATTTCGAATGGACCAACAAGAATCTGTTCTACGGGCTCTACAAGCGCACATCGAGCTTCTTTGAAAACTCGCCGATGCGGGCCGAAGGTCTGCCGTCGCCGGAAGAGGTGAAGCTTCTGGAGCCCTGGCGCGACAAGCTGCCGGCATCGGTCTTCGGCCCGGCCTATAGTCCGCCGGCGACCGACGGGTCGGGACAGGACCGCAAGCTGCTGCGCCAAGCCGCCGATCTCCTCGATCAGGCGGGCTGGAAGATCGATGGCGGCACGCGCAAGAATGCCAAAGGCGAGGCGCTGACCGTCGAATTCCTCGGCGACGATCCGGTGTTCCAGCGTGTCGAGGGGCCCTTCATCAAGAATCTGAAGCTTCTCGGCATCGCCGCGCAATCGCGCCTCGTCGATTCCGCGCAATTCCAGAAGCGCCTCAAATCCTACGATTTCGATCTCACCGTGCAGCGCTATTCGCTGGGTCTCACGCCCGGCATCGAAATGCGCAGCTATTGGGGGTCGGAATTCGGCCGGACCGACGGCAGCCGCAACCTTTCCGGCATCGACAACCCGGCCGTCGACGCGCTGATCGAGATCGTGATCGCCGCGCCGACAAGGGCCGAGCAGATCGTCGCTGCCCGCGCGCTCGACCGGGTGCTCAGGGCGGGGCAATACTGGATTCCGCAATGGTACAAGGCGAGCTATGCGCTGGCCTTCTGGGATATCTTCGACTGGCCCGAAACCGCACCGAAATACGAACGCGGCGTCGAGCGCACATGGTGGTTCGACGCGGCCAAGGCGAAGAAGCTCGGGATCGAGGGATAGTCATGGGAGCCTATATCGCGCGGCGCATATTGCTGATGATCCCGACCATTCTCGGCATCATGTTCATCAGCTTCGTCATCGTGCAGTTCGCGCCGGGTGGACCGATCGAGCAGATCGTGGCAAAGCTTTCCGGCACCGATGTCTCGGCAACGGCGCGCATCGGCGGCGGCGGAAGCGACTTTTCGCAAGGCGCCGGAGGCGCGGCGGACGCCGCCCTCAACAGCAAGTATCGCGGCGCGCGCGGGCTCGATCCCGAATTCATCAAGCAGCTCGAAGTGCAGTTCGGCTTCGACAAGCCCTGGTATGTGCGTTTCGGCAAGATGATCTGGGATTATTCCCGCTTCGATTTCGGCAAGAGCTATTTCCGCGACACGGGCGTGCTCGACCTGATCCTCGAAAAAATGCCGGTCTCGATCTCGCTCGGGCTCTGGACGACGCTGCTGACTTATCTCATCTCCATTCCGCTCGGCATCAAGAAGGCGGTCGAGGACGGCTCGCGTTTCGACCTCTGGACCAGCGGCGTCATCATCGTCGGCTATGCGATCCCCGGCTTTCTCTTCGCGATCTTCCTGATCGTGCTCTTTGCCGGCGGCTCCTACTGGCAGATATTCCCCTTGCGCGGCCTCACCTCCGACAACTGGTCGGAGCTTTCTCTTGGCGGCAAGGCGCTCGACTATCTCTGGCATATCGTGCTGCCTGTCGCCTCGATGACCATCGGCGGCTTTGCAACCACGACGCTTCTCACAAAAAATTCCTTCCTCGATGAAATCCGCAAGCAATATGTGACGACGGCGCGCGCCAAGGGCCTCACCGAGCAGCAGGTGCTCTATGGACACGTCTTCCGCAACGCGATGCTGATCGTCATCGCGGGCTTTCCCGGCGCTTTCATCGGCGCCTTCTTCTCGGGCTCGATCCTGATCGAAACGATCTTCTCGCTCGACGGGCTCGGCCTCCTCTCCTACGAGTCCATCGTCAACCGCGATTATCCCGTCGTCTTCGCGACGCTCTACGTCTTCGGCCTGCTCGGCCTTGTCGTCGCGCTGATTTCCGACCTCACCTATACCTGGGTCGATCCGCGCATCGACTTCGAGACGCGGGAGGTCTGAGGGTGGCATTGTTCGGACGACGCTTCGCGTTGAGCCCCATCAACAAGCGGCGATGGCGGAATTTCAAGGCGAACAGGCGCGGCTACTGGAGCCTCTGGCTCTTTCTCGCGCTCTTCTTCATTTCGCTCTTCGCCGAATTCATCGCCAACGACCGGCCGCTCCTCGTCACCTTCAAGGGCGGCCTCTATGCGCCCGTGTTCGCGTCCTATCCCGAAACGACTTTCGGCGGCGAGTTCCAGACGGAGGCAGATTATCGCGATCCCTACGTCGTCAAGCTGATCGGCGATGCGGGCGGGCACATCGTCTGGCCGCTGATCCATTACGACTACCGCACCATCAACCTCAATCTGCCGGTGCCGGCGCCCGCGCCGCCTTCCTCCGAGAACTGGCTCGGCACCGACGATCAGGGCCGCGACGTCGCGGCGCGGCTGATCTACGGGTTCCGCATCTCGGTTCTCTTCGGCCTCATTCTCGCCGCCGCCTCGTCGGTGATCGGCATCGCGGCCGGCGCGGTGCAGGGTTACTTCGGCGGCTGGACGGACCTGCTCTTCCAGCGCTTCATCGAGATCTGGACCAGCGTGCCGACGCTCTACCTCCTCATCATTCTCGCGGCGATGTTCGAGCCGAGTTTCTGGCTGTTGCTCGGTATCCTTCTGCTCTTCCACTGGACGTCGCTGGTCGGCCTCGTGCGCGCGGAATTCCTGCGCGGGCGCAATTTCGAATATGTGAAGGCGGCGCGCGCGCTGGGGCTCAGCGACGGCGTCATCATCTTCAAGCATCTGCTGCCGAATGCGATGGTCGCGACCATCACCTTCATGCCCTTCATCCTCAATTCCTCGATCACGACGCTGACCTCGCTCGATTTTCTCGGCTTCGGCCTACCGCCGGGATCGGCCTCGCTCGGCGAATTGCTGGCGCAGGGCAAGGCCAATCTGCAAGCGCCCTGGCTCGGCCTCACCGGCTTCTTTTCCATCGCGATCATGCTGAGCCTGCTGATCTTCATCGGCGAGGCCGTGCGCGACGCCTTCGATCCGCGCAAGGTGCTCGAATGAGCCAGGATGCTGCGATGAACGCGACGAAACCTCTCGTCGAGGTCAGGAACCTCTCCGTCGCCTTCCGCTCGGACGGGCAGGAGGTGCTTGCCGTCGACCGTATCTCGTTCGACATCAAGCCGGGCGAGACCGTCGCGCTGGTCGGCGAATCCGGCTCGGGCAAATCCGTGTCGGCCTTGTCGATCCTGCAGCTTCTTCCCTATCCGCAAGCCTCGCATCCTTCGGGCGAGATCATCTTCGAGGGAGAGAACCTCGTCGGCGCCAGCGAGGCACGTCTGCGCAAGGTGCGCGGCAACCGGATCACGATGGTCTTTCAGGAGCCCATGACCTCGCTCAACCCGCTGCATACGATCGAGCGGCAGGTCGGCGAAGTGCTGGAACTCCACAAGGGCTTGCGCGGTGCGGCGGTGCGGGCGCGCGTCATCGAGCTTCTGAAAAAAGTCGGCATTCCAGATCCGGAAACCCGTCTCGGCGCCTATCCGCATGAATTGTCCGGCGGCCAGCGCCAGCGCGTGATGATCGCGATGGCGCTTGCGAACGAGCCGGACCTTCTGATCGCCGACGAGCCGACGACGGCACTCGACGTCACCGTGCAGGCGCAGATCCTCGAACTCCTCAAGGATCTTAAGCGCGAGATGGGCATGGCACTTCTGCTCATCACCCACGACCTCGGCATCGTGCGCAAGATGGCCGACCGCATCTTCGTGATGACCAAGGGCGAGATCGTCGAGCATGGGGCAACCGAAGAAGTCTTCACCCATCCGAAGCACGCCTATACGCAACGTCTCCTCGCTTCCGAACCCAAGGGCCGCGCGCTCGGCGCGCCGAAGGACGGCGCGCTCATCATGGAAGCCGACCGGCTCAAGGTCTGGTTCCCGATCAGGAAGGGCTTCCTCAGAAAGACCGTCGGTTACGTCAAGGCGGTCGACGACGTTTCGATCAACGTCCGCGAAGGCCGCACCATCGGCGTCGTCGGCGAATCCGGTTCGGGCAAGACGACGCTCGGCCTCGCGCTACTCCGCCTTATTTCGAGCGAGGGCGACATCCGCTTCCGCGGACAGCCGATCCAGGGACTGAAATCGAAAGAGCTGCGCCCCTTGCGCCGCCATATGCAGATCGTCTTTCAGGATCCCTACGGTTCGCTCTCCCCGCGCCTCTCCGTCAGCCAGATCGTCGAGGAGGGTTTGATCGTCCAGAAGATCGGCATGACGGCCAGGGAGCGCCGCGCCGTGGTTTCGGAGGCGCTGGAGGAAGTCGGCCTCGATCCCGCCATGCAGGATCGCTATCCGCATGAATTCTCCGGCGGCCAGCGCCAGCGCATCGCGATCGCGCGCGCGATGGCGCTGAAGCCGCGCTTCGTGATGCTGGACGAGCCTACGTCCGCGCTCGACATGTCGGTGCAGGCGCAGATCGTCGATCTGCTGCGCGATCTCCAGCGCAAGCACGATCTCGCCTATCTCTTCATCAGCCACGACCTCAGGGTCGTGCGTGCCCTTGCCGACGACATCATCGTGATGCGCGGCGGCAAGGTCGTCGAAAGCGGCACGGCGGACGAGATTTTCGACACACCGCAGAGCGATTACACCAAGGCGCTTCTCGCCGCCGCCTTCGAACTCCGGACCGCGCCAGCTGGCGTCGTCAAGAACTGATTTGAATTTGCTTACGGCCGCACAGAAAACTCGATGGATGAATTATAGAGACTCCGGCCTTCACTTTTTTCTCGACGCAGGATTTGTCGCATTGGCCTCGTCATGTATGCCGACCGCTTTAGTTCAGCATTGCTCCTTCTGCCATACTTATGCATCACCTCGTCCAATATTTTCTGCGCCTGCTGCTCAACGTCTTCGTTCTTAGATTTCTCAAGTTCGAGAGATTTTTGAGACATCTGCAAAAAGAGTTCATTATCGCTCTTGGACACGACCAAACCTGGTAATCGCTTTTGTAGCCGCACAATGTGGAGATCCGTACAATATGGGCCGTCAAGCTGTCTAACGATGTAGGCATCTGTATATCTACGACCGTTACTTTCAAAGAAATTCCATTCGAACAAATAGAACAACTTGTGAAGTGCAAAATACGAAAGACGCCCGGCGCGCTCTATCAATTGCGCTGCGATATTTGCAATATGTTCTTTACCGGCAGCATGTGATCTCTGCCCTCTTACTTTTTCCAAGCCCCTAAAGCATTTTGCCACAAATGCGTAGTCGGATCTCTGATTGGCAAAACTACGATGAACCATTGCTCGTTGGCCAGGATGATAAAGGGGGACCAATGTCCGTCCGTACCACTCATGTGCAGTCCGAACATTATCGGAAAGGGTTAGATCATGGCCTTCTACAATTCCCGCCGATCTCAGGGCACTTGCTCCCAGCGTCACCACTAGTTTTGGCTTAATCGTATCAATCTGTCTTTTCAAAAACCGTGTGCAGTTCGCTATTTCGACAGAGGTCGGCGGTGCATTTCTTCCTCCGTCATCGCGAGGATTACACAACACTGCATTGGTCACAAAAATCTCATTTCTGCTAATGCGCGCAAATTCCAAAAGCTCTTCGAAATTATGCCCCGAACGATCCCCATGGAACGGGATGCCACTTTGGTCAGCGCCAAGTCGCCCAGGCGCTTCACCTACGAACATCAATGCCGCATCAGTCGGCCCGCATGCTTCACCAAACACCCGCGCACGTTCATCCATCCGCGGACATACTCGACACGCATGAATATCCAAACAAAGCGATTTGAACTCTTGATCTGTCATGTATTTATAATGACACGATCACTATAAATTCGCCAGAGAGCGCAATCTGCCGCGGCTCCCTTTGGACCCTATGAATGCGTGGACCGAATGACAAATTAGTGAGCCCGGATGCTTCCCCGTCTCATCGCAGATAAATTTTAGCAGCTGCCCAAGGCCGACGAAATTGCCAAGCGTCTTGTTGAAAAAATCATGGTTCCTATAAAGCGCGACTAGATCATATACATCATTACCAGCGCCAATTAACTGAAGGTATTGAAGACAAGGGCCACCTCTCGGAGATGGGCTGTCAAGATGGGCCGCCGATGTATGCATCACAAAGGCAGCCTTATAATTCCCCGGCCATTTTGAAAGGCGCTGAATAATTCGCTCAAGTTGATTGACGCTTTGCCTATCCCGCTCCGCGCCGAACTCAATTAGACGTTCAAAATAAGTACCCCAGCCTCGCTGCCGTGTACGCAACAAACTATCTTTGTAGCGATGATAGAGATCCGCCCTGTTGGCAGAGACCTGCCATATTCCTGTGGGAAAGATCGTCCTAGCTACATGCGCTACGGTGTCTGGCGAACCGGACACGCCTCGTGGATCGAAGGCCCTATATCCTTGCGGATTGGCGGAACACGGATCGAGGATAGTAGTTATTATATTATCGAGTTCGCCCCCGCCATCAAGAAGCGCCGAACACCCCAGACGCCAAGCCTCCAGGCAACTTGAGCCTTCGATAGGCACCACCATATCACGCCGCCCTCTTTCATTTCTTCAGGTAGCGAATATTTCCATTCTGAAAATCTACGAGGACTTGTCCACCCCCGTTTTCCTTCAGTCTCCTGAATACCTCGAACCCAGAAAGAATGGCCTTCTCCCATCTTTTTTCTGTACACAGAGATACCTCAAGATTTTTTGTTAGATCCCTTATGGTCCGAAGGATTTGACCATCTATATATCTGGTGTTTTCGAATGAATCAGGCGCCAGATTAAATACATATGCAGAGACCGCCTCCTCCAATATCCTCGCTCGTGCGCCGTCTTGGTTTTCATCCACCGCCTTGTCACTCTTTCGCTTTAGCCGCAAGAGTTCGCGCAAAACAGGCGACCATCCTAGTATCGCGCCATAAGCGAAGTGAAACACGTCGTGAAAACGGTATCCATCAGGGAGATCGCTGTTGTCGTTGATGCGATCTCCTATATTGACACCGCTTGTTTGCAATTTCACATGAGGTGGCTTCTCGCGACCATATTCCTTGAAAGAGATGGTCATATTCGGAGGAAATCGCTCTTCAGGAGGGAACCTGCTATCCGACACCCGCTCGCCTTCTTCTATCCAACGATACCAAATTTGACGTTCATTCTCGGTCGCAATGTCGTCTAATGAAAGGCCATGATGTATGGCGATCGCCGTCAGATACCACAACACATCACCCAGCTCGAAAACGAGATCAGGACCAAATTGTTTAAACGGCGTCTTGTCTCGGAGATGCTTTTTGAAAAGCGTAGCTACGCTTCCTACCTCTCCGGCCAACCCCGCGACAAACACCTCATCTGAGCTGGCCATAAAGGTCTTTTTAGCAAGCGACTGAAATTTCCTAAAGTCGTTGACGTCGCTGACCTTTAACTGATCGAGCGTTCTTTTGGTGGCACCTTTAGTCCGAATCGAATTTTTTCGGATGTTTTGCCAAGCAATTTCTCGAAGTTCGAGATTTTGCAGAGTGGCAAGACTAGAAAGATACCAAAGCAAATTTCCCAACCTCTCTTTCAAGAAGTCCTTCAGCCTACATTCATCACCCCCACTCAGCCGCGCCCGCATAAGCTCATGCGCGATATCCCCTGATTCATCAATTAAGCCTATCAAAGATAAGCGAAATTCACGCTTTTGATCCGTTTTAGCGGCCGCCCTCTGATAATCCCGAAACTTCATGGTCCCCCTCAGAGGTTTCATGACGAGAATATTATCCGTAGCAGGACATATAGATAGTCGACAATAAATTTAGATGTGGCCTATACGAACTAGCGGCGGGGCAGACGTCTGATCGACGTCACGTGGCCCGCCGTGCGGGAAATGCGCGACATGGCGATGTCGAGCCGCTCGATCACGACGCGCATCTGGAAGCCGCTCGCATGGACCATGCGCTCGGCGTCGACCATGATGCCGACATGCCCTTTCCAGAAAACGAGGTCGCCGCGCGCAAGCGTCGTGAAGTCGATGGGCTCGGGCAGTCGTTCGCCCAGCGTCGCTTCCTGCATGTCGGTATCGCGCAGGGACGAGATGCCGGCGCGTTCGAGCGAGGCCTGCACCAGTCCCGAACAATCGATGCCAGTGCTTTCGCGCCCGCCCCAGAGATAGGGGACGCCCAGATGCTCTTCGGCGACCGACACGAAGTCGCGCACATGAGCATCGACCGGAGCGAGATGGGCGGTGAATATCCAGCCGCCGCGTTCGATCTCGCTATAGTCGCCCCGCGCGCCGACGACCCTGACCTTGGCGTTGAGGCCGAGCGGCGTCGCCGGCCGGCTTTTGAGATCGGGGCGCGGATAGACGAAGGTCCGCAATGCCGCGACGACATGGCTCGGGCGATAGGGGCGTGGCGCCAGCGCCTTCGCATCGACATAACCAACATAATCGTCGCCGGCCGACTGGCCCCAGGCAAAGCCTGCCTTTTCCTCGTAGACGCGGAAGCTCTCGCCGAAGAGAAGCTGCGTGTCCATCGGCGCGTCTGCTTCCGGCCGCTGCAGCAAGGGGACGCAGGGAAGCTTCACCTGACGGTCCTCGCCTTCGACGAAGCGCGTCGCCTTCACCTCGCCACGCAGATAGGCGGCGGCGAGATCGTCGCGATAGGGATTGATGCGGCGATCGGGGCCGCTTCCGCGGCTCATGCGTTGAGCCTCCCCGCCACGTCGGTGACGAGATCGGCGAAGTCCCGCAGGAAAACGGAGCCTTTGACGGTACGCTGCACGAGCACGTTGCGGCGGTCTGCCTCGTCACGCTTGCGCTTCAGAAGATCGAGCTGGCCGAGCGTGTCGAGGGCGCGCGTGATCGCGGGCTTCGAGACATTGAGGAGACCGGCAAGACCGCGCACGGTGTGCGGCGGCGGCGTCAGATAGACGGAAAGCAGGATCGCAAGCTGACGCGAGGAGAGATCTGGCCCGTCGCGCCGGACCGTTTCCAGGACCACGTCCTGCCACAGCGCGAGTGCCTGCACCGGCTTCAACTCCAGCGTCATCGCTTTTTCCCCACCGGCCTGACGGCCCCGCATCCGTTTCGGTCCCGGTTCAGTCTAGCGGGACGGCAGCGCCGGGCAAGCGATCAGTGGCGCCGGTCAGCCGCGAATGCCGAAGCGGCGCTTCAGCACGGCGTACAGAGCGCGGATCGCCTGCGCCTCGCCGCCGACCGGGCGGCCGGGCTTTGCCTTGGGCGCCCAGCCATAGACGTCGAAATGGACCCAGGCCTTTGCATTGCCGACGAAGCGCCGCAGGAAGAGCGCCGCCGTGATCGACCCGGCAAAGCCGCCTTCGCCCGCATTGTTGACGTCGGCGATCTTGCTGTCCATCCAGCCGTCATAGGGTTGCCAGAGCGGCATGCGCCAGAGCGGATCGGCCTCGGCCGTCGCCGCGTCCGCAATCTCGACGGCGAGCGCATCGTCGTCGGTATATAAAGGCGGAAGGTCCGGGCCGAGCGCAGTGCGTGCCGCGCCGGTGAGCGTCGCCATGTCGATCAGAATGTCCGGCGTCTCGGTGTCGGCTTCGGCCAGCGCATCGGCGAGCACGAGGCGGCCTTCTGCATCTGTGTTGCCGATCTCGACGGTCAGGCCCTTGCGGCTCTTCAGGATGTCGCCCGGACGGAAGGCGTTGCCGGAGACGCTGTTCTCGACGGCAGGGATCAGCACCCGGAGCCGGATGTCGAGCTTGCCGCCCATGATGAGGGCCGCGAGCGCCAGCACATTGGCGGCGCCGCCCATGTCCTTCTTCATCAGCAGCATCGCGCTCGACGGCTTCAGATCGAGACCGCCCGTATCGAAGCAGACGCCCTTGCCGACCAGCGTCACCTTCGGCGCATCGGCACGGCCCCAGGTGAAGTCGATCAGGCGCGGCGCAACGGCCGAGGCGCGGCCGACCGCATGGATCAGCGGGTAATTGCGCGTTATGAGGTCTTCGCCTTCGATCACGCTCGCCTGCGCTTCATGAGCGCGGGCCACATCGAGCGCGGCGCCGGCGAGATCGGCGGGGCTCATGTCGTTGGTCGGCGTGTTGATGAGGTCGCGAACCAGGAAGATCGCGCGCGCCGTGCGGCTCACCTCTTCGCCATCGACGCCGTCAGGCAGGACGAGGCGCGGATATTCGCGCGTCTTGCCGCCATAGCGCGTGAAGCTGTAGGTACCGAGCGCGAAACCGAGCACCGCCTTGTCCGGCGCGGCGAGCTGACCGGCAAATCGATAGGTCTGGACCGGAAGCGCAGTCGCGAGCGCGCCGGTCAGGAACGGGTCCGAACCGTCGCCGAGGCCGAGGATCGCCCCCGAAAGACCGCCCGATCCGTCCGGCAGCAGCAGCACCTTGCCGGCCTCCGCCTTGAAGCCCGAGGTCTCGACCCAGGCGGCGCCGGAACCGGCATGTTCGGCCAGCCAGGCCTTCAGATCGGCGCTGCGCACGAGCCAGACCGGCGTCGCGGCGGCATCCTTTTTCGTGACGAAGATATCGAGCATGGAGAGGTCCAATAAGGGCGTCGCGTTTGCGCCGCCGAAACCTTATAGAGAGGAAAGAAGCCCCGCAACGGGCGCGGGGATCGCGGGAAAGGCGGAGGGCAGCATGCCGGATTTCGAACTCGTCATCGGCGACAAGAACTGGTCGACCTGGAGCCTGCGGCCCTGGCTGCTGATGAAGGTCGCGGGCGTACCCTTCCGGGAGGCGCATATCCGCCTCCGCCAGGACGACACCAAGGCGCAGGCCCTGCGCCATTCTCCCTCGGGCATGGTGCCCGCCCTCAAATGGGAGGGGAACGTCATTTCGGATTCGCTCGCCATCTGCGAAACGATTGCCGATTTCTTTCCGGAGAAGAAGCTCTGGCCCGCGGACAGGCTTGCCCGGGCGATGGCCCGCAGCGCGGCGTGCGAAATGCACTCGGGCTTCATGGAGCTTCGCCGCGACATGCCGATGGATGTCATCAACCGCTATCCGGGCGAGGGGCACAGCGAAGGCGCGCTGGCCCATGCGCGGCGCATCGTCGAGATATGGCGGAACCTGCGCGGCCGTTTCGGGAAAAATGCCGCGCGGGACGAGCGCTTTCTCTTCGGCTCCTTCACGATAGCCGATGCGATGTACGCGCCTGTCGTCAGCCGCTTCCGCACCTATGGCGTCGATCTCGCGGCGCTGGGCGATGACGGGCTGGCCAAGGCCTATATGGAAACCGTGCTGACGCTCCCGGCCTTCCGCGAATGGGAAGAGGGCGCGAAGCGGGAAATGGCGGCGCGCGGCTGAACTTTCAGTTCGCCGGCACCACGCCCTCCTCGCGATAGAAGCGCGCGGCGCCGTCGTGAAGCGGAATCGGCAGATCGCTCGCGGCGCCCATCATCAGGTTGCGCCGCATGGCGTCTTCCATGGTCCGGTCGTGCTTTTTCGGCAGGGGCGGCATGTCGTCCGTCGCGGGCAGGAGGTCGCGATTGCCGGGCTCGAAGAGAGCCCGCGTCATCTCGTGCACGAGATCCGCATCGGCCTTCGCATTGCATATCCAGACCGCATTGACGGCCAGCGTGTCGAGCGCGGGGCTGAAGCGATAGGTGTCGGCCGGGATGTGGAGCAGGCTCAATTCAGGATGTGCCGCGACAAGTTTTGCCGCCGCGTCGCCGCCGACCGGCACGATGTCGATCGCGCCGCGACTGGCAAGATCGGCCACATGCGTATCCGGCACGCCCGAAATCGTGAAGAAGGCGTCGAGCTGGCCGTGCAGCAGCATGTCCTCGGCAAGATCCGGCTCCTCGCGCACGATCTCGGCGCTCTTCGGCGTGAGCCCGTAGGCGCGCAGGATCGCGAGCGCGATATCCGCCGTGCCGGATTCCGTACCGCCGATCGAGATGCGCTTTCCTTTCAGATCGGCGATGTCGTGGATATTGGCGCCGCGGCTCGCGACGACATGCACCGCTTCGCGATAGATACCGGCAATGGCCCTGAGATTGGTGAAACGCTTTTCGCCGCGAAAGGGGCCGGTCGCGTGCCAGGCTTCGTCCAGCGTCGTCGATTGCACCAGAGCGGACTCGAAATGGCCGGCGCTCACGGCCCGGACATTGGCGACCGATCCGGCCGATGATTTGACCACGGCGAGAAGGCCCTCGACACCGCAGGGGCTCGCCGGCTCGCAGGGGCCGGCGTCGGGCGGCCGGCTGATGATCGCCGCCAGCCGACGGCCAAGGCCGAAATAGGGACCGTCGGACGCGCCGGCGCCGATCTGGAAGAAGGTGACCTTCTCCGTTTCCTCGTCGAGCGTCACAGGCGCGCGCGCGTAGAGGAGGACGAGCAGTCCGGCCAGCAGGCCCGCCGCCACGCCGCCGAGGACCCAGCGAGCCAGCGGGTGCTTGACGGCTTCGCTCGCCCAGGTCTTGAGGCCGGCCCACAACTGCATGGAAATGCGCTTCCTCCCCGGCGTCCATTCTAGTCAGGCGCCGCGTCCCGGCGGAAGACCCGCGGACCGAGTTTCCGCGAAAAGCGAGGTAAACCGCCGGGTCTTATAATTAAGGCTTTCTTGAGAGGTGGCGCGCCAGAATGGGTCCAACGGAACGTCCGCTACAGTCGGGACGCGTAGACCCATGCAAGACATCAGACCTTCTCGGCCGCGCCGGCATACCGGCCTCATCATGGCTTCGACGGCGCTTGCCGCCCTGCTCGCCCTGTCGGGCTGTGCCAGCACGCCGGCATCGAGCACCGATGCGAGCCCCAAGGCCGCAACCGCAGCCGCAAAGACACCCGCGATCGCCGCCAAGCCGGATCCCGCGCTCGACGACGGCGCGCTGAAGAACGCCGCCATTACCTCCGCCAAGACACAGGACTATGTCGCGGCGGCGGCTTATTGGGGCAATCTCTACGAGCGCAATCAGGACAATGCGGAGAACGCGGTCGGCTACTCGAAAGCGCTTCGCCAGATCGGCTCGATCGAACAGGCCGGCATGGTCATGCAGCGTACGCAGGCACTTCACGGCGACGACGCGGCCGTGCTTGCCGAATATGGAAAGGTACTGACGGAAACCGGGCATCCGGATCAGGCCGTACCGGTGCTCAACCGCGCCGCCTCGATGTTGCCCAAGGACTGGACCATCCTCTCGACCACGGGCGTCGCACTCGATCAGATGGGCCGCTACGGCGACGCGCAGGCGAAGTATCAAGCCGCGCTGCAGCTCGACCCCGGCAATCCCTCGGTGCTCAGCAATCTCGGCCTCTCCTATGCGCTGCAAGGCGATCTCGACAAGGCCGAACAGGTTCTGAGACAGGCCGTCGCCGACCCGCGCGCGACCGCGCGGGCGCGACAGAATCTCGTCGTCGTGCTCGGCCTCAAGGGAAATTTCGACGAGGCGACGCGCATCGCGCATGCCGATCTTCCGCCCGACGTCGCCAACAACAACATTGCCTATCTGCGCGATATGCTGACGCAGCCGGCCCTCTGGAAGCAGATGGAACAGCTCGACAAGCAGCCTTCTCAGCCGGCTTCGTCATCAACGGCGGCCTCGCCGATGACCTCCTCGACGCCGGACGATGTTTCCTCGATGCCGCCCTCGACATCGACCAGTTCGCTCCCCTGATGCGGAGACGCGGACGAAAGACGGATACGAAAAAGGCGCCCTTTCGAGGCGCCTTTTTTGTTGGGCGATATGTCGCCGCATCTAGCCGAGATGGAAGACCCTGATCGCCGCCGGGCCGAGGATGACGAAAAAGAGCACCGGCAGGAAGAACGAAATCATCGGCACGGTGAGCTTGGGTGGAAGGGCCGCCGCTTTCTTCTCCGCTTCCGACATGCGCATGTCGCGGTTTTCCTGCGCCATGACGCGCAGTGCCGTGCCGAGCGGCGTGCCGTAGCGCTCCGCCTGTGTCAAGCTCATCACCACCGCCTTGACGCCGGGAAGACCGGTGCGCGAAGCGAGGTTTTCATAGGCCTTGCGGCGCTCCTGCAGATAGGAAAGTTCTGCGGTCGTCACCGTCAACTCCTCGGCGAGCTCGACCGACTGGCTGCCGATCTCGGCCGCGACCTTGGAGAAGGCCGCTTCGACCGACATGCCCGATTCGACGCAGATCAGCAGAAGGTCGAGCGCATCGGGAAAGGCCTTCTTGATCGATTCCTGCCGGCGCGCGATGACGTTCTGCACGAAGAGGTTCGGCATATAGAAGCCGAAGAAGGCACCGCCGGCCGAAACGGCAATGCGGGCCATCGTGGACAGATGGAAGCTGTTGACGAGATAGAGATAGCCGAGCACGACGAAGAACAGGATCGGCGGCATCACGAAGCGGAAGAAGATGAAGGTGTAGATCGGTCCCTGACCGCGGAAGCCCGCCTGGCGCAGCTTGTCCTTGACCGCATCGTTCTCGAGCATCCGGCCGCGCCCGAATTTCTCGACGATCTCCTTCATGAAGCCCTTGGGCGTCTGGCGCAGACGGCTCTTCTCGATCTGCATCTGCTCGCGGTGACGCTGGCGCAAGGCTTCGCGTTCCGTCGCCGCCGCCTTCATGCGGGCGCCAAGCTTGTCGCCCTCGAGCAGCGGCATGGCAAGCGTCAGGATGGTCGCGAAAGCAGCCACGCCGACCAGCAGCATGACGCCCGTCTGAACATTGAATGCGGCCGCGATGAGGGAATACATGGACCCGCCTTCAGAAATTGAAATTGATCATCTTGCGCATGACCAGAATGCCGATGGACATCCAGACCAGGCCGCCGACGATGATCATGTTGCCGGGCCGCGTCGTGATCAGAGGATCGAGATAGGTCGGCGCCGTGAAATAGAGAACCAGCATGACGCCCGGCGGCAGCGCACCGATGATGGCGGCCGACGACTTGGCTTCCTGCGAGATTGCGATGATCTTCTGGCGCATCTTCTTGCGGTCGCGCAGCACTTTCGAGAGGTTGCCGAGCGCTTCGGCCAGGTTGCCGCCGGTCTTCTGCTGGATCGAGATCACGATCTGGAAGAAATTGACCTCGGGAAGCGGCATGCGTTCGTAAACCCTGGCGAGCCCCTGCTCCAGCGCGACGCCGATGCGCTGGCCCTCGACGAGATCGCGGAACTCGGTGCGGACGGGCTCCGACGATTCACTGGCGATGATCTTCAGGCAGTCGTTGAGAGGGAGGCCTGCCTTGACGCCGCGCACGATGACGTCGATCGAGTTGGCGAATTCCTCGAGAAAAGCGCTCTGGCGGCGCTTGATCATGAAGGAGAGCACCCAGCGCGGCAGACCGAAGCCGCCGGCAAAGCCGGCACCGAGACCGATGAGCGGCGAATAGCCGAGGAACATGACCATCGCAGCAAAGACGAGACCCGAAATGCCGCTCAGCATGTAGAAGTTGCGCGGCGTCAGCGTGAGGCCGGCCCGCTCGATCTTGAGACGGAGCGTGATCTTCTTTTGCTCCTTCTGCTTCTGTTCGAGCCCCTTCAGGGTTTCCTGCACCTGCTTGCGGCGCTTGTCTCCGCTGTCCGCGTCGCTTTCCGCCGAGCGGCGCTTGGTGCGATCGGTGCCCGAGACACGGGCGACGCGCTTCGAGGCCTTGTCGTCTCCACCGACAAAGACGAAACCTACGCCGCCGATGCAGAGCGCAGCCAGGACGGCAATGCCGAAAACGAGAAGCGTCGATTGGTCCATCGGACTTTCCTCAGCCCTGCGCGCGATCGAGCGCGGCGGCGAGTGCGTGATGCTGGTTGTAGTAGCGCGCGCGTTCCCAGAAGGCCGGACGGGCGATACCCGTCGACTTGTGCTTGCCCTTGAGCTTGCCGGTCTCGTCTTCGCCGTCGATGTCGTAGACGAAGAGGTCCTGCGTGATGATGACTTCGCCCTCGGTGCCGAGCACTTCGGTGATATGGGTGATGCGGCGCGAACCGTCGCGCAGACGCGCGGCCTGGATGATGACGTCGATCGAGCCGGTGATCATCTCGCGGATCGTGCGGGACGGCAGATTGTAGCCACCCATGGTGATCATGCCTTCGAGACGCGACAGCGCCTCGCGCGGGCTGTTCGCATGGAGCGTGCCCATCGAGCCGTCATGGCCGGTATTCATCGCCTGCAGGAGATCGAAGGCTTCCGGTCCGCGAACCTCACCGACGATGATGCGTTCGGGGCGCATACGCAGACAGTTGCGCACCAGTTCCGTCATCGTGATCTGACCCTGGCCCTCAAGGTTCGGCGGGCGCGTTTCGAGACGCACCACATGCGGCTGCTGGAGCTGCAATTCGGCGGCGTCCTCGCAGGTGATGACGCGCTCGTCGACATCGATGAAGGCGGTGAGGCAATTCAGAAGCGTCGTCTTGCCGGAACCCGTACCGCCGGAAATCAGGACGTTGCAGCGCACCTTGCCGATGATGCCGAGCACTTCGGCACCCTCTTCCGAGATCGAGGCATACTCGACCAGGTTCTTCATGGTGAGCTTGTCGCGGCGGAACTTACGAATGGTAAGCGCCGGGCCGTCGATCGCCAGCGGCGGCACGATGACGTTGACGCGGCTGCCGTCGGGCAAGCGCGCGTCGCAGATCGGACTCGATTCGTCGACGCGGCGGCCGACCTGGCTCACGATGCGCTGACAGATGTTCATCAGCTGGCTGTTGTCGCGGAAACGCACATTGGTCAGCTCGACCTTGCCGCCGACTTCGATGAAGGTGCGGTCGGCGCCGTTGACCATGATGTCGGCGATGTCGTCGCGCGCGAGCAGCGGCTCGAGCGGGCCGTAGCCGAGCACGTCGTTGCAGATGTCCTGAAGCAGGGCTTCCTGCTCGGAGATCGACATGACGACGTTCTTGATCGACAGGATCTCGTTGACGATGTCGCGAATTTCCTCGCGCGCGCTTTCGGCGTCGAGCTGCGCGAGCTGCGTCAGATCGATCGTGTCGATCAGCGCGTTGAAGATCGTCGTCTTGATCTGATAGTAGTTTTCCGAACGCTGATCCGAGACCTTGGCCTTGGGCGGCGTCGCGGGCGCGGAAGCGCGCGGCGCAGCCGGCTTCGGCGCGACAGCGGGCGCCGCGTCCGCTTTCGGCGCGGGCGGAGGAGCCGCGCTCGTCGCAGATGCTGGCGCCGCGGCCTTGCGCGGAGCGGGCTGGGTATCGTTGCGCCGTCCAAACACGCGTTACTCCTTCCGGTTCAGCCCTTGCGGGACAACCGCTTCAGGAATGGGAAGATCGACGAACTGCTCTTCACGGGCGCCGCCTGGCGGCCGCAAAGCTGCTTGGCGAGGAACCGCAGCCCCTCGGTCGTCTTTCCCTTGGGGTCGAGTTCCTCGATCATCTGGCCGTTATTCGCGGCCGTGCCGAAGAGGCCCGGATTGAACGGCAGCACCAGCACAGGTTCGACGCCGATCGCTTCCGCGAAATCCTTCACCGGAATTTCCGGGCGCTTCGGCACGCCGACCTGGTTGATGACGACGAGCGGCATGCCGTCATTGGCGCGCGTCTGCCGGGCGAGATCGATGATGTTCTTGGTGTTCCTGAGGCTCGCGAGATCCGGCGTCGCCGTGATGACGATGTCGTCGGCGGAGAGCAGCAGCTTCTTCGTCCAGGCCGACCAGACATGCGGCAGGTCGACGATGACGCAGGGAACCGTCTCGCGCACGATTTCAAGCACGGACTCGTATGAGTCCGCATCCATGTCGAAGTCACGGTCGAGAACGGCCGGCGCCGCGAAAAGGCTCAGATGGTTCGAGCATTTGACGAGCAGGCGATCGAGCAGCACGTCGTCGAGACGCTCGGGCGAAGTCAGCGCATCGGCGATGCCCTGCGCTGGATCCTGATTGAAGTCGAGACCGGCGGTACCGAAAGGCAGATCGAGATCGGTGATGATCACGTCTTCCTGCATGCGGGTCGAAATGCACCAGCCGACATTATGCGCGATCGTGCTCGAACCCGTGCCGCCCTTGGCGCCCATGAAGGCGATCGAACGGCCGATCGGCGGCGCGTCCGGATCGGCGTAGAGCCGCGACACGGCCTCGATGATCTGCATCGGATGAAGCGGCGTCACCAGATATTCGTTGACGCCCTGGCGGATCATCTCGCGATAGACCGAGACGTCGTTCAGGTGGCCGATCACGACGACCTTGGTGCCGGCATCGCAGACGTCGGCCAGCGCTGCGAGATCGACGAAGAGTTCGGCGCCGCCGAGTTTCGTCTCGACGAGAATGAGATTGGGCGTACCGTTCGTCTGATACTGTTCGACGGCCGCCTTGATGCCGCCCATGTGAACCGTAAGATGGGCCTTGGCGAGGCGGCGGTCCTCGCCGGCGCGCTGGATGGCGCCGCCGGTTTCGGGATGCTCGCAGAAAGCATGGATCGTGATCCGCGGGACCGGCTTCAGAGCCGGAGCAGGACCCTCGTCACCCGGCATCGGCGGAGCTTCCGTATCTTGTTTACGCACTGCATTGCTCATTTGCCGACCTCACTTACCGCTGCCGAGTCATTGGCGCTGCGTTCCGTCGCTGTGATCTGACCCTGACGATACTTGCCGAGAACGACCGCCGAACGCGCCCCGTCGCGGGGTGTGCTGTCGCGCGGCGTCACCAGATCGGCCGGGTCGGCGACGAGAACCGCCAGATTGTTCTGGGACGCGCAGCCAAAATTGGGCGGCGTGTTGTTGGTCGGATCGTCCGCGTAATCCGACGACCAGTCTCCACAGGCGCTCGGCGTCGCCACATACCGCTTGTAGGAAAGGATGATCGGCGCATCCGTGTTGGCCGCGGAAGCGCGGTACGGCGTGTAGTTCACCGCATTCGGCGCGATGCCTTTTTCGGCCAGCGCGTCGCGAACGTCGACGAGGATGTTCATCGCGGTCGTCGTGTTCGGCGAACCGGAAGGCGTCGAGACTGTCAGCGCGCCGTGACCGCGATCCTTGTAGCCGGTGGCGAAGGCCGCCACCGCATGGCGGTCCTCGTCGGAGAGGCCCGACTTGTCCCGCGGCGCGGCGACCGTCAGCGTCTGCACATCCTGATCGACGGCGATCGGGTGCCGGTATTCCGGTTCGCTGTTGGCCAGGCCGGCGTCGTTGTAGCCGCCGCAACCAGACAATGCGAAAGAGGCGGCGAAAACGACGGCGACGGGCAGCATACGCAGCGCGACGCGGATGGAAAGCATGTGGCTCATCTTGTCCTCGGTTCCCATCAATCCACCACGAACCCGACCGGGCCCTTCAGCTTCTTGTCCGTCGGGGCGTCGCCGTTCGCGCGGTAGGTCGCGTTGAGCTTGCCCATCAGAATGGTGTCCATGTCGCTGGCGGGCGCGAAGCCGTCGGTCGGCAGGGCGATCTTCTTGCGGTTCGTCGGATCGACGATATAGGGCGTGACCACGACCACGAGTTCGGTCTCGTTCTTCTGATAATCGCGGCTGCGGAAGAGCGCGCCCAGAACCGGCAGGTCCTTGGCGCCCGGCACGCCGTCGATATTCTGCTTCGTCTTGTCCGACAGGAGACCGGCCATGACGAGCGAACCGCCGGACGGCAGTTCGAGCGTCGTTTCCGCCCGCCTGACGTTCAGCCCCGGAATGGTGAAGCCATTCGATGTGTACTGACCTTGCGTCGTCAGCTCGCTGACTTCGGTCGAAATCTTCAGGCTGATACGGCCCTCGCTCAGCACGACCGGCGTGAAGGCGAGACCCACGCCGAAAGGCTTGTAGCTGACCGTGATGTTGCCGTCCTGGTCCTTCGAAACCGGGATGGGAAATTCGCCGCCGGCAAGGAATTTCGCGCCTTCGCCCGAAATCGCGGTCAGCGTCGGCTCGGCAAGCGTGCGGACGAGACCGTCCTCTTCCAGCGCCTTCAACGTGCTGCCGATCGTCGTCCCGCCGACCTGCACGCCCGACCCCGCCGTCGAAAGGCCACCAAGCACGGTGCCCTGGATGGAGAAGGGGTTGGAGGTCGCGATGTTGAGCATTCCGCCATCGGCGGCCGACAGGTTGATGCCGAGCTGCTTGATGACGTTGCGCTGCATTTCGGCGACCGTCACCTTCAGCATGACCTGCTGCTTGCCGTCGACGGCGAGCATGTTCACGACCTTGCCGGAATCCTGTCCGCTGCCGCCGGCGCTGCCGCCATCCTGCGCAACATAGCGCTCGGCGAGATCGCGCGCCTTGTCTGCATCGACCGCATTGGCGACGGACCCCGACAGAACGATGTGATCGTTCATCGCCTGCACGTCGATATGCGCGTCGGGAAAATACTGACGCAACGCGGAGCGAAGTTCCGTCAGGTCGCGCTCGACATTGATTTCGAGATTGAGGATCTGCCGGCCCTTGTCGTCGAAGAAGAAGGCATTGGTCTGGCCGACGGTAAGACCGATGAGATAGGTGCGCGTCGCCGAACGCACGACCGCGTCGACGATCTTCGGGTTGGAGACGAGAACGTCGCGGGCCGCGACCGGCAATTCGACGACGGCAGCCTTGTTGAGGCCAAGCACGATCGAGCGCGACGTCTTGCCGACGCCGCCCTGTTCGATCTTGACGTAATCGGCGTCGCCGACCGCGGCATCGGCCGGGATCGAGGAGGCGCAAACGGCCAGCATCGCGGCCAGCAGACCGCCGGTGCGGAGGAATTTCATGATCTTGCCCGTGCCCAAACGCATGGCGCTACCTCACCCGAACCGTTTTTTCCGCGCCGTACCGCACAATGCGGATGACTGCACCGTCCGTCTTCGTGCCGTCGGTATCCGCAACGGCCTCGTCGGCCTTTTCCAGACTGCGCAACGAAAGCGAAATCGTACCTTCCGCCTGGGCCGTCGCGAGGAGTTCGGCCTGCGAACTCGAAAGCTCGAGCGTCGCGGTCTTGCCGATGGCGACCTGGTCGCCCTCTTCCTTGAAACGCTGGTCGATGGCGAGAACGCGCACGTTCCGAAGGAACGTTTCGCCGCGCACCGCCTCTTCGCCCATGCCGCTTTCGCGTACCTTGTGCGTCAGGATCACATCGACATGATCGTTCGGGAGGATGAAGCCGCCCGCGCTCGTCTCAGGCGAAACCGTGATCGCCACGGCGCGCATACCCGGCGTAATGAGGGCCGACATGTAGCCGCCGGTCTTCAGATCGACGAGCTTCGAAACGATGACGGGTTCGCCATTCATGATCGGCGCGCGGGTGACGTAGCCTGCATAAAGATCGATCGCGTTGGGCTTTGCATCCTTGGTGATGAGTTCGGGCGAGACCGGACCCGCTGCCCAGGCCTGCCAGCGCAGATCTCCGGCCGCGAGACGCACCCCGCGATCGACGTTGGTCGACGCCACAAGAACCTGCGTCGTCGGGACCACGGCGACGGGCTGCACCGGCTCGGGCTTGCTCGAGACAAGACCGCGCGCCAGCAGCGCCGCAAGACCCGCGGCGACGACTGCCAAAACCAGAACTCCGATGCGTGCGCCGTTCACGTCCCGCTTCCTTTCATTCGACGGAAAACCTGCTTCCCGTCAAATCATCCATACCCGCGAAGACCGAATGCTCCGCGGCCGCTCATCAACCCAATGCGAGGGCCATCCGGAAAACATCCGTCTCCGGAAAAATCATCAGTCCCGCCGCCGCCAGCGCCAGACCGTAGGGAACACCTTCCTTGCGGTCATGCAGTCGCGCGAGCCAGTCGACCCGGAAGAAAAAACCGGGGATCGGCATCGTGCGGTAGAGAAGGATCAGGACAGTCAACCCGCCGCCGAGAATGGTGGCGACGAGCAGATAGGGCAGCGCCTGCGCCCAACCGACCCAGAGAGAAGCCGCGGCCACGAATTTTGCATCGCCGCCGCCGATCCAGCCCATGCTGAAAAGGCCCATGCCGACCAGAAGAAGCGCGAGCCCCGCCGATGCGTGACGCGCGATTTCCGTCAGCGGCATGCCGACGAGAAGGGCGCCGATGAAAAACGCCAGCGCGAGCCCCAGCGTGAGCCAGTTCGGGATCGTCATGGTCGTCAGATCGCGAATGCCCGCGAAGATCATCGCGGCCGCGAAGACGACAATCGGCAATGTGCCCAATACGAACATGCCCTGGCTTCTGGTTGGCGGATCGGCAGACTTCTGCAGACCAACTGGTTCTGTTCATTGGAATTTTGAACGCAAGACCGTAAATTTGGCGTAAACACCTGCGTCAATTGGTGAACGAGACGTTAAAAACAAAGCCGCCAGATCCAGGATTGGATCTGGCGGCTTGCTGTAGCGCATCGGGTTTCGACGGGAGCGGAGAGCCGCACCCGCCCAACCTGGCGAAGCTTACTTCAGCTTGGAGTCGATCGCGTTGAACTTCGCGGTCAGATCGGTACCGATCGTGGTGACGATCGTCGCGATGGCAACGGCGATACCGGCGGCGATGAGACCGTATTCGATCGCGGTCGCACCCGATTCATTCTTCGCAAAAGCTTTCAGAAACTGACCCATTATGAGTCTCCTTCACATGTGACTTCTCGACAGCACCAATCTCCTCGGGCGTCGCTCGGGAGATAGCCCTCGGTTGGACTGGCGGTAAGCCTAGTGCCACATCATTACTTGAATACTAACGAAGCGGAGCGAGATGCCTGCAATTCTAGTTGTATTGTCGCGGCTTTATGTAAATCCATCATTATTTATTGTATTCGCCTCGCGTACCTAAGTAGTTATCGATTCTTCTTTCTTCAATTTACAGCAACGACATTCGGATAATAGTTAATAGCGGGTTAAGCCCGGGCGATTACATGAAAGGACACCGCTGGCGCTCATGCGCCGCGGCCCCGCTTTCGTCGAGAATCCTTGAGAGTGCCCGTGCGTCGTTCGCGCTAACGGGATTCGCAGATGCGGCGCAAGGCCGCTTCGCTCTTTATTCTGAGGCCCGGATAGTCGCGTTGGGCAATTTCGAGCCGCACCAGTTCGGCGATGGCGCCGGCCACCACTTCTTCCGTGGTGGACAGCCGGTCGGCAAGTTCGCGGTGGCGAGGCAGACGGGCGACGAAAAGATCGCCCTGCCCCTCTGCACCGTTGGCGGGGCCGCGGGGTTCGGCGAGCGCAAGCAGTTCCGCGTAGACGCGCTGCGCGCCGGTCGCGCCGGGCTGGCTTTCGGACGCGGCCTCGGTTGCCGCCTCCCTGGCGCGAAGCAATTTCGCATATTGAAACAGAAGGGCGCGCGAAACGGATTCCTGCCGGGCCAGCAACTCGGAAAAGCGCGTCTCGGGCAGAAGCGCGATCAGGGCGTCCTCGCGGGCAATCGCGGCCAGGTCGCTGTCGTCGAGGCCGAGTATGGCCGTCTCGCCGAACTGACCGCCGGCATGAAGGTCGACATAGGAAATACGGCCATTCGGCCCGGTGGGGCGGGCAAGCCGGACCGAACCGGAAACGACGAAAACCACGTCGCCCCGCGTGCCGCCCTGTCCGGCCGAGAAGATGATGTCGTTGCGGGCGTATGAGCGCCAGTTGCATTCGGCGGCGAGAAGAGCCAGCTCCTTGGGCTCGAGGTCGGCCAGAATGCGGATTCCGCGCAAACTTCTCGCTTTATCCGGAGATGTCTGCGCCGCGCGATCCGTTCCGAACATTTTTCCCTCCGAGTGCAAGGTGAAATTAATCTCATGCGTCTTAAACAGCGGTAAAGAAAACCCTCTCGATTACGGTCAACAAATCGTTCATTCCTTGGGCTTACTCTCCGCCATGGAGCGGCGAATGGGTCGCCGCCCGAGAAAGATGGCCCTGCCCATGCCTTCGCAATTTCCCGCGCCCTCACGGCTTCACGTCATGCGCTTCGTCGGCGGCGCCGCGCTGGCCTGCTCTCTCCTGTCCGTCCAGGCTGTGGCGGCGGAGTTCAAGGTCGAGATCAACGAGCAGAAGGCTCTTCATCTGCCGGCGCCGATCGCGACCGTCATGGTCGGCAATCCGGCAATCGCCGATGTCAGTGTCGAAAATCCGCAGACCGTCTATGTGCTCGGACGCGGCTATGGCAAGACCAATTTCATTGCTCTCGATTCCAGCGGAAAGCAGGTCGCCCAGTTCGATCTCGCCGTCGTCGCGCAATCTAGCGGCGTCGTGACGCTGATGCGCGGATCCGGGCAGTCGACCTATAGCTGCGCACCGCGCTGCGAACCCGTGGTCAATCCGGCCGACGCATCGGAAAACTTCCTGCCGACCCTGAGCCGGGCCTCGTCGGCCAGCGCCGCCGCGAGCGGCGCGGCCTCGGGCGCCGGCGGCAACAGCGGCGGCGGTCAGGCGAATTGACGGCGTTTCATTTCTGATCGTTAAAAAGGCCCGCTCTCAAGCGGGCCTTTTCATTTGTCAGCTGATTGTTTATTGGCTGATGCGCAAATTCGACAATGCCTGAGCGATGGTCGCAAAGACCGACGTCAGCTGGCTTGCCGCGGTCACGCTGTAATACATCGTTGGATCGGATGCGCAGTTCTGAAGCAGCGTTCCATTGCCATCCATGACGCGCACAGTATAGATCTGGATACCCGCATTCTTGATTGCCGTGCAAACGAGCGACGTGCGCGTGTCGGCGCCGGTGCAGTCGTTGCTGCCATCGCAGCTGCCGATGCCCGCGCGATAATAGGTGTTGTCGCCGTCGGTCAGGAAGACGATCACTTTGTTGAGCTTCGTCGGATCGGGTGCAGCCGCCACAGATAAAGTTGCGCCCTGGGTCAACATCTGCCAGCCCCAGACGAGACCGATCGTCGTATTGGTGGCGCCGCCGGCCTGCATCGCCGTGATTTCGTTATTAAGCGACGTCCAGTCCGTCGAGAGCGGCATCAATGGCTGCAAGCTGCAAGAATCATTATAGATGTTGGTGCCGCTGCCGAGATTGTCGCCGTCGGCCGGATAGAGCGTTGCGGAGTTGCTCGTCGACGGCACGGTGACCGCAATATCGTAACTCTGGTCGCGGTCGGTGACGCAGCCGCTCCAGCCGGTCTTGCTCGTCGTCGCAGATGCCTGCGTGCAAGTCACATTGCCGTTTTTCGTCGTGCAGGAGGCGTTCGTCGGCGCATAAGTCCATTTGAGCCAGGTCGCGCTCACGTTCGACGAACCGACATTGACGGCGGTCGTGAAGGGTACGATCCCGATCTTGACATCGCCTACGTTGACGGCGGCGGCCGAAACGGTGGAGATCAGGTTCTTCGCCGCCGTCTTCAGCGTCGTCAGCTTGTTGCTCGACGACATCGAACCGGTGTTGTCGAGCACCAGGATGACCTCGAGCTTCTTGCCCATCTTCGTGATCTGCGAACTCGCCGAGATATTGATCGTGTTGATGCCGACGATGCTCATGATCGATGTCGGCATCGTCGCGCTCACCGACAGGTTCACGAGATTCCCGCTTGTCGTCACGCTGACCGTACCGGGTACGCCGATCTTGCTCGCCGGATAGTTGGCGTTGAAGTAATTCTGCGCATAGGTCTGGATCTGTGTCGCAGTGAGACCCGTCATGCCGCCCACCGCGAGGCCCGCATCGTCGAGCGCCCGCGTCATGCGCTGCTTGACGACATAGGCCTGCGAAATGTCGATCGCGGCGCCGATAGCGATCAGGATCGGGACCAGGGCGAGCGCGAACATGATCGCGTAATTCCCGCGCGTGTCCGATACCCAGCGACGCAGAAACGCGGTCAGTCGGGGGCGCATGAAGTTCGGCTGATGCATCGGGTGTTCACGCATGGCGATGTCCGGTCTCCCGCAATGCGGGCCGTGGAAATTCGAGAGGCGATTTTGGCGCGCGGAAAGTTAACGTGCCGTCAATATTCAAGCTGCACGATATGGAGTTGCGGGCTTACGCCGCGCGGTGTCGACGAGCGAAAATATTCGCAATTTTGCTTAGAATTCGAAGCGAGCGCCTCCCCATGACGCGAAATGAAAAGTCCGGAGCGAGACGGTTAATGGCGCGCTTCATGCGGGCCGAACGCGCGAGCGTCGCCGTCGAGTTCGCGCTCACCGCCATTCCTTTCTTCACGCTGCTCTTCGCGATCATCGAAGCCGGCATGATTTTCTTCGTCAGCGCGACGATCGAGAATTCGCTCAACGACGTCGGCCGGTTGATCCGCACGGGGCAGGCGCAGACCGGCAACATGACGGCGACGCAACTCGTTCAGCAAATCTGCAACAACGTCGTCATGGTCTCGAACTGCACCTCCAACCTGAAGCTCGATGTGCGGACCTATTCCACCTTCGCCAGCGTCGCCTTTCCGACGCCGGTCGACCAGAACGGCAATCTCGTCACGACGCTTCAGTTCAACATGGGCAGCGCGGGCGACATCGTGCTGATCCGCGCCTTCTATGTCTGGAGCGTCATCAGCCCGCTGCCGGTCGGCCTTGCCAACAATACCGGCAGCACGCGGCTCATCCAGTCGAGCATCGCGTTCCGCAACGAACCCTATACGTCTTGACCGGATAGAGGCTCATGAGCGCCGCACCGACCCGCAGGAAAATATCCATCAAAACGCCGCCACGCTTCTGGCGCGACGTACGCGGCCTTGCCGCGGTCGAATTCGCGCTGATCGTGCCGCTGATGCTGACGCTCTACTTCGGCACGCTGGAAACATCCGACGCGCTCACGGCGTCGCGCCGCGTCACCAATGTCGCGCAGACGGCCGCCGACCTCGTCGCGCAGGTGCCATCGGTGAGCACATCCGATCTCACCGACATTTTTTCCGTCAGCTCGGCGATCCTGACGCCCTACAACACCAGCGCGGTCAAGATCGTCATCTCGAGCGTCGTGGCGAACGCCAGCAACGTGACGACCGTCGCCTGGAGTTCCGCCTATGGCGGCGCCACCGCCAGGACGGTGAACTCCTCCGTGACCCTGCCCACGGGCCTGACGACGGCCAACACGGGTATCATCATGGCCGAGGTGACCTACACCTACACCTCGCCGATCTCGACCTTCATCACCGGGCCGATCACCATGTCGGAGACCGCCTATCTCCGCCCCCGCCGGTCGGTCACGGTCGCGAAAACCTCCTGATCGACTTGCGGCGCAGGCATTAACCATCATTTTGCAGGCTTCTGGTGCAAAACTGTCGCAGGGAGTCCTCGTCAGGGCGCGGCGACGGCTCCGCCGGCCCATGAAGGCTCGGCGTCAAGCGATGCCAAAGCATGCGGGCGCGCCTCTTCAGAGGCCCGCTGGCTCACCATAAGTTTCTGAAAATATTGCCGGATCGCCATTGGCGGAGGGAGTGGGATTCGAACCCACGTTACGGTTTCCCGCAAACACGCTTTCCAAGCGTGCGCCTTCAGCCACTCGGCCATCCCTCCGGCTCGAAACGGCTGAGCAGCCGATCGCGGCCGGCACTATACAAGAGGAAAGGGCTGAATCAACCAGCGCGAGCGGGTATTTGCCTCTCCCGGCGCAATGAGTGTGCTTGTTTGGGACAGTGGTTGCCGCTACCGTCAGGCTTCGTGTTGAACAACCTTTCGCGTGGAGCTGGGGGGCTCTTGTCATGGTTCTGTTTCGGATAATCGGACTGCTGCTGATCACGCTCGCGCTGATGGCGCTGGGCTCGGATGCGTTGCGGTCGCTCGAGGCGGGCAAGGTCGAGATCCGCTCGCTGGCCGAACTCTGGGCCCTTCTGAGCCAGACCTCGCTCGACAGCTTCCTCGCCTGGGTCGCGGCGCATGCGGCCGCCGTGTCCGGCCCGCTCAATACCGTCTTCAGCTATCCGGCCTGGGCCGTGCTGGGCGTCATCGGCATCGTCATCGCCGGGCTCATTCGCGTCACGCGCTGAATATTCGGCCAATAAAAAAGCCGCTCCTTTCGAGGAGCGGCTTTTTCCATTTGAATTCGTCCGAACTTTTCAGTTCTCGTCCATCTTCAGGGCTGCGATGAAAGCATCCTGAGGGATGTCGACGCGGCCGAACTGCCGCATCTTCTTCTTGCCCTCTTTCTGCTTGTCGAGGAGCTTGCGCTTGCGGCTGATGTCGCCGCCATAGCACTTGGCCGTCACGTCCTTGCGCATGGCGGCGATCGTCTCGCGCGCCACGATGCGGCCGCCGATCGCGGCCTGGATCGGGATCTTGAAGAGATGCTTGGGGATCAGTTCCTTCAGCTTCTCGCACATGGCGCGGCCGCGCTGCTCGGCGCGGCTCCGGTGCACGACGGTCGAAAGTGCGTCGACCAGCTCGTCATTGACGAGGATCGTCATCTTGACGAGGTCGCCCTCTTCATAACCCTCGATGTGATAATCGAAGCTTGCATAGCCGCGGCTCACCGATTTCAGCCGGTCGTAGAAATCGAGCACGACTTCGTTGAGCGGCAGGCGATAGACGAGCATCGCGCGCGAACCGGCATAGGTGAGGTCGACCTGATGGCCGCGCCGGTCCTCGCAGAGCTTCAGCACCGAACCTAGATATTCGTCGGGCACCAGGATCGTCGCCTTGATCCATGGCTCCTCGATGTGATCGATCTTCATCGTGTCCGGCATGTCGGCCGGATTGTGCATGTCGATCACCGAGCCGTCCGTCATGTGCAGATGGTAGATGACCGACGGCGCCGTGGTGATGAGATCGATGTTGAATTCGCGCTCGATCCGCTCACGGATGATTTCGAGATGGAGCAGGCCGAGGAAACCGCAGCGGAAGCCGAACCCGAGCGCGGCCGAGGTTTCCATCTCGAACTCGAAACTCGCGTCGTTGAGGCGAAGCTTGCCCATCGCCTCGCGCAGATCCTCGAATTCGGACGCGTCGACCGGGAAGAGGCCGCAAAAGACCACCGGCTGCGCCGGCTTGAAGCCCGGCAACGCCTCGGCGCAGGGGCGGCGCTCCTCCGTCACCGTATCGCCGACGCGCGTGTCGGCCACCTCCTTGATCGAGGCGGTGAAAAAGCCGATCTCGCCCGGCGTCAGGCTCGCGACGTTCTCGCGCTTCGGGCGGAAGATGCCGACCTGCTCGATCGTATAGGTGCCGCCCGTGCGCATCATCAGCACGCGCTGGCCCTTCTTCATCTCGCCGTCGATGATGCGCACCAGCACGACGACGCCGAGATAGCTGTCGTACCAGCTGTCGACCAGCATCGCCTTCAGCGGCGCCTTGATGTCGCCCCTGGGCGCCGGCAGCCGATGCACGATCGCTTCCAGCACGTCGGGGATGCCGATGCCGCTCTTGGCCGAAATCTCGACCGCATCCGAAGCGTCGAGGCCGATCACGTCCTCGATCTGCTGGCGGGTCTTGGCCGGATCTGCGGCAGGCAGGTCGATCTTGTTCAGGACCGGCACGACCTCGTGGTTCACTTCCAATGCCTGATAGACATTGGCGAGCGTCTGCGCTTCGACGCCCTGGCTCGCATCGACGACCAGCAGCGAGCCTTCGCAGGCGGCCAGCGAACGGTTGACCTCATAGGCGAAGTCGACATGGCCCGGCGTGTCGATGAGGTTCAGCTCATACATCTCGCCGTTCTGCGCCTTGTAATCGAGGCGGACCGTCTGGGCCTTGATGGTGATGCCGCGCTCGCGCTCGATATCCATCGAATCGAGCACTTGCTCCTTCATCTCCCGGGCCTCGAGCCCGCCGCAAAGCTGGATCAGCCGGTCGGCAAGGGTCGATTTCCCGTGGTCGATATGGGCGATGATGGAGAAATTGCGGATATGAGCGAGGTCTGTCATGGGGCTTTCTGTACTCAGGCGCGCCCATATAGCACTGGAGGGGGTTTGAAGCCAATCCGGCGGGATTTCGCTTCACGGATACACACCACACCGCCTCCTTTCCCTCCCCTCACCCTCCGCTCGCTGGTGCTCGTTCCTCCCTCTCCCCTCTCGCCAAGGCGCTCCCGCCTCCACCGGAGCCCGGGCGGGGGGAGAGAGGAATGCGGAGGCTTGGCTCGGGGCCTACCCCGAGCCTTAGCCGGAGCAGGGTGAGGGGTGGACGCTTGCAAATACGGCTGCCGCCGCCTCTCACTCCGGCGGCGCCACGCACTTGTCGGCAGGCGGGTTCAGCAGCGCATTCACCAGAAGGTCCGCCATCTCGCGCTCGAGATCGACCGGGTCGCGATGCCCCAGAGCCGCCGACGCCCGGCCGAGCCAGACGCGGCGGGACTGGCCGAAATCGAGCCGCATATCGAGCGTGATGATCGGCCCCGGCGGCGGCTTGGGCGTCATGGGCCCAAGCAGGTAATCCCTCCTGAGCTTCGGGACGATGATCCTGGCGCTGACGCCGCTGCCGCTCGCGCCCTTGACCGCGATGCCGAAGCCCGTCTTGTCGTCCGGCCGCTCCGGCACAAAGCGATCGATATCGAAGGAGAGGATCAGCGTGTCGCCTTCGTCGTCGGGCTCCGCCTCCTGCACCGTCCGGCCCTTCCGGCGCAGCATGTCGGCGACCCGCGCCGCCACCGCATCGTCTTCATCGGTCAGGCCCGAGCCTGCGACATAGATCGGCTCGTTCACCGGCAGATCGCAAAAGCGCGTGGTGACGATCTCGATGTCGCCGGCATGCGCAGGAAGGGCCGCGCAAAAGGCTAAAAGAAGCGTGCCGAACAACCGGCCGCCCCACCGCCTCGCCTCTTTGCCCCCGACGCCCAACAAGCCCCCTCGTCAGCCCTGCCACTCGGCCTTTCGCTTCTCCATCCATGCCTTCACGCCTTCCTTATAATCCGGATGCGTCGCCATTTCCGATAACAGGCGCTCGGCCTCGTTGACGGCGCTCGCCGCGTCGCGGTGGAGGTCCGTGTAGATCTGACGTTTCGTCACCCTCAGCGATCCCGGCGAAACGCCCTCGGCCATGCGCCGCGCATAGTCCAGCACGAAAGGCATCAACTCGTCCGGGGCCAAAAGCCTGTTGAGGAAGCCCATCGCCTCGTCGGAGGTGAAGACGCGGCTCGACAGCAGGATGTCGTTCGCATGCGTCAATCCGATGATGCGCGGCAGCAGCCAGGAGAGCCCGTATTCGGCCGGGAAGTTGAAGCGGCCATGCGCCGCCGTGAATTTCGCGCCCGGCACCGCGAAGCGCAGATCGGCATAGGACGCGAGCACCAGGCCGACCCCCGCCGCCGGCCCGTTGATCGCCGCGATGACGGGCTTCGTCAGGCCGAAATGATAGGCGAAATTGGCGTCGAACTCCGGCGCCACGCCATAGCCCGGCCGCGCGATGTCGTCCGCGATGCCCGGATCGTAGCGGCCCTTTTCGGAATGGCCTTCGAGCGCCCCCAGATCGGCCCCCGCGCAGAAGGCGCCGCCTTCCGGGTCGCCCGTCACCACGATGACGCGCGCCGCCGGGTCCTTGTCGGCCTGCTCCAGAGCCCAGCGATATTCCGTGTGCATCCGCCCCGTCCACGCATTGCGGCGCTTCGGCCGCGACAGCGTGATCGTCGCGATGAAATCGGCGACCTTGTAGAGGATCGTCTTCAGTTCCATGGCCCCATCTCCTCCTGTTCCGGCACAGGATATGGGAATTCGGGCGGCGCAGATAATGAGGATAAGTTTTTTATGTATTTCTCGAAACTTATCCCCGCCCGCCGCCGGATCAGGCGAGGAAATCGAGAATGGCCCGGACGATCGCATCGGGCTGCTCGGGCAGCATGGCATGGCCCGCCTGCGGCAGCTCCACCAAAGTCACCCGCTCCCCCATCCGCGCCTTGAGGTCGGCCGCATTGGCGGGAAGCGCGATGGCATCCTCCATCGCCTGCACCACCAGCATCGGTTGGCCGCCCGCCTCCCACCAGTCCTCGACCGGCGTGCGGCGCACGGCCGACGACTGCATCAGCATGACGGGCAGATGCCAACCGTCGCGCCAGACCTCCGGATCGTTACCCTTGGCGAAGAAGCCATAGCGCACGCATTCGAGATGCGCCTCCGGCGAGAGCGATGCGTCGAAGCAACCGATCAACGCTTCCCGCGCCTTTTCCGGCATTTCGATGAGACCGCCGCAGGCGAGCAGCATGACCTTCGAAACGAGGGTTGGATAATCCGCCGCCGTGGTCCGCGCGAGCCGGTTGCCAAAAGCATGGCCCGCCAGCGCGACCGGCGCCCCGGCGACATGCTCGATGACATGGGCGACGTCTTCCGCGAGATCGTGCAGCGTCAGCCCTTCCATCGGCCCCTCGCTGCCGCCGATCCCGCGCGGCTCCGGCAGCGTGACACGGTATCCGGCCTGCGCGAGCTTCGTCGCGACCTCGTCGAAGTCCGTCCCCGGCCGGCCGAGCGAGGCCAGCATGACGATCGACGGGCCCACGCCAATGCTCCGTCCGCAGAGCAAAATGTCGCGACCATCGAGATCTCGCCTGTGGAGTTCGTACGCCTCGAAGTCCATCGCTCCTCCCGGGATCGTCATTGCGAGCGAAGCGAAGCAATCCAGTCTGCG
The DNA here is from genome assembly GCA_903889655.1 of uncultured Alphaproteobacteria bacterium. Lineage (GTDB taxonomy): Bacteria > Pseudomonadota > Alphaproteobacteria > Parvibaculales > Parvibaculaceae > Parvibaculum. Next base: position 19,041 of record CAISYL010000214.1, on the reverse strand, counting down.
AAGATGGATTGCCGCGCCACCTTCGGCGGCTCGCGACAACGGGCTAGCTTCTCAGCGTTCCGCCCGTCGCCTTCTCGACCGCCGCGACGATCTTCTTCGACACCGCGTCGATGTCCTCGTCGGTCAGCGTCTTATCGACGGGCCGCAAGGTCACCTCGATCGCGAGCGACTTTCTGCCTTCGCCCATCGCGCCGCCTTCGAAGACGTCGAAGAGCGAGACGTCGGCGATGAGCTTCCTGTCGACGTTGCGCGCCGCACGGATCAGCTGATCGGCGCCGACACCCGCGTCCACCACGAAGGCGAAGTCGCGGCGCACCGGCTGGAAGGCCGAGAGGTCGAGCGGGGGCTTCGCACGCGTCGCCTTCTTCTTCGGCTCGGGGATCGCCGCCGGATAGATTTCAAACCCGACGACCGGCCCCGCAACGTCGAGTTCCGCCAGCACGCGCGGATGGATCTCGCCGAAATAGCCGAGCACGACCTTCGGTCCGAGCTTGAAGGCACCCGAGCGGCCGGGGTGATACCAGGAAGGCGCTTCCGTGCTCACCTGCAGGTTCGCGACCGGCGCGCCGAGAGCCGCGAGCAGCGCCGCCGCATCGGCCTTGGCGTCCAGCGCCTCGACGGGACCGGCCTTGCCCTGCCAATGGCGGCCAGCGCCCAGGGGCCGCGCGGTGCCGCGGCGAATGCCGGTCGCCGAGGTCGACTGGCCTTCCGGCGTGTCGTCGGCGAATTGCTGACCCACTTCGAAGAGCGCCACATCGGCAAAGCCGCGATCGACATTGCGGCCCGCCGCCGCGATCAGGCCGGCCAGCAGGCTCGGCCGCATATGGCTCATGTCCGACGAGATCGGATTGGCGAGCTTCAGCCCCGGCGTCGCATTGCCGCCGCCGAAGAGGTTCGCCTGCGCCTCCGAGATGAAGGACCAGTTGACCGTTTCGACGAGGCCGCGCGCCGCGAGAATGCGCCGCGCCAGGCGATCGCGCCGCTGCTGCGCCGTCAACACCGGCTTTGCCACCGCATGAACGCGCGGCAGCGCCACCGACTTCACTTCAGACAATCCGTGTACCCGCACGATCTCTTCCACGAGATCGGCGGAGCCGTCGATATCCGGGCGCCAGCTCGGCACCGTCACATCGAGATGTCCGCCGGATTTTTCCGCGACGCCGAAGCCGAGCTTCGTCAGAATCGTTTCCGCTTCCGCGCGCGCCAGCGAAAGGCCCGTCAGCTTCTCGACCCGCATCGGATCGAAGGCGATGACCTTGTGCGTGTCCGGCACCTTGCCGGCGACGACGATCTTCGAGGCTTCGCCGCCGCACAGCTCCAGCACCATCTTCGTCGCGAGCTCGAGGCCCGGCACGGTGAAGGCCGGATCGATGCCGCGCTCGAAGCGGTAGCGCGCATCGGAGACGATGCCGGTCGCGCGGCCCGTCTTTGCGGTCCGGTAGGGATCGAAATAGGCGCTCTCGATGAAGACGTCGGTGGTCGCTTCGGTCGAGCCCGAGGCTTCGCCGCCCATGACACCGGCGAGACCGAGTACCTTCTCGTCGTCGGCGATCACGCAATAATCCGGCGCGATGTCGTAGGTCTTGCCGTCGAGCGCCACGAGCTTTTCGCCCTTGTGCCCCAAGCGCGCGCGGAGATCGCCCTTGACCTTCGCCGCGTCATAGACATGGAGCGGACGCGCGCGATCGAGCGAAATGAAGTTCGTAATGTCGACCAGCGCGTTGATCGGGCGCAAGCCCACCGCCTTCAGATAATTCTGCAGCCATTCGGGGCTCGGCCCGTTGCGGACGCCGCGGATCAGCCGGCCCGCGAAAACCGGGCAGGCATTCTCGGTGCCCGGTGCGAATTCGAGCCTGATGCCGATGGGACTTTCGAAACCGCCTTCGACCGGCGGGAAAGAACCTTCGCGCAACCGGCCGACGCCCGCCGCCGCGAGATCGCGGGCGACGCCATAGACGCCGAGGCAGTCCGGGCGGTTCGGCGTGATCGCGATTTCGATCACGGGATCGTTCTGGCCCAGCGCTTCGGACGCCGGCGTGCCGACCTCCCAGCTGTCGGGCAATTCGATGATGCCGTCATGCTCGTTCGACAGTTCGAGCTCGCGCTCGGAACACATCATGCCGTTCGACTCGACGCCGCGAATCTTCGTCGGCTTCAGCACCATGCCGTTCGCCGGAATGGTCGCGCCCGACGGCGCGAAAATCCCGGTGAGGCCCGTCCGCGCATTCGGCGCGCCGCAGACGACCTGCAGGATTTGTTTCCTGCCGTCGACCACCGCCTCGACCTTGCAGAGGCGGAGCTTGTCGGCGTCGGGATGCGGCACCGCCTCGACGATCTTCGCGACCGAGAAGTCGGCGAGCTTCTTCGCGGGGTCTTCGATGCCCTCGACTTCGAGGCCGAGCATGGTCAGCCGTTCGGCGATCTCGTCGAGCGACGCTTCGGTTTCGAGGGGCTGCTTCAGCCAGGAGAGGGTGAATTTCACGACGAGAGCCCTCCCGCGAGCGTCGGCACATCGAGGGCCGAGAAACCGTAGTGGCGCAGCCATCTGAGATCGCTCTCGAAGAAGGCGCGCAAGTCAGGGATGCCGTATTTCAGCATCGCGAGCCGGTCGAGGCCCATGCCGAAGGCAAAGCCCTGATATTTCTCCGGGTCGATGCCGGCGGACTTCAGCACATTCGGATGGACCATGCCGCAGCCGAGAATTTCGAGCCAGTCGCTGCCTTCGCCGATGCGGATTTCGTTGCCGAGACGTGCGCAGCGCACATCGACTTCCATCGACGGTTCGGTGAAAGGAAAGAAACTCGGGCGCATCCGGAGTTCGACGCCCTCCACCTCGAAGAAGGCGCGGAGAAATTCCTCCAGCGTCCATTTGAGGTGGCCGAGATGCGTCGTCTCGTCGATGACGAGGCCCTCGATCTGATGGAACTGCGGCGTATGCGTCTGGTCGCTATCGCAACGATAGGTACGGCCGGGGCAGATGAAGCGGAAGGGGGGGTTGCCCTTCTCCATCGTGCGGACCTGCACCGGGCTCGTATGTGTACGGAGCAAAGGACGGCTGCCGTCGGCGCGGGGCTCGAAATAGAAGGTGTCGTGCATCTCGCGCGCGGGATGACCTTCGGGGAAATTCAGCGCCGTGAAGTTGTAGTGATCGCTTTCGATGTCGGGGCCCTGCTCGACCGCGAAGCCCATGTCGGCGAAGATCGCGACGACTTCGTCCCAGACCTGGCTGAGCGGATGGATGCGGCCCGCTTCGAGCGCGCTTTCGCGCAAGGGCAGCGTCACGTCGATCTTCTCGCCCGCAAGCCGCGCTTCGAGGCCGGCTTCGGCGAGCGCCGATTTCCGCGCCGCGATCGCATCGGTCAACCGGTCCTTGAGACCGTTGAGCAGCGGCCCCATGGTCTTGCGTTCCTCGGGGCTCATGGAGCCCAGGCTCTTCATCAGCTCCGAGACGCGGCCCTTCTTGCCGAGCGCCGCGACGCGAACCTCCTCGAGCACGCGCTCTTCCACCGCATCCGCGATGGCGGCGAGGAAATCCCTCTCGAGCGTTTCGACTTCCGATTGAATGTCCGTCATGACCTTCTCAAACTTCTGCGGTCCGTCTCGTCGACGGGATCAGCCTCGGGGCGAGGGAACAGAAGTGAAAGATCGACGGTCCGCCCTCACCCCCGGGAAGGCCCGCGCAATCGCGCGCGGGGTCCCGACGGGTGTACCGGCCCTGAACGGTCGGGTAAAGCGGGGCTGCCTCTTAAGCGAGAGCGGCCTGCGCCTTTTCGACCAGGGCCTTGAAGGCCTCGGGCTCGTGGATGGCGAGATCGGAGAGCACCTTGCGGTCGACTTCGATGCCAGCCTTGCCGAGGCCATCGATAAATCGGCCATAGGTCAGGCCGAGTTCGCGGGCGCCGGCATTGATGCGCTGGATCCAGAGAGCGCGGAAGTTGCGCTTCCTCGTGCGACGGTCGCGATAGGCGTACTGGCCGGCCTTTTCGACCGCCTGGTTCGCAACGCGGAATGTATTCTTGCGACGGCCGTAATAGCCCTTCGCCTTCTTGATCACTTTGCGGTGACGAGCGTGGGTGGTTACACCCCTTTTGACGCGCGACATGGTTCGAGCTCCTTACAGATTGTTCCGGTTCACGCGTTGGGCATGAAGAATTTCAACACGCGCGCCGTATCGACGGCCGCCATGATGGTCGTGCCCCGCTTGTTGCGGATCTGCTTGTTCGTCCGCTTGATCATGCCGTGCCGCTTTGCCGTCTGGCCGCGTTTGATCTTGCCGGATGCGGTGAGCCTGAAGCGCTTCTTGGTCCCGCTCTTGGTCTTCAACTTGGGCATTTTGCACTCCTTATAGGTGGGCTCCGTTCGCTGAAGACCTTGATATTTCAAGGAAAAACGGAGCCAGTCTTGGCTTTTCGGATCGCCACGGCATGCCCTTCATGGCCGGGCGGTCCCGAAGGCGCGGATTTATAAGGGAAAAGGGCCCAAGGTCAAGCTGCGACACGCCCATGCGGCATCCGCGCAGGCTCAAAGGGCGCCCGCAAGGCCGGTGCCGGCATAGCAGTTAACATACTCGTAAGTCTGCCATTCGGGCTCCAGCACGCAGACCTCGTGATGCAGTTCGAGCTTTTCGAGGCCGGCGGCGACCCGCAGGAAGAGATCGAAGATCGCGAGGTGGGTCGGATGGGAGGCCGCCCAGCGTTCGAGATGCGCCAGCGACCGCCAATGGCTGTAGCCGAAGCTCTTCTCGATCGGGTCCCCGGCCTCGTCGATCAGCCGGACATAACGGTTGACGTAGCAGCCGGCCTCCCGGCCGTGATCGCGCAGATAGTCCATGCCGGCGCGTAAAGTAGGCTCGATGTCGTCGAGATAGAGCCGGCGTTCCGCGCCGTCCGTTTTCGACCAGTCCTGGCCGGAGCGGATGACCACGAGGTTCCGGTGCCCGGCGACGGTCAGCCGGCCCCGCCCGGCGGTGATCGCGGCAAGCGCACCCTCGCCGTTCAGCGCCTCGATCTGCGCCGCCGGCAACCGGTCACGCATCGACCCCCAATAGCCATGTTCCCGGATTTCGTCGCTGAAGCCACCCATCAGGGCACCGAGCCCCTGCAGGGACGCCGTCGAACTGAAGATCGTTTCGAGGCGCTCCATGCGCGGCGTCAGCACTTCGCGGAAATAGCCGATGGGTTCGCGCAATCGCTCGTCCGCGCTCCACCAATCGGCGAAGGAGCCGGTCCGCCAGCGCCCGTAGGCGAAGGGATCATCCCAATAGGCGATCGCGATCAGATTTTCATAGCCATCGGCGTCGACATAACGCGCAAGGTCGCGACGCGCGGGGCCGTCCTTCGCGCCCAGTTCCGCAAGCAAGGTTTCGAAGCCCGCACGGAGTATGCGCGCGTCTGCGCCCTTCCGGCCCTGAACCCCGAAATAGCCGATGGCAACCTCCGTCATGCTTTCCGGCGCGCGCGCCGACCAGCTCGCCACCGGCGGCGTGAAATCGTCGGCGACCGCGCGCGGCCGCGTGCGCGGGCATCCGAGATGCGGCGGGATCGCGGATTCCATGAGCCGGGCCTACTCGGCCGCTTCGTCGATGACAGGGTCGGCCTGCTTCTCCGGCACACCCGGCGAGAAGCAGACTTCCTGCACCGGCTCGCGCTTCGAGCGGTTGATGACGAGGCGCAGCGCGTCGCCGCGTCCGTAGTGGCCGACCGGATCGGTTACGGCTTTTGCCAGCGTCACCATGTCCCGGTCGAGATCGGCATAGAGAATGCCCTCCTCGTCCTCGGCGAGGCGCGCGCAAAGCTCGCGCCCGTCGGGTCCATAGATCGCGGTGAAGCCGCCGCCGGGCTTGCCGGTGCGCGGATTGAGGAGGTTCGCCTTTTCCGGCGTGTCGGCCAGCATGTCGAACATCTCCTGCGAGATGACCGCGCAGGGCGCCAGCACGAAGCTGCCGCCTTCGACCGCATAGATCATGCTCGCGCCATTGTTCACCTCGGGCCCGAGCGCATAGGCGATGTCGCGATAGATGGAAAGGCTCGGCCATGAGGCGACATGGACTTCCTCATGCTGCGCATACATCGCCATCTTGACCAGCGGCTGCACATGCTCCCAGCAATTGAGCGCCCCCAGCCGTCCGAAGGGTGCGTCGACCACGACGAGATCCGATCCGTCGCCCTCGCCGAAAACCGTCCGTTCGATGTGGGTCGGCTTCAGCTTGCGGCGTGTCAGCAGCAATTCGCCGTCCGGGCCGATGATCGCCTGTGCCATGTAGCGACTGCCGTGATCGCGTTCCGAAAAGCCCATGACGACCGTCACACCGGCTTTCCTCACGATCGCCTGAAGACGCCGCATCTGCGGTGAATCGACGGCGAGGCTGTTGTCGTGATAACGGGCGAAAAAGCCGAGGGCGTAGGCCGGCGTGCCGAGATAGATGAACCAGGGGAAGCCCGGCAGCCAGGTCTCCGGAAAGGCGACGAGCGCGGCGCCGGCGGCAGCGGCCTCTTCGATCAGTTTTCCCGCCTTGTCGATCGAGGCCTCGAGGTCCATGAACACGGGGGCGGCTTGCACGGCGGCGGCTTTGATCGACTTCATGGATACCCCTGCTCTTCCACCGGCGGCGTTGCCGGTGCTGACAAGCGGCCGAGTGCCGCCGTCTGAATCTTCGAGCGGACGGCGCGGGATGGATATTCTTTTTTCCGTTATCCCAGCTTCAGGATTCCCGAGGTAAGCTCGCCCCCGCCCTCCCGTCTTTCGATTTCGGCGTGACCGGCATCCGATGCTCGCCTAGCTTTTGCACCATGACCCATCTTTCCCATCCCGCCCGCGACATCGAAGCCTTCACCGACGCCGATGCGGCGCTGGCCCGCATCCGCGACATCTATGAACGCTCCGCGGGCGCGGTCCGCGCTCGGTTTGCCGCCTTCGCGAAGGGCGAGCGTTCCGGGCGGCCGACGCGGGCCGCCTGCTATCCCTATCTCGGGATCACGGTCGCACCTCAGAACCTCGTCTATGACAGCCGGCCATCCTGGGGCACGCTTGCCTATCCGGGAAGTTTCGGCACGACGCTGACGCGGCCCGACCTCTTCGGGGATTACTACCGCAACCAGATCGCGCGGCTGATCGACTATCACGGTGTCCCGGTCGGTGTCGGCATATCGGAACGGCCGATCCCGCTTCCTTTCGTGGTCGAGGAAGCGACGACCGATATCGGGCCGGAAGACGTGCGCGCGCTCGGCGCGGTCTTCGCGCTCCCCGATCTTGCGCAGGTCGACGACGCGGTCGCCAACGGCACGCACCGGCCGGCGCCCGGCGAGGCCTTGCCGCTCGCGCTCTTCTCGGCCGAGCGCGTCGATCTCGCGCTGCAACGGCTCTATCACTACACCGGCACGAGCCCGCAGCATTTCCAGCGCTTCGTGCTTTTCACCAATTATCAGCGCTATGTCGACGAGTTCACCGCGCTCGGGCGGCGTCTTATCGCGGAGGGCGGCGGTGCGGAAGATTACATTCGCTTCGTCGAGCCGGGCGAGTTCGTGCAGGAGCGCGGAGAGGCACCGGACGGCCGCACGCTTGGCGACCGTTCATTGCCGCAGATGCCCGCCTATCATCTGGTGCGCGGCGACAAGCTCGGCATCACGCTCGTCAATATCGGCGTCGGCCCTTCGAATGCGAAGACGATCACCGATCATCTCGCGGTGCTTCGTCCGCATTGCTGGCTGATGATCGGGCATTGCGGCGGACTTCGCCGCTCGCAGCAGCTCGGCGATTACGTGCTGGCGCATGCCTATGTGCGCGACGACAAGGTGCTCGATCAGGATCTGCCGCCCTTCGTGCCGGTGCCGCCCATCGCGGAAGTGCAGGTCGCACTCCAGGAAGCCGTCGAGCGCGTGACGGGGCTCGAACCGCCGGAGCTCAAGACGCGTATGCGCACCGGCACCGTCGTCTCGACCGACAACCGGAACTGGGAACTCAGATACGACGAGCTTTACACGCGCTTCAACCAGTCGCGCGCGGTGGCGATCGACATGGAGAGCGCCACTGTTGCCGCCAACGGATTCCGGCTGCGGGTGCCTTACGGCACGCTGCTCTGCGTCTCGGACAAGCCGATGCATGGCGAGATCAAGTTGCGCGGCATGGCCAACGCCTTCTATCGCCAGCGCGTGAGCCAGCATCTCACCATCGGCATCGAGGCGATCCGCCTCATCCGGGAGCGCGGCGTCGACGAGCTTCACTCACGCAAGCTCAGAAGCTTCGACGAGCCGGCTTTCCGCTGAACGATCTCAGTATTTGTGCTGGTTCGGTCCGCGTCCGTAGTGATGCGGATCATCCTCGACATACGTGGTCGGCTTGCCATAGGCGGGCCCGTCATATGTCGTGACCGTTTCACTCTGATAGGCAGTGCCCGACGGATAGGACGTCGTCGAGGTCGTTGTCGTGGTTTGGGTTGACGGCGCAACATAGCCCGCCGGCGCGTCGTAATTCGCACGATCGCCGGGCGCTTCGTAGTAACGATCATTGGGGTACTGCCGCGGCGCGGCACATCCCGCGAGGGACGCCGCGCCGAAACCGGCAATCCCCGCAATGACAGCCATCCTGACGTTTCTGTGCATTATTGTCGATCTCCGTTAATCCGTCCCCGGAGAGTCAACGATCGGGCGTCGAAATGTTTCCCGTTTATTTCCGGCGCTCAGTGATGGAAGGTGCCGCCGCTGCCATGACCATGGCCGCTGCCGCCGCCACCCCCTCCGTGGTAGCTGCCACCGCCGCCATGGCCGTGGTAGCCACCGCCTCCATGGCCGAAATCATGCGGACCACCGTGCCAGGGGCCGCGATAATGGCCGCCGCGCCAATAGCGGCCCGGTGAATTGTAGTAAAAGAACGACCCGCTCACATAGCCGGGCCCGTAATAGTAATAGTCGGGATCGTAATAGCCGCCGTAATAACCATAGGCCGGCGCGTAAGTGTAAGTGTCGGGCCCGTCGGGATAGGCGACGCAGCCCGAGAGGCCGGCACCCAGGCCGGCCAGCACGACAAGGCCGGCAAGTTTCAAGCTCCTGCGCATATCAAACTCCTTTTACGCCTGCCCGTTTCGGTGAAACGAAGCAGCACTCCGGAAGGTTTCGCGCGAGCGATGGCGCGTCAGCGCCAATCACCCCGCCCATGATAGCCGCCATGATCCCAGTCACGGTCTCCATCGTGATCCCAGTGATGATGGTGGTATCCGTAGCCGTCGTCCGGCACGACGATACAACCGGTCAGCCCGCCCATACCAAGGACAAGAAGACACAGAGCCGCAAGTTTCAAATTCCGTCGCATTTTTCGAACTCCCTTGCCGGCGGCGCGCCCCGTTGGGTGTCGAGCCGCCATGTTCAATTCGAGTCCGCGCGAGGCTCCGTACCCTTTAACCGGCGCCGCACTCGGCCCGCGAGGTACAGGCCGAGTTTGAGTCTGGAAGCACGTAGTGGCGAAACGATTGCCGCATTACGGCGAAAGGAAGGCTGGCCGGCCCGGCTGGCGGCAACGTGCCGGCTACTCCGCGGCGCTGTTGCCCTGATTGACCTGCGCCTTGGCGACGGAGGCTTTCACCACCGGGATCTCGTGATCGGCAAGCGGCTTCATCCAGTTCTTGCGCGCGAGCGCCGCCTCGACGAAGGGGGCAAGCTCTCGCGCCTTCTTCTCCTCGCGCGCGGCAGCTTCGACCTTGAACTCCGGCATCACTTCGGCGGCGAAGAGATCGAGCGACTGGCAGATGTGGTCGTGACGGTTGCGTCCGGCCTGCTGCATGAAGATCACCTGATCGACGCCGGCATTCTGGAAGGCGCGGAGATGCGCGCGCATGTCATCCGGCGTGCCGATGCCGGTTGCAATCGCGTCGGCACGAGCCGCCGCATCGATCACCTCCTGCGTGCGGTTGCCGCGCGCCTTGATGTAATCGCCCCAGAGATCGGTGCGGCCCGGCACCGTGTCGTGGGCGACGAGCGCGTTGAGTGCATAACCGAAGAATTCGAAGCCTTCATGGCCGCGGCGGATCGCCTCGGCGCGATCCTTATGCACCGAGAAGTTCGAGACCATCGCGATATTGGCGTTCACCGAATGACCGAGCGGCACGCATTGATCGGATTTGATGATGCCGTAATAGATATCCGACCAGACATGCGCCTCCTTCGGATCGACGAAGGAGAAAGCAAGAGCGCCAAGGCCCAATGATGCTGCCACTTTGATCGTGTCGCGATTGGTGCAGGCCATCCACATCGGCGGATGAGGGGTCTGCACCGGCTTCGGCAGCACATTGCGGCAGGGCATCGAGAAATATTTGCCTTCGAAGCCCGGATAGGGATCGAGCGCCATCATATTGGCGATCTGCTCGCCGGCTTCGATCGCCATGGCGCGCTTCTCGCGCGCCGGAATGTGAAAGCCGCCGAGCTCGAGGCGCGTCGCCCCCTCGCCGATGCCGAAATCGACGCGGCCCTTCGAGATGATATCGAGCGTGGCGAGACCTTCGGCGGTGCGCGCGGGGTGATTGTAGTTCGGGATCACCTGGCGGATGCCGTGGCCGAGCCTGATGCGCTCCGTACGCGCGGCAGCGGCCGACAGGAATACTTCGGGTGCGGAGGAATGGGAATATTCATCGAGGAAATGATGCTCGACTTCCCATGCGTAGTCGTAGCCGAGCCTGTCGGCGAGCACCACCTGGTCGAGCGCCTCATGGAAGAGGCGTGCCTCGTCGCCGGGATTCCACGGCTTGGGCAATTGCAATTCGTAGAAGACGCCGAACTTCATGTTCTCTCCTCCCCTTGTTCAGATTTCTTTTGGGAGGAGTATAGAGGACCGGCGCCTCACTGCGAGGTGCAAGAGCACCCGGCGCCGGAAACCCGATTTCGATCAGGAAGCAGCCCGCACGTCGTGGCCGGAGGCAAGGCGCCCATAGCCGCGCCAGGCAAGTTGCTGCCGGGCGGCCTCGACACGCACCGAGGCGGGCTCTTCCTCGATGATGCGCCGCAGCGCATCGTCGCTCAGACAAGTGAAATCGATCGGCCCCACGGAGGCGATCGCCTGCCGCATGACATGCTGGCTGTCGTAGAAAGACATGCGACGACGGCCCAGCAGATGCTTCCAGAAATCGGATAAAGACATCTTAGCGTTACCTCTTTCTGCCCAACTGAATCGACTGCATCCGGTCAAACCGGAAGCCCACCGAGTTCTGCGCAGAAGAGGCCCGCCCGACGCTCTTCGTGTGAATCAACTCTAGTCTATATATCTTCCGGTCTATTAAGCTTGGCAAGGGTGAAAAAATGATTACTCGGCCCAACCTACCCAAAATGGGCTGGCCGGACGCCTTCGGCCTGATAGTTTGGGCCGCCTGCCATCCCGACCTCCCGCAAGCCCGAAGACAGCCCCTTCTTCAGAGATGACCCCCATGACCAGACCGCTGCAGATCGCCCATCGCGGCGGCTCGGGCCTTTGGCCCGAAAACACCATGGAAGCCTTCGAGCGCGCCATCGCGGCCGGCGCCGACGGTATCGAACTCGATGTGCATCTGAGCCGGGACGGGGTCCTCGTCGTCCACCACGACGAGAGCCTGAAGCCGGCGATCGCACGCGGGCCGGACGGCCGCTGGGTCGAACGGCCGACGCCGCTTCTGAAATCGCTGAGCTATGCCGAATTGCAGCGCTACGACATCGGCCGGCTTCGGGCGGGCGCGGGCTACAGCGCGCGCTATCCGGAGCAGACGCCTTTCGACGGCGCCCGCATTCCAAGGCTCGAAGACGTTTACGCCCTGGTGAAGCGGGCGGCAAAACCCGGCTTCCGGCTCTATGTCGAGCTGAAGACGGCGCTGCTCGACCTCACCCAGTCGGCCTCGCCCGAGCCGCTGGCGGAAGCCGCAGTGGCCTTGGCGCGCCGGATGGAGATGACGGCGCAGACGACATTCGTTTCATTCGACTGGCGGGCGCTCGCGCATGCCAAGAAGATCGCGCCGGAAATCCGCAACGCTTTCACGACGCTGCCCTTCTTCCAGATCGATCCGGCCGATCCATCCGCCGCCGGCGATGCGCCGGATTCGGAAGACGAGGCGCTGCGCAAGGCCTCGGCTGAAGGCGCCGACTTCTTTGCGGGCTTCGACTGGCGGGCGCAAACCGGTGCGACATTCGGCGAGCGTCTGCTGAAGGCAATCGCCGCTGGCCCCGCGGATGGCTGGTTTTCCTGGCTCGGGGACGTCAATGCGGACACCGTTGCGCTGGCGAGATCGCTGGGGCTGGAGGTTTCCTGCTGGACGGTTGACGGCGCCGCCGACATGGCGCGCCTTGCCGCACTCGGCGTCGATGCGATCCTCACTGACCGGCCCGACGTGCTGAAAAAAGTGCTCGCCTGAGGACAAAAGGAAAAAGGCCCGGCGCCTGTGGCGCCGAGCCTTTCCTCGTCCCCGGTCCGGAGCGGCGGCCCTACTTCGGCGCCAGAACCATGACCATCTGCCTGCCCTCGAGGCGCGGATGCGCTTCGACCTTGGCAATCGGTTCGACTTGATCGCGCACACGATAGAGAAGCTGCATGCCGAGCTCCTGATGCGCCATTTCGCGGCCACGGAAGCGCAGCGTGACCTTGACCTTGTCGCCTTCCTCGAAGAAGCGAAGCATGCTCTTCATCTTCACGTCATAGTCATGCGTGTCGATGTTCGGGCGCATCTTGATTTCCTTGACCTCGACGGTCTTCTGCTTCTTGCGCGCCTCGTTGGCCTTTTTCTGGGCCTGATATTTGAATTTGCCGAAATCCAGAAGCTTGCATACGGGCGGCTTGGTGTTGGGCGAGACTTCGACGAGATCGAGTCCTGCCTCTTCAGCCAGCCTCATGGCTTCCGATGTGGGGATCACGCCCCGCTTTTCGCCTTCGGCATCGATGAGCAGCACTGTCGGCTCATCGATCATCTCGTTGATGCGCGGGCCCTCGCGGGTGGGCGGCGCCTGAACTGGTCTGCGAGCTATGTAACCTTCTCCTTTAGCTGGTCCGAAAAGCCCGCGAGCGGCATCCGCTCGATCAAAAGGGCCTCGAGGCCTGAAATCAGGCCATCCCGGACGTTCATTGCTGCAAAGCTATAGATTTGAAGCGTCCGCCCCGCAAGTCAAGAAACGGGATCGACATCGCGGCGTTCGACCTCAAACCCCGTATCGCCTGACGTGCCAGTGTGGCCTCGGCCACACACAGAGACGGATAAAGCGCGTCAACACGCTATTCTCGCAATCATAGCCCTCATCGATATGGGCCCAGCTGATGCGCCGCACAAGGGCGAGAAAGCGCGCCGGACCCCGCGCGGCTCCATCGGTCCAGACTTCATCGGCAAAGCCCGCGAGGCGCGGCGCCGCCTCCGGCACCGTCAGCAGGATCAACCGGGCGCCGGGGTGACATTCGCGCAGATGCCTCAGCATTTCACCATTGGCGGGATCGAAAAGGATCGCAAGGACGGACCGGATGTCAGCCACGTCGTTCCGCGCCGCCGCGCTCAGCCTTGTCCCGCTTGCGGGCGATGAGGCGGGCATAGACGTCGAGGGTCGCCCCGGCCATCGCATCGACCGAATAGTGCGCGACCGCATGGGCGCGGCCGCGTTCGCCCATGGCGCGGCGTCCTTCCGGCCCAAGATCGAGCATGGCCGTCATTGCGGCGGCCAGCGCTTCGTCGTCGTTCGGCGGAACGGCAAGGCCCGTCGCCGCCGCGACGCCTCCGGTCATTTCCGGCGTCAGCACGGTTTCGCGCTGGCCGCCGGCATCGCTGACGATGACCGGGCGACGCATCGCCTGCGCCTCGACCGCAACGCGGCCGAAGGGCTCCGCCTCGATCGAGGGCGCCAGCACCGCATCCGACAGCGCATAGGCAGCCGCCATGTCGTCGCAATGGCCGACGAGCGCGACATGCGGGCTGAGCTCGAAGGCGCGGATTGTTGCTTCGACCTCCGCCACAAAGGCATTGCGGCCCTGCGCGTCGCCGACAAGCACGAGACGGAAACCGGTCACGCCTTTCGCCAGAAGCTGCGCCGCCGCCTGCACCGCGAGCTTCTGCCCCTTCCAGCGCGAGATGCGCGCGGGCAACAGAAAGACCGTGCGGCCGTCATCGGCGATGTCCCAGCGCTTGCGCAGCGCCGCGATGCGATCCGTCGCGACGGCGGTGTCGTCGAAATAGGAAATGTCGACACCGCGCGGCACGGTGAAGACGCGGGCGGGATCGGGTGCATGCACTCGTGCAATGCGCTCCGCCGTGTAGGCGGAATTGGCAATCACCGCGTCGCCCCGCGCCATCACGGAATTGTAGAAGACCTTGAGGCGCGGCGCTTCATGCACCTTCGAATGATAGGTGGTGACGAAGGGAAGGCCGAGACGCCGCGCGGCGGCCAGCGCGCTCCAGGCCGGCGCGCGGCTGCGCGCATGGATGAGGTCGATCTTCTCGCGCTCGGCGAGCCGCGTCAGCCGCTCGACATTGAGCGCCATGATGACGGGATTCTTCGACTTCACGTCCATCTCGATATGTTCGGCGCCCACGCCGCGCAATTGATCGAGGAGACGTCCGCCGGAACTTGCGACCACGGCACGGCCGCCCGCCGCCACGACGGCGCGGGCGATGTCGATCGTCGTGCGCTCGGCGCCGCCGATATTGAGGGCCGGGATTACCTGCAAGATGGCCGGGCGCGGCGAGAGGCTTTGAAAAGAAATGGACAAGCAGGGTCTCTGGCTTGATGTATGTCGTCGCGACAGACAGCGGCATGAATGAGCTGACAATGACCGACGGCACCGAACCTCGCAAGCTTGCGCGTCCCGACGGCGAAAGCCTCGCCTATCTCGTGGAAAAGCCCGAAAAGCCCGCCGGCCCCACCGGCATCGTCTGGCTGGGCGGCTTCAAATCGGACATGACGGGCACCAAGGCCAGTGCGCTGGCCGCATGGGCGAGGTCCGCGAAACGCGGCTTCCTGCGTTTCGACTATTTCGCGCATGGCGCATCGTCCGGCGATTTCGCGGATGCAACCATCGGCCGCTGGCGCGAAGACGCGCTGGCCGCGATCGACATGCTGACCGAAGGGCCGCTGGTGCTGGTCGGCTCGAGCATGGGCGGATGGATGGCGCTGCTCGCGGCGCTGGCGCGGCCCGAGCGCGTCAAGGCACTCGTGCTGATCGCGCCGGCACCGGACTTCACCGAAGAGCTGATGTGGAAGGGCTTCTCCGACGAGGTGCGCGAGGTGCTGCTGCGCGACGGCGTCTATCGCCGGCCATCGGACTATGACGACGAGCCTTACGAGATCACAATGCGGCTGATCGATGAGGGGCGGAACCATCTCCTGCTCGGCAATCCGATTGCCATCGATGGCCCCGTGCGCATCCTGCAAGGAATGGCCGATCCCGATGTGCCCTGGCGCCATGCCACGCGGCTCGTCGAGGCGCTGACATCGAAAGACGTCGCGATCACGCTGACCAGGACGGGCGACCACCGGCTTTCGACGCCGGAGGACATTGCGCGGCTGACCCTGACGCTGGAGACGCTGCTCGGCGAAATCGAACCGTCATAGGGTGACGCCCGGCATCGCCTGCAGCGCGGTGAACAGAACGCCGCCCAGCCCCAGCACCGCGAGCGTCTGCATACCCGCAAGGCGGGCGCAAAAGGCCGCCGCCGCGACGGCGAGACCGGCATGTCCCCCTTGCGCGATATGCAGCACGGCGATACCGCCCAGAAAACCCTGACCGACGGCGACCGGCCGGATGGTGTGTTGGGCGAGCGTCTTCCACGGCGCGCCGGGCCGGGCTTGCCAGAAAGGCGCGACCGCGAAGCAGAGGAGCGACGAGGGGAGCAGCAGGGCCAGTGGCGCCACGATGGACCCCGCCGTGCCGGCAATCGTCCAGCCGACGAAGCCGACGAGCAGGATCATGCCGCCGAGACCGGGAATGCCGCGCGTCAACCCGTAGACACCGGCCAGCGCCGCGCCGCTCATCCAGTGATGCACGCGAACGAATTCATGCGCGAAGGGCGCCATCAGCTTCGGCCCACCGCCGATCGAGACGAGCGAGAGGATCGCGAGGATCAAGGTCAATAGTGGCAGGCGTTCTTCAGCCATCGGTGGGTTTCTTTCGGCCCGTCGCGATCTCGTGGCCGAGGCTCAGCGGCATGGCGAGCAGCACGACCAGCGCGAAGGGCCAGTGAAGCAGCATCATCGCGCCGGCCATCAGAAGAATGATCGCGACATGGCCGGGCGAGATGCCGATGCGGCGCAGGCCCCCGAAGCCCGAGGCGAAGGCCATGCCCGCGCTCGCTGCCGCGAGACCTGTCAGAAAGGAGGACGCGCCCGGCGATTTCGTGCCGGCATCGAGGCTCGGGACATGAAGTCCCGTCGCCGCATAGGCGATGCCCGCCGCTCCCGCGAGGAGGACGGGAACGGCGAGCGTCGCCAGCACGGCCGCCACCGCGCCGCGCGTGCCGCCAAGACGGCGGCCGACCGCCACCGCGAGATTGATGGGCGGCAGGCCGGGCGCGATACGCGACAGGCCCTGAAGGCTGCGCAGCGCCGGCTCGCCCAGCCAGCGGCGGCGCTCGACAAGTTCGCGCTGCACCAGCGCCGTCGTGTCGCCGAAGGTGGTGGCGGCGCCGAGCTTCAGAAAGGTGAGAAAAAGCGCCCCGGGCGAAGCCGGCTCGAGCTTCGGACGGACAGTTGCGTTCGGAATCTCTGCTGCGGCTTCGGTCATGCAGGATATAATACCAAGCTTATGTTTATCAAATCAACGAAGAATCTCGGACAATCCTGAATTATATGGCTTATATGACGCCATTTATGTATGATACTGCTGAGACCAACACCATATATTGTAATCATAAGCTTATGAAAATGCAGACTGACGCTTCCCCATCGGCCCGGATCGCCCAGGAATTGCGGCAAGGCATCGTGACGCTGGCGCGGCGACTGAGGGCAACGCAATCGGAGGTCGCGCTCAGCAGCATGAGCCTCAGCATCCTCAGCCGGCTGCATCGCGGCGGCGAGACGACGCCGAGCGCGCTCGCGGCGCTGGAACATATGCAGCCGCAATCGCTGACGCGTGTGCTGGCCGCGCTGGAAGAACATCAATTGATCGAGCGCGCGCCCGACCCAAGCGATGGGCGGCGCGTGCTGGTGCGCATCACCAAGGCGGGACGGATCGCATTGCGCGAAGATGCGAAGCTGAAAGAGGTCTGGCTCGCAGCCGCCATCGAAAAGCTTTCGCCGACGGAGCGCGAAGTGTTGCGCCTCGCCGGCGAGCTGATGCGGCAGATGGTCGAAGAGTGAAGCGACCGCTCAGAGCTGCGGCAGCGTGCGATCCTTCTTGTGGAAATAGGCGCGCGCGTAATTAGTGAGTTCGCCGTCGCTCGGATGGTCGACCGTCTCGATGCCGACAACTTTGGCGGCGAGCGCCGGATGCTTCGCCTGCAGGTGCTTCAGGAAAGCGAATTTTGCATTTGCGGGGCCGACGATCAGGATTTCGCCGAAGCCGTCCAGCGATTTGGCAACATCTTCGTAATAGGCGGGATCTTCCGGCGCACGCCAGTTGCGCGACTTGCCGGCGCTGTGCTGCGTGTGCTTGATCGCCTGATGGTGATGGAGCGTCGCCGTCGCATGCTCGTCGGGATTGAAGGAGACGATGCGGGCTTCGTGATGGTCGATCCAGACGGCGGCGTGAAAATGGGTCATAGCTTTTCCTCTTTGGTTGACGCGAAGCTAGCTCAGGAGCGGCGGGCGTTCCCTGAGGCAAATCAATGCAGGCGTCCCTATCCTTTTGCCTCAACTTCGGCGGCCAGAAGTGCCGAGAGCCCCTCCCGGTAGGTCGGGTAGCGAAGTCTGACGCCCAGTTCCTCATGCAGCAGCCGGTTCGAAACCCGCTTCGATTCGGCGTAGAAGCTCCGCGCCATGGGCGAAAGTTCGGCCTTGTCGAAATCGATTTCCGGCGGCGGCTCGCGCCCGAGAAGCTTCGCCGCATAGGCCACAACCTCCTGCGGCGGGGCCGGCTCGTCGTCGCAGACATTATAGGCCGCGCCGGGACGCGGGCGCTCGATCGAGGCTTCGAGGACGCCGGCGATATCGTCGACATGGATGCGCGAGAAAATCTGGCCCGGCTTCACGATGCGTTTCGCAGTGCCGTCGAGGATTCCACGGAGCTGGTTGCGGCCGGGGCCGTAAATGCCCGCGAGGCGGAAGATATGGAGCGGCAGGCCGAGCGAGCCCCATGCCTCCTCGGCCGCAAGACGCCGGCGGCCACGTTCGGTCGAGGGCGTCAGCGGCGAAGCCTCGGTCACCCGCTCGCCGCCGCGATCGCCATAGACGCCCGTCGTCGAGAGATAGCCGACCCATTGGAGCGTCGGCGCAAGCGCCGCGATCTCCTTCCCATGAGCGAGAAAGACGGGATCGCCCGCTTCTCCCGGGGGGACCGACAGGAGAAGATGCGTCGTACCGGCGAGAGCCCCGGACGGATCGGCGAGCGGATGGCCTTCGCCGAAGAGATGCATGTCGAAACCCTGCGCGGCGAGGTCGGCCGCCTTCTCCGCGCTCCGGCAGGTGCCGGCAATGGCGAAGCCCCGATCGCGCAGACGCCGCGCCAGCACCCCGGCGCTGAAGCCGAGGCCGAAGCAGAAAAGGCGTTTCGTCGTTCTGTCCGATCCCGGCCCGTTCACCATGGCCCCCTGATTAACTTGCAATAGGCCGACGCCTCGGGGAGGTTATCGCCCATGATGACCGCCAGACAAAGCCTCCCCCTTTTCGTCCTTCTCGCCTCCCTCGGCTTCGGCCCGCCCGCCGCTGCGGCGCAGCCCGTCAAGCCTCCCGTGGCCGACGCGCCCGCGCCTGCCGCCAAGCCCTCGACGCCGCATGATTACGAGACCTGCATCGGGTTGACGGATCGGGAGGCCGCCAAGGCGCTCGACTATGCGCGGGCGTGGAAGTCGCTGGGCGGCGGACAGGCGGCGCTCCATTGCGAGGCGCTGGCTCTTTCGTCGCTCGGAGAGGCAGACGAGGCGGCGGCGCGGTTTCAGGAGCTCGCCGACGGCATGAGCGCCGCGCCCGA
>CAISYL010000213.1 GCA_903889655.1 uncultured Alphaproteobacteria bacterium | reverse complement strand
CGGCAGATGAGAGCTGTCGCCGCCATACATCTTGTTGCCGACCTGACGCTTGGGATACTGGACGATCAGACGCCGCTGCGCCCGCTCGACAAAGACGATTGCCATGATGACGACGACCACCATCAGCGCGACGAAGAGGATGACGCCGGCCGAAAGCGCGCCGGTGCGACCCAGTTCGAGCGTACCGGCGAGCGCATGCGGAAGCTGAGCGACGATGCCGGCGAAAATGATGAGCGAGATGCCGTTGCCGACGCCGCGCGACGTGATCTGTTCGCCGAGCCACATCAGGAACATCGTGCCGCCGACCAGCGTGATGACGGTGGTCGCGCGGAAGAAGATGCCCGGATCGATCACGACATGCTGGGCATTCTCGAGGCCGACCGCGATCGCGTAGCCCTGGAAGGCAGCGAGCACCACCGTGCCGTAGCGCGTGTACTGGTTGATCGTCTTGCGGCCCTGCTCGCCCTCTTTCTTCAGCGCTTCGAGATGCGAAGACACCGAGGTCATCAACTGAATGATGATGGAGGCCGAGATGTACGGCATGATCGCGAGCGCGAAGATCGCCATGCGACCGACGGCACCGCCGGCAAACATGTCGAAAATGCCGAGGATGCCGGTCTGCTGCGCCTTGAAGACATTGGCGAGCGCAGCCGGGTCGATGCCCGGCAGCGGGATGTAGGTGCCGAGGCGATAAACGATGAGCGCGCCCAGTGTGAACCAGATGCGCTTCTTCAGCTCGTCCGCCTTCGCGAACGCGGCGAAGTTCAGATTTGCCGCCAGCTGTTCAGCCGCTGATGCCATCTAGTGCTACTCCGTGCATTGCGCGCCTGGCACAAGCTTGGCCGGCCCGTCGCCCCCAAACGGCCGTTACTCGGCCGCCGCCGCTTTCGCCTTCGATTCGATCACGGTGACCGAGCCGCCAGCCTTCTCGACCGCAGCCTTTGCCGCTTCCGACGTGCCGGCTACTTCAAGAGCGAGCTTCGCCTTGAGTTCGCCACGCGCGAGCAGGCGGACGCCGTCCTTGGCGCGGCGGAGAATGCCGGCCTTCACAAGCGTCTCGACATCGACCTTGGCCTTCGCGTCGAGCTTGCCGTCGTCGACGGCCGCCTGCAGCGTGTCCAGGTTGATGACGTTGTAATCGAGCCGGAACAGGTTCTTGAAGCCGCGCTTCGGCAGGCGCATGTGGATCGGCATCTGGCCGCCTTCGTAGCCTTTGATGGCCACGCCGGAACGAGACGTCTGACCCTTCACGCCACGGCCGCCGGTCTTGCCCTTCGTCGAGCCGATACCACGGCCGACGCGGATGCGCGATTTGCGGGCGCCCTGATTGTCGCTGATTTTGTTGAGAGTGGTCATTCTAGCCTCGCAAGCCTCAGGCCTCGTCCACGATACGGACGAGATGGGCTACCTTGTTGATCATGCCGCGCACTGCCGGGGTGTCTTCCAGCGTGTTCGTCCGACGCATCTTGTTGAGGCCGAGACCGATCAGCGTCTCGCGCTGGCCCGGCTTCTTGCGAAGCGTGCTGCCAGTCTGCTGGACGGTCACGGTTTTCTTGCCGTCTGTCTTTTTCGCCGACATCTCTCGGTTCCTCTAACTTGAAGTCTCTGTTCCGTCCGATTACTCGGACAGTGCCTCGCCGGCGCCATCGGCGCGGCGACCGACGATCTCGCTCACCTTCTTGCCGCGGCGGGCCGCCACCATGCGGGGGCTCTGCTCGTGCTTCAGCGCATCGAACGTCGCGCGAACCATGTTGTAGGGGTTCGACGAGCCGAGCGACTTCGCAACGACGTCCTGCACACCGAGCGTTTCGAAGACGGCGCGCATCGGGCCGCCCGCGATGATGCCCGTACCGGCGGGCGCCGCGCGCAGCACGACCTTGCCGGCGCCGTGGCGGCCGTCGATGTCGTGATGCAGCGTACGGCCTTCGCGCAGCGGAACGCGGATCATG
>CAISYL010000212.1 GCA_903889655.1 uncultured Alphaproteobacteria bacterium | reverse complement strand
CGATGACGATGAGGCCGCCGGTACCACGCAGGCGAAGCTGGTAGATGATCTCGTCCACCGCTTCGAGATTGATCTTGGCGCTCGTTTCCTCGAGACCGGTCGCAGCGGTATAGCGTCCGGAATTGACGTCGATCGCAGTCAGCGCTTCCGTCGTCTCGACGGTGATCCAGCCGCCCGACTTCAATTCGACGCGCGGCTCCAGCGCCTGCTCGATCTCGCCATCGATATCGTAGAGCGAGAAGAGCGCGCCCGGTCCGTTGAAAAGCTGGATGCGATCGAGAAGCTCCGGCATGGCCTGGCGCGCATAACGCTGCGCCTCGCCGAAGGCATCCGCATCGTCGATCAGGACGCGGGCCGTGTCGGTGCTCACATAGTCGCGCAGCGTCTTCGACACCGGATCGAGATCGTGGAAGACGACGCAGGGCGGATTCGAGCGCTTCTCGATCTCGCGCACCTTGCGCCATTCCTCGGCCAGCATGCGCGCATCGGCCGCGATATCGTCGACCGTCGCGCCGATGGCCGCCGTGCGGACGATGAAGCCCGCCGGCTCGCCGGTGACGCCCATCGAACCGAAACGCGCGATCATCTCCTCGACAAGCGCCGTCAGCCTTTCGCGTTCCGTCTCGTCCTCGATGCGGCGCGAGAGCGCGACGCCGGACTGGTTCGGAACCAGCACGAGAAGGCGACCCGGAATGGTGACGTTGGCGGAAAGCCGCGCGCCCTTGTCGCCGATGGGATCCTTCGTCGCCTGGACGAGGATCGTCTGGCCTTCGGTCACGCAGGCGCTGATCGGTGGCAGGATATGTTCGTCGAGATGCGTCAGCTCGCAGAGGCAGCGCGCCTCGCGCGCGCCGAGAAAGCCCGCGCGCTCAAGCCCGATCTCGACAAAGGCGGCCTGCATGCCGGGCAGCACGCGCTGCACGCGGCCGAGGAAGATGTTGCCGAGCAGCGAATGGCCCGCACGCCCGGTCTTCGCCTTGACGTCGTCTTCCATGGTTCGCTCGAGGATGAGCTCCACGGGACGGCCATTCTCGACGACCGCGACGCGCGTTTCGCCGGGGCCTACATTGATCAGCACTTCCTCGGACATGAAAACCCTTGAGCAACACCGGCACACCCCCCGACGTACCGGCTTATCTCCCCCTTCGCGACCCCTGTTTGGACGATCCTAACACCGTTGTCAGCGGAGAGGGAAACCCGCTCCTGTCAACAGCGCGGCGGTCTCGAACAGCGGCAATCCGACCACGCCGGTATAGGACCCGGTCAGCAAGCGGACGAAGGCCGCGGCGTGGCCCTGAATAGCATAGCCCCCTGCCTTGCCGTGCCATTCACCATGTTCGATATAGGCGTCGATTTCAGCCGGCGACAGGCGCTTGAAGGCGACGCGGGTGTCGCTCACGCGTTCGGCGAGCTTTCCGTCGGGGCGGAGAAGCACCACCGCCGTATAGACGCGATGGCCGCGTCCCGACAGGAGCGCCAGGCAGGCCCGCGCCTGCGCTTCGGTTTCGGCCTTGGGGAGAATGCGGCGCCCGCAGGCGACCACCGTATCGGCGGCCAGCACCAGCGCACCGGCTTCGAGCTTCGCCACCGCTTCCGCCTTTTCGCGGGCGAGGCGACGGGCATGTTCACGCGGCAACTCAGCCTTGCCCGGCGTTTCATCGAGATCGGCCGCGCAAACCCGGTCGGGTCCGACGCCGATCTGGGCAAGCAGCGCCAGACGGCGCGGCGAGGCGCTGGCGAGGACGAGACGCGGTTTGGCGGGAAGGGTTTTTGCGGGAGGGGTCATGACGGCGCCAGAGGCACGGGGCTCATCATCGAGAACCCCCGCCGTCCGCTTACTTGAAGCGGTAGGTGATCCGGCCCTTGGTCAGATCGTAGGGCGTCATTTCGACAAGCACCTTATCGCCGGCGAGGACACGGATGCGGTTCTTGCGCATCTTGCCGGCGGTATGGGCGATGACTTCGTGTTCGTTCTCGAGCTTCACGCGGAACGTCGCATTCGGAAGCAATTCCGTCACGACGCCCGGGAACTCAAGCAGTTCTTCTTTAGACATTCATATTCCTTTGAGATTTGGCGGGAGAATGAGCATAAACCCGGCCAAAATCAAGGGGCGGAGGCCCCTTAGCCGCAGTGTAGCCCCTACAAACCTTTGATTTATCGCCGAAATCCGCCCGGCGGAGCTCAACCGGCCTTCTTTTCAGCGGCTCCGAAGCGCGTCTCGATCAGGCGGCGGAGGTCGTCGCGCAGGAGGCGATAGGCTTCGAGCTTCTGTTCGCGGCTTCCCTGCTCGCCGGCGGCGAAGGGATCGATGGTCGGCCAGAACTCGACATCGACAGCCTGGCCGCGCGTCAGCTCGGCCACCCGGGCGCGCGCTTCTTCCGTCAGGCAGATCACGAGGTCGAAGGAGCCGATATTGATCTCCTCGACATCCATCGGATGATCCTCGGCCATGTCGACGTCGATCTCGCTCATCACGCAGATGACGAAGGGATCGCGCTCGCGCGGTTCGAGACCGGCGGAATCGATATAGGCGCGCTTGCCGTACAGCGACTTCGTCAGGGCTTCCGCCATGGGCGAGCGGACCGCATTGAGGTTGCAGACGAAAAGGATGGAGCCCGGGAGCTTGTTGTCGCCAGCCACCGCATCAACCCTTGATGTGGAGGACGCAGATCAGCGTGAAAAGGCGCCGCGCCGTATCGAAATCGATGTCGACCTTGCCTGCGAGGCGTTCTTTCAGAAGCTGCGAGCCTTCATTGTGGAGCCCGCGACGGCCCATATCGATCGCCTCGATCTGGGTCGGCGCCGCCGTCTTGATCGCGTCGTAATAGCTTTCGCAGATCAGGAAATAGTCCTTGATGATCTTTCGGAAAGGCGTCAGCGACAACATGATCTTGCCATGCTCGTTTCCGTCCTCGAGCCTTATGTCGAAGACGAGACGGCTTTCCTCGATCGCCAGATGCAGCTTGTAGGGCCCGCCGGGGCTGCCGGTCGGCGCGAAGCTGTTTTCCTCCAGCAGATCGAAGATCGCGACCTTGCGCTCATGCTCGACGTCGGGACTGCGGCGCACGACCGTCTTCTCGTCGAGCACAAGCTCGGCGATGCGGAAAGTCGATCTGTCGTCCGAAGCGTCCATGGACCCGGTCTTCACGCGTTTCAGCGCGGCCACTTTAAGCCGATTTGCGGGAGAGATGCGAGCGGGAGCCCGCAGCCTTACTTATTCAGCCTGATCGATACCGAGCGGCCATGCGCCTGAAGTCCCTCGGCGGCGGCGAGCGCGACGGCGGCCGGGCCGATAGCGGCCAGAGACGCCGCGTCGCAGCGGACGATCGAGGTGCGTTTCATGAAGTCGAGCACGTTGAGGCCCGACGAGAAGCGCGCGCTGCGGGCCGTCGGCAATACGTGGTTGGAGCCCGCCACATAGTCGCCTACCGCCTCCGGCGTGTAGCGACCGAGGAAGATCGCACCGGCATTGGAGATCGCGGCGGCGAGCGGCTCCGGATCGTCGACGGCGATTTCGAGATGTTCGGGCGCGAGCCGGTCGACCAGCGGCACGGCGTCGGCAAGCGACTTCACGATGATGACCGCGCCAAAATCGGCCCAGCTCTTCGTCGCCGTCGCTTCGCGCGGCAGCAGCTTCAACTGGGAGGCGACCGCTTCCTCGACGCGGGTCGCGAAAGCGACATGGTCGGTGATCAGGATCGACTGCGAACTTTCGTCATGTTCGGCCTGCGACAGGAGATCGGCAGCGATCCAGGCCGGATCGTTCTTGCCATCGGCGACGACGAGAATTTCCGACGGGCCCGCGATCATGTCGATGCCGACGATGCCGAAAACCTGGCGCTTGGCGGCGGCGACGAAGGCATTGCCCGGACCGACGATCTTGTCGACCGGCTTGACGGTCGCGGTGCCGTAGGCGAGCGCCGCCACCGCCTGCGCGCCGCCGACGCGATAGACCTCGTCGACACCGGCGAGACGGGCGGCGGCGAGCACCAGAGGATTGACCTTGCCGTCCGGCGTCGGCACGACCATGACGACGCGGCGAACGCCCGCGACCTTCGCGGGAACCGCGTTCATCAGCACGGAGCTTGGATAATTCGCGGTGCCGCCCGGCACATAGAGGCCGACGGCGCCGACCGGCGTCCAGCGATGACCGAGCTCGACGCCTTGCTCGTCCGTATAGCGCGCATCCGCCGGCTTCTGACGGGCGTGATAGGCTTCGATACGGGTCTTGGCGAGCTTCAGCGCATCGAGGGTCGTCGCATCGCAGGCTTTCACCGCCGCATCGAGATCGGCGTCGGGGATGCGGAGCGTTTCGGGCGTCAGAGACAGACGGTCGAATTTATTCGTGAGTTCGATCAGGGCCGCATCGCCACGCGTGCGGACATCCGCAATGATCTTCGCCACGGCGTCGTTGACGTCGACGGAGGATTCGCGCTTGCCCGCGAGCAGCGTTTCGAAGGCCCGCTCGAAGTCGGGCGTTGATGCGTCCAGTCGGATGGCCATGATTAACCGAGATCGTGTTCGGGAAGGTTCGGCGTCGGCCAGACGAGGCCGAGATCCGAGAGATGCGCATCGAGCGCCTCGACTTCAAGCCTGAGCTCGCCGCCGCCGGAGAAGGTCAGGATCACGATGCCGGACGGCGTATCGAGTTCCTCGAAGCGGAGGGCGAGAAGGTTCAGCACGCCGTCGGCATGGTCCTGACGGATGCCGCGCGCCTGCGCCTTCAGGACATTTTCGAAATGCAGACCGGCGCGCACGCGTTCATGCGTGCGCAGCGCGCCCGCGCTCTTGCCGGTCGCGGTCTCGCCTTCCCAGCGAAAGCGGTTCAGCACCATCGCGAAGCGCCGCGCGCTCGGCAAAAAAGCGAGATCGCCGACCTTCGTCACCGCGTCCTGCAGAAAGGCCGAGATCACTTCGAGATCGGCAGCGTCTTCCGCACTCAGCCGCAAATCGCTCATCGGTCCCCTGTCCTCAAGACGCTTTCGCGCGCCAGATCTCGGCACCGCAGGCGCCGAGCTTTTCTTCCATGCGCTCGAAGCCGCGATCGAGATGATAGACGCGGTTGATGGTGGTCTCGCCTTCGGCGGCGAGCGCGGCGACGATCAGCGCCGCCGAGGCGCGCAGGTCGCTCGCCATGACGGGAGCGGCCTTCAGCTTCTCCACGCCGCGCACCAGCGCCTTGTCGCCGTGGAGCGAAATGTCGGCGCCGAAGCGCGCCAGTTCCTGCACATGCATGAAGCGGTTTTCGAAGATCGTCTCGGTGATTTCGGATTCACCGTCCGCCGTCGTCATCAGCGCCATGAACTGGGCCTGCAAATCTGTCGGGAAGCCCGGGAAAACCTGCGTCACGACGTTCGTCGCCTGCAGCCTTTCGCCGTTCCTGAAGATGCGGACCTGGCCCTGCTGGACGTCGACACCGGCGCCCGCCGCACGCAGCACGGAAAGCGCCGCGTCGAAGGTTTCGGCCTCGACGCCTTCGAGCGTCACCTCGCCGCCGGTCATGGCGGCGGCGATCGCATAGGTGCCGGCCTCGATGCGGTCGGCGATGACGCGATGGGTGGTGCCCTTCAGCTTCTCGACGCCTTCGATGCGGAGCGTCGAGGTGCCGATGCCTTCGATCTTCGCACCCATCGAGACGAGGCAATGCGCGAGGTCGGAGACTTCCGGCTCGCGGGCCGCGTTTTCGAGGATCGTTTCGCCGTCGGCGAGCGTCGCCGCCATCATCAGCGTGTGGGTGACGCCGACCGAAACGATGGGAGAGCGGATGACCGTGCCCTTGAGGCCGTCGGGAGCCTTGGCCAGCACATAGCCTTCGACGAGGTCGATCTCGGCGCCCATCTTCTGGAGGCCCTTGATATAGAGATCGACAGGCCGCGCACCGATGGCGCAGCCGCCGGGCAGCGAGACCTTGGCCTCGCGGCAGCGGGCGACGAGCGGCCCGAGCACCCAGAAGCTCGCGCGGAACTGCGAGACGATTTCGTAGGGCGCGGTGGTCGAGGTGATCTCGGGCGTCGAGATCGTCACGCTGTCGCCGTTGCGCTCGACGCTCGAGCCAAGCACGCCGAGGAGCTTGGCCAGCGAGCGCACGTCGGTCAGGGCCGGAACATTGGTGAATTTGACCGGCTCGGCCGTCAGCAGGGCCGCCGTCATCAGGGGAAGGGCTGCGTTTTTCGCGCCGCTGATCGGAATCGAGCCCGAAAGCCTGCGGCCGCCGCGAATGTGAATGGTGTCCATGATGGGTCCGATGCCGGAGCCCGGAGCCCATATGCCCCGAACATCCCCGGATTTATAGGGGGGCGGGCCGGAAGAGTCACGGGCCCGGCCGGCCCGATGGCCGGCGGACGCGACTGTTACTTGCCTTTGGGGCCTTTTTCCGGCGCAGCGGCGTCGGCATCGCGGCCTTTGGCCTGGGCTTTGCGCTTGCGGAGATTGGCGCGCAGCGCCTCGGCGAGGCGGGCTTCCTTCGCCTGCTGACTGCGGGCGGGGCCCTGACCGTGGGGGGCGCGGGTCTGGTTGTCGTCGGCCTTGGGTTTCATGCTCATCGGCTTTTTCGAAGCTCCATCTGGACCTCGCATATGGCCCATCGCTAACCGGGCGTCAACAGCCTGTGGGCAAAGGTCCATTCCCTGTTGCATGAGGGGGGTGGGCTGTGGCACTTTCCGCCCGCCCGAAAAGGGGTTCGGCCTGCTTCGCCCGGCCCGCCCTCCCTTTCGCCCCCGGTTCGCCGGGGCCTCCGAAGCGGCCCACGTAGCTCAGTGGTAGAGCACTCCCTTGGTAAGGGAGAGGTCGAGTGTTCGATCCACTCCGTGGGCACCAGCCTTCCCCCGCATATCTCCACCTAAACGGCCCGTTCACGGCGGGTTCAGCCTGCAAGGCCCACCCTCGCTCCTCGCCTGGGGAGCGTCTTCGAGGAGTGGACCCATGAAACGGTTCAGGAAATTTGCGCTGATGCTGGCGGTCGCGACGGCAGCGGGCTTCGGCGCTCTCAGCGCGGGAGCCGGTGCGGCACGGGCCGATGACGACGGCTATGACCGTTACGATCGCCCCCAGGTCCAGTGCGACTGGGACGGCGACGATTGCCGCTACGTACGGCCCGAGCATACCTACAGAACGGAATGCGACTGGGACGGGGACGACTGCCAGCAATTGATCTGCGACGAGGACGGCGACCGCTGCCGGCCGGTGGAAGACCGGTGGGAGCGCCATGCCTATCGTCACGAAGGATGGTGGTAAGCCCGTCGGACCGGCTCAGCGCCCGTTCGGCTTCGGCGGCGTGACGAGCTTTACCGCATGACGCATGCAGGCGGTCGCCAGCATCAGGAAACGCCGCTTCAGGGCGACGTCGCCTGGATTGCGCGCGAGGCTCACATATTTCAGAGCCTTCAGGCGCCAGTTTTCGGATTGGGACATAGGGCGACAGTAGGCGCATCGGGGGAATGCGCAAGGGGAGGCTCGAGCTTGAAAGTTTGGAGCATCCATTAGAATACGAGAGCGTCACGCCCCGTCATTTGCCAAACTAATTTCCTTGTTCTTCGCGCCCTTTTTATCGCCTCTTGATGTGTATGGCCGCACCTTGTCCGTAGACCGCAGCATCGGCTTCTAAATCTGTGGATAAACAGGCGGACGATTCGGAAAAACATCGTGTCATGGGTATACTGACGTTGCGTTTTTCGCCGAATCGAGTCGGACGCAATCGGGTGGCACGTTGGACGCGTGCCGCCCGATGAACCCGCAAATCCTTGATCGGTCGTCTGCGGGTCCGTGAAGCGACATTGTGATATATCGCTCCGACCAAAGAGATGTATATCAAGCGGCCCCCATCGCGGCTACTGACGACCGATCTTCTGTTTGGAGTGACGTTATGTCAAAACGATGTGGGTCGCCGCAGGTAACCGCCGCCATGGCGGCAAAGATAAAACACCTTTGTTCACTCGGATTTATGCAGCACGATGTGGCTTCGAGGTTCGGCATTAATCAAGGCCGTGTCTCTGAGGTTATCAACGGTAAGAGACATGCGGACGTGCCGCCGGATACGACACCGCCGGAAAGTCCACAACCAGAGTTGCCCTTCTAAATACCCAACCGAAGCCCCTTCATGTACGACGCGGGGCGGCTCCCGAGGAGGCGACCTTGAAATATCTAGAAGATTATCTGCAGAGAATTGAGCATGTCGAAATTCCGAACTTACGGCGCGATCTCGCACCGTTGGAATCCGGGGAAATGAAGCTCGCATCTCGCAAAGGTGATGGCCCTTGGGTCGATGAGACGGCGGATTGGATCAAGCGACTCAAAGAGTCGATCAACACTTATGAACAAATCGCCAAAGCTCTCCGAGAAAAAGGGACTCTATAACGAACATCGCGGCAGAATCGCCAGCATCGCATGGAGCTTAGTGACCCTTTTGTCGATTGCTTCAGCGCCGCCACCCATCTCTGAGCGGCGGCCCTAACGTCCACGGATCATCTCACCTTGCGACGTTGATGATCTTCAGCTGCGTGAATTCCGCGAGACCTTCCTCGCCGAGTTCGGTGCCGAGGCCCGATTGTTTCGCGCCGCCGAAGGGGATGTTGGGCGCGAGTTCGGCGTGTTTGTTCACCCAGACGGACCCTGAGTCCATCTTCTCGGCCAGCGCATAGGCGCGGTCGAGGTCCGACGACCAGATCGAGCCGCCGAGGCCGTAGGGCGAGGCGTTGGCGCGGGCCACCGCGTCTTCCGGGTCCTTGTAGCTGATGACCGGAAGCACCGGGCCGAACTGCTCCTCATCCACCAGACGCGCGCCGTCGGTGATGTCGCGGACGATGGTCGGCTTGATGAAGAAGCCCGCCTGGTCCGGCACCGTACCGCCCGCGATGACCTTGCCGGTCTTCTTCGCGTCGTCGAGGAGTTCCTTCACCTTCTCGAACTGCATGCGGTTCTGGAGCGGCCCGAGCTGCGTGCCCTGTTCGAGGCCGTTGCCGACGATGGCCGCGTCGGCGAGCTTCGCGAGTTCCGAGCACATCTCGTCATAGATCGACTCATGCACATAGAGCCGCTTCATCGCGATGCAGACCTGGCCGTTGTTCTGGAAGGCGCTCTGGAAAAGCGCGGGCGCCGTCTTCTTCGGATCGACGTCGTCGAGCACGATGCCTGCGTCATTGCCGCCGAGTTCGAGCGTGATGCGCTTCAGGGTCGCCGCCGCACCCGCCATGACCTTCGCGCCGGTCGCGGTCGAGCCCGTGAAGGAAATCTTGCGGACGTCGGGATGCGCGGTCAGCGCACCGCCGAGATCGTTCGCGTCGGTGCTGATGTTGAGGACGCCGGCCGGCAGCACGTCCTTGATGAGCTCGCCGAGGCGCAGCGTCGAGAGCGGCGTCGTCGGCGCGGGCTTGAGCACGATCGCGTTGCCCGCGAGCAGCGCCGGCGGCACCTTGAAGGCCATCAGGATCAGCGGGAAATTCCACGGCACGATGGCGCCAATGACGCCGAGCGGTTTCCGATGCGCCTCGACGCGGCGATGCTCGCTGTCGTCGATCACCTTCACGGGCATGTCGAGCATCGTGAAGTAGCGGAAGAAGGCCGCCGTGCCATAGACCTCGCCGGTTGCGTCGCCGATGGGCTTGCCCTGCTCCTGCGTGAGGAGCCGCGCAAGCTCGCCCGCATTCTTCTCGATGATGTCGGCAATGGCGCCCAGCGCCTTCTTGCGTTCGGCAATCGGCGTCGCGGCCCAGCCGGGGAAAGCCGCTTTCGCGGCGGCGACCGCCTGGTCGAGTTGCGCCTTCGAGGCGCGGGGGCATTTCGCCAGCACCTCTTCCGTCGCCGGATTGACGACGTCCATCATCTGATCGCCCGCGACGAGTTTGCCGCCGATCAAAAGCCTGTAATCGCTCATGCCATTCTCCCTGTGTCTCGCGGGCCTTCAGGCCCGTCGCGTTTTGCTGCCTTAAACTATGCCAGATCACACCGGCTCGCGCGGCAATTTATTGCAGCGCCACATGAAATAGAGCCCCCGCATTCCGGAAACAATCCCACGTCCCGGCGTTGTCTGGAGCGAGGCTGCTCGCCTTGCGGCAGCCGTTTCACCAAACGGAGAATCGATCCCATGAAATCTGTGATTTCGGGTGCGCTGCTTGCCGTCCTGTTGGGGACAACTGCCCTCGCCGCCGACCTGACGCCGCAGCCGGTGGCGTCGCTGACCGTCGACGTGTCGAGCCTGCAGACCGCCTATCGTGCGTCGAAAATCATCGGCGCCAATGTCACCAACGACAAGAACGAAAAGATCGGCACGGTCAACGACCTCCTCATCAATCGCAGCGATCATGTTCCTTATGCGGTGCTTTCGGTGGGCGGCTTCCTCGGCGTCGGCGCCAAATATGTCGCGGTGCCTTATACCTCGCTGAAAATCGGCGACGACAAGCTGGTCCTGCCCGGCGGCTCGAAGGAAGCGCTGACGAACCTTCCCGAATTCAAGTATCAGACGAAATAGATCCGTCACGCGCCTCAGGCAAGACTCGCGTAAGCCGCGTCGACCAGTGCGCGGTTACGCGGGTTTTGCCAGCGCGGCCCCATATCGTTGGTGACATAGGCGAAGGCGAGGCCGGTTTCAGGATCGCAGAAGCCGAGCGATCCGCCGGCACCGAAATGTCCGAAGGCGCCGCCGTTGGGTCCGAGCTTTCTTTCTTCATGCGGAAGCTGGAAGCCGAGGCCGAAGCGCGTCGTGCGTTCCAGCACGCGGTCGATACCGAACGAATGCGTCCGCACCGCCTCGCGCAGCAGATCTCCGCCGACGATCTCGACGCCATCGGTCGCACCGCCGCGAACGAGCGCCGCGTAGATGCGCGCGACGCCCCTCGCCGTGCCATGGCCATTGGTCGAGGGAATTTCGGCGCTGCGCCAGGCCGCCGTGTTGACCCAGCCCGCGCCCGAAATACCCGGCGGATTCCAGTAGGTGTTCCAGCGCATCAGCGCATCGCCGGCGAGGTTGCCGGGCATCGCTGGACGTCCGCCCTCGGGCCAGTGGAATTCCGCGACGCGGCCATGTTCGGACAAGGGCAGCCCGATATGCACGTCGGCGCCGAGCGGCTTTGCGATCTCCTCGCGCAGCATGTCGCCGAGCGTCGCGCCAGTGAGGCGCCGCACGAGTTCACCGACAAGATAGCCGAATGTGTTGACGTGATAGCCATGCGCGCTGCCCGGTTGCCACCAGGGCGTCTGTTCCTCGAGAGATTTCGTCATCGCCTGCCAATCGAGCATCGACCCATCTGGAAGCGCGCGGGCGATGGCGGGAAGTCCGGCGCGATGGGAGAGCACATGGCGCAGCGTAATCTCGCCCTTGCCGCCGGCTGCGAATTCCGGCCAGTCGCGCGCAAGCGGACGGTCGAGATCGGCGAGGCCCGCACCGACAAGACGGAGCGCGCAAAGCGTCGTGAAGGCCTTCCCGACCGAGAAGAAATTGACCAGCGTGTCCTGCTTCCAGGGCGCGACGCGGGCGCGGTCGGACCAGCCGCCCCAAAGGTCGACGACGACGCGGCCGCCAATGGAAATCGTGACCGCAGCGCCAGGCTCGCCGAGCGCCATGAAATTCGCGATGAAGGCTTCGCGTACGGCGGCAAAGGCGTCGTCGCAAAAGCCGCCGACAGGCAAGGCTCGCGGCGCATTGAACTCATCGCCGATCGGTGCGTCGGTCATTTCTCCCCCGCCGATTTTTGCCGGTCATTCTCGGCGGGCGGATGGAGTTCTTCAACCTCTTCGACAGACGTCGCGACGGGGCGGCGTACATCCGGCCGCCCCGCCACGGCATTCAACGGATCGGGATGACCACGTTGAGCGAAGGTCCGCCGTAATAGACCGGCGGCGGAGGCGGTGGCGCGTAGTAGACCGGCGGCGGGGGCGGCGCATAGAACACCCGAGGCGGCGGCGGCGCGTAATAGACGTAAGGGCCGTCGTAATAACGGACCCAGCCGCGATGATAGTGACGATCCCACCTGTCATGGTGCCAACGCGGATCGGCGAATGCCGGCGTCGCAGCGATACCGCTGGCGAAGGCGGCGGCCGCCAGCGCGGCAAGAAGCAGCTTCCTGCCCCTGGACGGCTTGTCCGCATTGCTGCGAGGTGTACTCATATCCCAACCTCCTTTATCCACTCTGCCAGCGGCGGCGGCGACAGGCCGCGGCCGGCGGCGGAAATGTACCCGGATCGAAGCTAGGAAGGCATCACGTCGAAATAGCGGCATAATTTTGAGATTTTCCGGCGAATTTCGGCGAAATTGCCATTCGTATGAGCGAGGGTGAAGGAATATGAGCGGCGGCTTCTGGCGCGTGATCGAAAGCCTGCAAAATCCGCAGGCCAAAATCTGGGAACAGATCACCGAGACGCGCGGGATCAAGAAGTATGGCGAGTTTCTGCTCGCCGGACGCAAAGCCGTGCCCGAGGCGCTGGCCGCGCATCCCGACCGTTTTCACGCGCTGCTCGCGCTCGACCCGGCGCAGATCGACGGCTGGGCGCTTCCCGATCACATCGAAAAATATCGCTTGTCGCGGGCGCTCTTCGAGGCACTCGACGTTTCTGGCACCGGCACGCCGCTGCTCGTCGGCAAGGTGCCGGCAATGTCGGCGGCCGATCTTTCAGCGCCACCGCGCGGCCTCGAACTCGTCTGCGCTCTCGGCGATCCGAACAATCTCGGCGCGGCGCTGCGAAGTGCGGCGGCTTTCGGCGCGCAGCGGATCATCCTGATGAACGAGGCTGCGCATCCTTTCCATCCGAAGGCCCTTCGTGCGGCCGCCAACGCGCAGTTCGAACTGGTGCTGCTGCGCGGACCGTCATGGGAAACGCTGGACGAAGCAGCCGGTCCGATTTTCGCGCTCGATGCCGGCGGCGAAGATATGGCCCTTGTGGACTGGCCGCGCGACCTCCGGCTCGTCCTCGGCGAGGAAGGCCGCGGCATTCCCGAAGCGCTGACGCTCAGGCGGCTTTCGATCCCGACGACCGGCGCGGTCGAATCGCTCAACGCGACGGTGGCCGCGAGCCTCGCGCTTTACGCGCATTACATCGCGACACGCTAGTTCCCTTTGATTTTCGCGAAGGCGGCGAGTGCGCGCTGCCGTGCTCGGGCATGATCGACAATCGGCGCCGGATAGGTTTCGCCAGGCACGATGCCCGCATCGGCAAGCACCGACGGAGGCGCTTCCCAGGGGCGATGGATGAAGCGCCTGTCGAGCCGGGCCAGTTCCGGCACATGGCGGCGAATGTAATCGCCATCGGCGTCGAATTTCTCGCCCTGCAGCACCGGATTGAAGACGCGGAAATAAGGCGCGGCATCGGCGCCGGAACCGGCAACCCATTGCCAGCCGCCGCGATTGTTCGCGAGGTCGGCGTCGACCAGCGTGTCCTCGAACCATTCCGCGCCGTGCCGCCAATGGATCAACAGGTCCTTGACGAGGAAGGATGCCGCGATCATGCGCACCCGATTATGCATGTAGCCGGTCGTCCATAATTCGCGCATGCCAGCATCGACGATCGGATAGCCGGTGAGCCCCTTCCGCCAGGCTCGCAGATGCGTTTCGTCCTCCACCCACGGAAATTCATCGAAGGCGGGCTTCCATGCGTGTTCGACGATGCCGGGCCAGTGGTGGAGGAGATGGATGGAAAATTCGCGCCAGGCCAGTTCGCGCAGAAATGCCTCCACGCCGTTTGCCGTGCGAGGCATTGCATGACGCGCGGCCTCCGCGGCCGCCCAGATCTGGCGCGGTGAGATTTCGCCGAAATGGAGATGCGGCGAGAGGCGCGACGTCGCCGCGACGGCGGGATAGTCGCGCGCCTCGGCGTAAAGAGAAACCGGACCGTCCAGAAAGCGCGTCAGCCGCGCGGCCGCTTCCGTCTCGCCGGGTTTCCATGTCTCGCGCAATCCCGCCGCCCAATCGGGTTTCGCGGAGCGGAGGCCCCACGAGGCCAGCCGGTCGGACGGAACCGGCGAACCGGCGCGTATTTTCTTCGGTGCCGGAAGCGGCGCATCGAAGGGTGCCTGCGCGGCCAATGCCCGCCAGAAGGGCGTGAAGACCTTGAAGGGGCCGCCGCTGTCGGTCTTCAGTTCCGAAGGTTCAAGCAGAAGGGCGCCATTGAAGCTTCGCGCGGATACGCCCGATGCGGCGAGCGCTGGCGCAAGTTTTTCATCGTCTGCAATGGCGACGGGATCGTAACACCGATTCCAGAAAACGGCGCTCGCCTTCGCCTCGCGCGCGAGAGCCGGAACGATATCGGTCGCGCGACCCCGGCGCAGGGTAAGCGTCACCCCGCGTCTCCCGAGATCGGCGGCAAGCGCTTCGAGGCTCCCGTGGAGCCACCAGCGCGATGCGCCGCCGAGGGTATTGTCGGTATCGAGGATATAGAGGGCGATGATCTCCTCACCGGTTTCGACAGCCGCCGTCAGCGCCGGATTGTCGGCGAGGCGGAGATCCTGACGAAACCAGAGGATGACGGGCATGGGATTCCGATGTCGATTGTGACGCCGACTTCATACGCGCGACGGCGCGTTCGGATCAGAGCGGTTCGTTTCTCTGCATCGGCGGCTCTTTCGGGCCCGGCGCATTGAAGGCGGCGATGAAATTCCAGGCCTCGTCCGCGCTTTCGACGAAATGGAAGATGTCGAGATCCGATGGCGAGATGACGCCCTCTTCGACCATGACATCGAAATTGATGACGCGCCGCCAATATTCCTCGCCGAAGAGCAGCACCGGCATCGGATCGATCTTGCCGGTCTGGATCAGCGTCAGCGTTTCGAAGAGTTCGTCGAGCGTGCCGAAGCCGCCGGGAAAAACCACGAGCGCCTTGGCGCGCATCAGCAGATGCATCTTGCGCAGCGCGAAATAGTGAAACTGGAAAGCGAGCTCCGGCGTGATGTAGGGGTTCGGCATCTGCTCGCGCGGCAGGCTGATATTGAGCCCGACCGAAACGCGCTTTGCCTCGGCGGCACCGCGATTGGCGGCTTCCATGATGCCCGGACCGCCGCCCGTCATGATGACATAATCGCGGCCCTGCGGCGTCTGCGCGGCTTCCGACACCAGACGGCCGAAACGCTGCGCCTCTTCGTAATAGCGGCAGCGCCGGCGCTGGTTTTCGCGGGCACGGACGGCGCGCTGCAGTTCCGGATTGTCGGGATCGGCGGCCAGCGCCGTATTGGCCTCGCTGCAATGATCGGCGGCATCTTCCGGAGACGGCACGCGCGCGCTGCCGAAGACGACGATGGTCGAGCGGATATTGTGATCCTGAAGCACGAGTTCGGGCTTCAGGAGTTCAAGCTGCAACCGCACGGGGCGAAGCTCGTCGCGCAGCAGGAAGTCGGTGTCCTCGAAGCTCAGCGTGAAGGAGGGCGAGCGCGTTTGCGGCGTGTCGATCGTTCTGCCGGTCGGTTGCTTGTTCATGGTCCTGTTTCTTCACCTGATGACGTGGCCCCGCAAGGAAGCCATGATCGCCGAAGCCCGGCCCCGGCGAAAGCCGCTTCTGCCGCTCGCAGCATGAGACCAAGGCTGATAAGAATTCCCGATGGCCCAGTATGAAAACAGCTCGATCGACAAGGCATTGACGCTAATAGAACGCCTTTCGCGCGAGAGGCGGCCGATGAGCCTTGCAGAGATCGCGAAGGCTGAAGGCATGAACCGTTCGACCGCCTTCGGACATCTTGCCGTGCTGGTGCGGCACGGCTATGTGCGCAAGGACGGGGACGACGGGCGCTATACGCTCGGCCACAAGATTTTCCGCGTTGCAGATCGCGTGACGCTGATGGCGACGCTCAGCC
Source organism: uncultured Alphaproteobacteria bacterium (assembly GCA_903889655.1). Taxonomy (GTDB): domain Bacteria; phylum Pseudomonadota; class Alphaproteobacteria; order Parvibaculales; family Parvibaculaceae; genus Parvibaculum. The sequence continues at coordinate 24,327 of CAISYL010000212.1, read as the reverse complement.
ACGCGGCGCGCGGCATGGTGCTCCGTGCCGGCACGGCGCTCGGCGAGATCGTCTTCATCGCCGCCCTTGACGGCCCGCAGGCCATCGAGATCGATCCGTCGCGCCCAGTCGATTTCGGCGGGGCCGGACTGATGAAGCTGCCGCGACGCGACGCCCACGCCTGCGGCTCCGGTCAGGTGCTGCTCGCCTATCGCGAGCGGGCCTATGTGCAATCGCTCTATCGCGACCACCCTCCGGCGGCGCTGACACCGAAGACGCCGCGCAGCGTCCGCGCGATCTTCGACCTGTCGGAACGCATCCTCGCCGACGGCTATCGCTATGAACAGGGCGAGTTCGACGCCGCGACCGCGACCATCGCCGTGCCCGTCTTCGTGAGCCCGGGCCTTTCGCGCTTTGCCCTCGGCATCACGGCGCCGTCGAACCGGCTGACTGCCGAGCGCGCCCGGGAGGCTGTGCCGGTGCTTCAGGCCGCCGCAGTCGAGGCCGCGCGGCAGATGCGCGATCCGGACGATGCCGGCTGATAATTATTCTCCGTAATATTAATTTTCGTTTGCCATTTCCAAACAAAATCGCGTTTGCGGTTTGGACCCGCGACAGTCTGGCGCAGATTGAAAGCAAGGCTGGCGCGGAAACCCGCGGCGGACGGAGGAACATGAGCGGCGCGGCCCCATGCGCGCCCAGAGGAGAGGACCGAAACGTGAGCAAGGACATCACCAAGGACGCCGCCTACGACGCCGTGGCGCCGGACGACTTTCCCGCGATGATGGATGTGGAGCGCTATGGCCGGCGCTCGACCGCCTTCGACAAGATCATCTCGGCGACGCATGACCATTTCTGGGATCCGCTGGACAAGAAATATATCGACTTCGATCAGCCCTTCGACATGAACAAGGAACCGATCATTCCCTTCGGGCAGGTGCTCGAGCTGCAGCTTCCGCTCGCCGAGAAACTGACCGAAGACCAGAAGATCCAGTTCGCGAACGAATCCATGCGCTGGACGCTGTCGTCGATCCTGCATGGCGAAGCGGGCGCGCTGGCGCTGTCGGCCTCGCTCTGCCACATCCTGAAGGATCCGGGCGCGCAGGAATATGCAGCGAACCAGACGCGCGAAGAGGCGCGCCATGTGACCGGCTTTGCGAAATATATCGAAACGCGCTGGGGTAAGCCCTTCCCGGTCGGCCCGACGCTCGGCAACCTTCTCACCGAAATGGTTCTCGCGCCGGAAGTCTACAAGAAGATCGTCGGCATGCAGATGCTGGTCGAAGGGCTCGCCATGGGCGCCTTCGCCTCGCTCTATACCTATGCGAACGATCCGCTGCTGCGCCATCTCTGCCAGCTCGTGATGACGGATGAAGCCTTCCACCACAAGTTCGGCAAGATATGGGCTGACCGCACTATCCCGAAGCTCAATGAGGAAGAGCGCAACATCATCGAGGACTGGGCGGCGACCTGCTTCCAGACACTGCTCTTCAATCTCGGCTCGCCGGAACAGAAGAAATACATGTATGCCCGCTTCGGCCTCGACTGGCAGGAAGTCCAGGCGCAGCTCATCGCGGCCCGTACCGACGAGGTGCGGCGCAAGGCGATGAAGAGCAGTACGAACATATTCCGGGTGCTGATCAAAACGCTTCTCAAGGGCGGCATCATTACCGACCGCACCAAGGCCTTCTATGCCGTCTATGTCGACATGGAAGAGCTCCGGAGCGAAGGCGACGGGATGGTCGGCGACGCAATTGCCGAGGAAGGCATCGAGTATCTGAAGATGGTGAATTTCGGCCAGAAGGTCGGGAACTACGTCGCGGCGGAGTGAGGGCACCCCTCGCCACTTTTACGTCATGCGCGGGCCCTCCTTCAATTAAAGGAGGTCGCGTATCCACGTCTTCACTACCGAGGCTCCAAAGACGTGGATGGCCGGGCCAAGCCCGGCCATGACGAACCGGGAGAAGGCGCGGGGCCTCTTACCTATTCCACCCTTTTCATCGGCTGCACGAAGAAGTTCCGCCCCTCGCCGCCGATCTGCGCCTCCACGCGGTAAACGCTGCGGAGATTTTCGGGCGTCAGCACCTGCGCCGGGACGCCGTCGGCGCGGATGACGCCTTCGTCGAGCAGGATCAGGCGATCGCAGAAACGCGCGGCGAGCGAGAGATCGTGCAGGACCGCGATCACCATGCGGCCCCGGTCGACATAGGCACGCAGCACTTCCATGACGCCGAGCTGGTGATAGGGATCGAGCGAGGCGACCGGCTCGTCGACCAGCAGAAGCTCCGCTTCGACCGCGAGCGCGCGGGCAAGCAGCACGCGGGCGCGTTCGCCGCCGGACAATGTCAGCACATCGCGTTGACGGAACTGCGCGACGTCGGCGAGTTCCATCGCATGTTCGATCGCCTCTTCGTCGGACGGTTGCGGCGCGCGGAAAGGTTCGAGATGCGGCAGGCGCCCAAGGGCGACGAGGCGCTCGGCCGTCAACGGCCAGTGGCTTTCGGCGCCTTGCGCGAGATAGGCGATCTTCCTCGCACGGGCGCGGGCTTCGATGACGTTGACGGCGGCGCCGTCGAGAGCGATCGTGCCTTCGAATGGAATGAGATTGGCGATAGCGCGCACCAGCGTCGTCTTGCCGGCGCCATTCGGCCCGACGAGACCGATGAAGTTCGGGGAGTGCGCCGCGACGGACGGACCGCGCAACACGCGCGCACCGCCAAGCGAGGCCCGGAGATTTTCGACGCGAAGTTCCATCAAGGTGTCTCCCGCCTTGTGCGGAGGATCAGCCAGAGAAAGAACGGCGCGCCGATCAGCGACGTCACGACGCCGAGTTTCGGTTCCGGTCCGTCGAGCGGCAGGCGCACGAGAAGATCGGCGGCAAGGAGCAGCGCGGCGCCCGCGAGCGCGCTTGGCAGCAGCAGCCTGCCCGGCTGATGGCCGACCAGAGGCCGCACCAGATGCGGCACGACGAGACCGACAAAGCCGATGACGCCGGTGACGGAAACGGCGGCGCCGACCGCAAGGCCGGTGCCGAGCACGGCGCGCGCTTTCAGCGAAGACTGGTTGAAGCCGAGCGTCGCCGCCGTATCCTCGCCCAGCGTCAGCGCGTCGAGGCCGCGCGCGGTCGAGGCGACGAGGATCGCGCCGATGGCCATGAAGGGCGCGGCGAAGCGGACCTGATCCATGCTGCGGTCGGTGAAGGAACCGAGCAGCCAGAAGATGATTTCATAGACCGCATAGGGCGAGGCCGCGAGGCTGAGCGCTAGCGAGGTCAGCGCCGAGGTGAAGGCCGAGATCGCGACGCCGGCCAGAATGAGCGTGACGATCGAGGGATTGCGGCCGGCGAGCAGATAGAGAATGCCGAGAGAAAGAAGCGCGCCCACGACACCGCCGAAAGGCACAAGCATGGCGGAGCCGGCGGCCAGGCCGAAATAGAAAACCAGAACCGCGCCCAGCGCCGCGCCCGACGACGCGCCGATAAGACCCGGTTCGGCAAGCGGATTGCGCAACAGGCCCTGCAGCGCCGCGCCGGTGAGGCCGAGCGTCGCGCCGACGAAAAGTCCGAGCAGAGCGCGCGGCAGACGCACTTCGCGCAGGATCAGCCAGGCGAGCGAGCGATCCGTCTCGTCGATCGCGTGAAGCTTGCCGACGAGAAGTTCGCCACCGCGTCCGACATAGATCGACGCGACGAAGAAGACGCACGCGAGAAGCGCGAGGCCGAGATTGACGAGAAGATAGCTGTGCCGCTGCATCAATCCGCGCTCGCCTGTCTTTTGGGTTCGTCGAAACCGTCGCGGGCGGCGGCGAGACGGTCGGCGATGTCCGTGATGAAGGGCGTGCCGCAGGTCCAGAGCTTCGCCGGCAGATCGACGGCGCGGGCATGGCCGGCGATGTAGTCGCGGAGCGCAGGATGGGCGAGCAACGCATGGGCGAGCGAGGGCTCCTTCGCGCGATAGACGCCGACCGCGACGAAATCGGGGCGCTTGTCGATCAGATCCTCGATCGAGAGATTGACGAAGCCGCCGCTCGACGGTGCGGTGACGACGTTTTCGAAGCCCGCATGTTCGAGGAGCGCGCCGAGGATCGTATTCGCCGCCGCCGCGCCGCCGAGATCCTGATAGATGACGGCGCGCAACGGGTGCGCGGGCGGCCGGCGTTTCGAAGCGGCGAGCGAGGCGTCGAAGCGCGCGATCCAGGCCTCGCCCCTTTCGGGATGACCGACGGCAGCGGCGACGGCGCGAACATTGTCGCGGATGTCCTCGAAGTTCGACGCGTCCTTCACCTGCACGACGGGGACATGCGCGCGGGCAACCAGCGACAGCGTGAAAGGCGAGGAGAAGCGATGGGCGAGCACGAGATCGGGCCTGGCGGCCAGGATCTCTTCGGCCGTCGCATTGTTGAGCGGAATTTTGCTGGCCAGATCGGCGACCGGCGAGTCCTCCGGGTCGGCTGCAACGCGGAAGACCGACTTCACCGTACCGGGATCGGCGAGTTCGAGCGCCAGAACGTCGGAGCAAAGATTGATCGAGACGATGCGCTTCGGCGCGGGCTCACCTGCGCGCGCCGGCGCGAGGCCCGAGGCGACGATGAGAATGGCGAGAAGGGACGCGATCGGCTTCATGGCTCTGCTTTAGCACGGAGGACCGCCCCGCTCCATCCGGCGGCCTTTCCGTCAGGCGGATTGGACGGCGGCGGACCGGCGCGTCAGCTGCAGGCGCACGAGCAATGTCAGCAGCCCGGCGGCAACGAGCGCGACGGCGAGCGCCAGCATGCCGGCCGAATAGCTCTGCGTCGTGTCCTTGACCCAGCCGACGATGGAAGGGCCGACGAAGCCGCCGAGATTACCCGTCGAGTTGATGAGGGCAATGCCGGCCGCCGCCGCCGTGCCGCCGAGGAAGGTCGGCGGGAGCGCCCAGAAGGGTACGATGGCGATATAGGTGCCGATGGCGGCGAGACCGAGCGAGAGGATGACGAGCGCGGGCGAATGGAGATACGCGCCGCCGACGAAACCAATGGCGCCGATAAAGGACGCAATCGCCGTGTGCCAGATGCGCTCCTGCGCGCGGTCCGACGACCAGCCCCAGAGCGGCATCGCGATGGCGGCGACGACATAGGTGGCAGAGACGATCCACCCCACCTGATGATTGGTGAAGCCCATGCCTTTCACCATCTGCGGCAGCCAGAGGCTGATGCCATAGAGGCCGATGACAATGCCGAAATAGATGGCGGCCATGAGGAGCACACGCGGGTCGCGCAGCGCCGGCCAGAGCGCATGGTGGGCGTCGGTCGCATGCGTCGCCTCGCGGTCGCGCTTCAGGCAGGCAGCGATGCGCGCCTTCTCGTCGTCGCTGAGCCAGCGGGCTTTCGTCGGACCGTCGGGCAGCAGCCAGAGAACGGCAATCCCGAGCAGGATCGCAGGTGCGGCTTCGAGGATGAACATCCATTGCCAGCCCTTCATGCCGAGATGGCCGTCGAAGCCCAGCAGATAGGCCGAGACCGGCGCGCCGATGACGCTGGCGAGCGGGATCGCGATGAAATAGGTGCCGTAGTATTTCGCGCGCAGCTCCGCCGGGAACCAGTAGGTCAGATAGAGGATCATGCCGGGCGCGAAGCCCGCTTCGGCGGCGCCGAGAAGAAAGCGCAGCACATAGAAGCTTGTCTCGCTGTGGATGAAGGCCATGGCACCGGAGATCGCACCCCAGGTCAGCATGATGCGGCAGATCCAGATGCGCGCGCCGACTTTCTCGATGATGACGTTCGAGGGAATTTCGAAAATGAAATAGCCGATGAAGAAAATGCCGACGCCCCAGCCGAAGACGGCGGGAGAGAAACCGAGATCGGCGTTCATGGTCAGCGCCGCGAAGCCGACATTCACACGGTCGAGGAAGCTCACCATGTAGAGCAGGATCATCAGCGGGATGATCCTGCGGCTGGCGCGCGCAAAGAGGCGGCGCTCGTCGGTGGTCAATGCTGTCATGGGTCCCCTCCCCGGCTTTTGGGCCGAGACCATAGGGGAGAGGGTGCGGAGTGGGAAGAGCGCCGCGCGCTCTGAACGTCATGCCGGACCCGGTCCGGCATTCAACTTCTTCCTTCGTTTTGGCGAAGGTGGACCCCCGACCAGGTCCGGGGTGACGTATATCGATTTATCGGACGACGTTCAGGGCAGTTTCTTCAAACCCTCGATCGCGGGTTTCGGTGCACGGGCTTCCGTGAAGAGGCCCCAGAAGGCTTCTTCGGGATGGTGGCCGGCGACCGGGTTGAAATCCTGCGTCCGCCAGGGAGCGTCGAAGGCGGCGAAATAGGAAAACGCGTGCGCCTTCGATGGCGGCATCTGGCGCTCCAGCGCGCGCCAGAAGGCGGCCTGCTTGCCCCCGTCATAGCCCATGTCGGCCGGGCCGGTCGGCACGCCCGTTTCCTTGATCAGGATCGGCCCGCAGAAGGCACCGGCGAGTTTCTCGACGATCTTCACGTCGAAGTCGGCCCAGTTGTCGGGACCGGCGGTCCTGAACCAGCTTTCGAAGACCGGATGGACATTCACCAGCAGGAAATCGAGATCGTCGCGGACGTCGCTGGAATCGCTTTCAAGAAATTGCGCGAAGGGCTCCGACACGGTGATCGGAAGGTCCGGTACGCGCTCGCGGGTCAGCTTCACATAACGGGCGAGCTCGGCCCATGTGCCGCGCTTGCCGAAGACGATCTCGTTGCCGAGCGAAAGGCCGACCACGAGTTTCGGGTAGCGCTTGGCGAGCTTCAGCGCGTTGGAAAGTTCCTCGGAATCGCCGGGCGACCAGATGCCGATGATCACGGCCTTGTAACCGAGTTCCTGCGCGATGCCCGGAATGAGTTCGGCGCCGTCGCGCGCCGAATAGGTGACGATGGCGTCGAACCAGGGACGCAGCGTCTTCAGGTCGGCGCGGATGTTGTCGGCATCGGCGCGCGTCACATTGCCGTCGACCACCTTCAGCGAGGTCGGCGTGTAGGTGATGAAGCGGTCCTTCGCCATCGCGTCTTCAAGACGGTGCAGCGCGGGCGCGACCTTGGCGCGCGGCTCGCAAAGCTCGGCGGCAGAGGCGGCGGTGGCGAAAAACGACAGGATGATGACGGCGATGAGTGTGCGCATGGGCGGAAGGTTAGGCGGGATCGCGTGCGCGCGCCAGCACTCTCGCCTTAACCATGCGCGTGGCCGCAAAAGCCATCGAAGCTCGCGGGATCGTGCGCATTGAAGATCGCGATGTCATCTCCATGCGCTTCGTTCAACGCGCGCAGGCGTTCCTGATTGGCGATACGCGCCGCGCGATCGGTATCCGCCTTGCGCTGGAATATCCTGAGCGCGAAGGGCATGGGCGCGGGCGGAGTTTCGATCTGGCCGTGATGGAAGAAGGCATCGCCTGCATGAAAGAGCCATTTGCCGTCGCCGCGCACCGCGACCCCGCAATGGCCGGGCGTATGTCCGGGCAGGGGCACGATGACGATGTCCGTCTCGCGATTGGAGAAGGGACGGACACCCTTGAAACCGAACCAGTCCTCGCCGCCATTGCCGAAGAGTTTCCAGTCGGGCCCATGCGCCCAGTGATCGTCGATATAACGCGCGCGCTTCACCTCGACGGTGCGACGCACGGCCGCCTCGTGCTCGCGGATATGGACATGGATTCGGGCCTTCGGAAAATCCGGGAGGCCACCGGCGTGGTCGATATCGAGATGGGTCGGGATGATGTGGCGCACATCGCCGGGCGAGAAGCCGAGCGCCCTCACTTGTTCGAAGGCGGTTTCGGCGGGATCGAGGCGGGGATGCACCTGCCGGACCCATTTTGGACCGAGGCGGTTCGGGTCCGCGATGTCGCCGAGGCCGAGGCCGGTATCGATCAGAACAAGGCCGTCATCGGTTTCGACCAGCAGCACATGGCAGACGAGGCGGGCGCGGGCGAAGAGCCGGCCCTCGCCGCTGACGAGACGGCCACCCAGCGGGCACATGGTGGCGGTGTTGAGATGGTGAATGTGCATGGGCTCCTCCGAAATTCGTTGAGGAACCTGTTTGGCATCCGCCGAAATATAGGTAAAATATTTGTCTTTGATATATTCAATAGGATTTGACTATGGATATACGGGCGCTGCGCTATTTCGTGGCCGTTTTCGAGGAGCGGAACCTGACGGCGGCGGCGCGCCGCTGCTTCATTTCGCAGCCTTCGGTTTCGGCGGCCGTGCAGAGTCTCGAGCAGGACCTCGAGACGAAGCTCTTCATCCGCCACAAGAAGGGCATGTCGCCGACGGCGGCGGCCGAACAGCTTTATCCGGCGGCCCGGCGCATGATCGGAGAGGCGGACGGATTGCGCGCCCTCTTCCGGCAACCGGCGCCGCGACGCACATTGACGCTCGGCCTGATGAAGTCGCTCGACATCGCGCGGACGATGGAACTGATCCGGCCCGTCACCGGGATCGCCGATCTCCATCTCAGGCTCGTCGATGCGGACGAGGATTGCGACGCGCGCTTCATCTCGAAAGTGATGCTGCTGAAGGGCGAGGCCTTCCTGCCGCTCTGGACGGAACGCTATGTCGTGGCGCTGCCTGCGGCGCATCCGCTGGCCTCCAAGGCGAAGCTGCGCGCGGCGGACCTTGCCGGAGCCGGCCTCGTCGCGCGTTGCCATTGCGAGCACAGCGAACTCTTCACGCGAGCCGGCGCGCCGCTCGTGACTGCGGCGATTGCGCAGACGGAGGAATGGGCGCTGGCGCTGGTCGCGGCAGGCGTCGGCATTGCGTTTCTGCCGGAAGGCGTGGCGCGGGATGCAAGCGGCGTCGTCACCCGCGAGATCGCGGATGTAGACCTCGCGCGCGAGGTGGGGCTCGCCTATGCGGGCGCGCCCTCGATCGATCTCGAAGGATTGATCGCACGGCTCGGCGGACGACGGATGCGCAAGCGCGCGGCCTGAGTCAGAGTGCGACGAGGATGGCGCCGAGGCCGATAAGGGCGACGCCGAGCCAGCCGATCATCGAGAGTTTCTCGCCGAGGAAGACCGCGCCGAAGATCGCGACCATGACGACCGAGAGCTTGTCGATGGGCGCAACCTGCGCTGCCTGCCCGATCTTCAGGGCACGGAAGTAACATATCCACGAGCCGCCGGTGGCGAGGCCCGAGAGGATCAGGAATATCCATGTGCGGGCGGAGAGAGCTTCGGGCCTTTTGAGTTCGCCGATGGCGGCGAGGATCAAGGCGAGCGTCACGAAGATGACGACGGTGCGGATCAGCGTCGCGAGATCGGAATTGACGTTCTCGACGCCGACCTTGGCGAAGATCGCAGTCAGCGCCGCGAAGCAGGCGGAGAGGAAAGCCCAGAAGATCCAGGAGGTGGTGAGGTTCATGGCCCTGTCTCCTCCCCACGCCGTCACCCCGGACTCGTTCCGGGGCCCAGGGGCGTCGAATGCTCAACCAGCCGCTCCTGGATCCCGGCATAAAGCCGGGATGACACCAATATATTTATCCGGCCACCTCAATCGAAGGCTTCGTCCCAGGTGCCCTTGGTCGAGGCTTTCGAATATTCCGTGGCGCGGTTTTCGAAGAAGTTCGCGTGCTCGATGCCGTTCAGCATCTCGTCCATCCAGGGCAGCGGGTTCTTGTCCGTGCGGTAGATGGGCTGGAGGTTGAGCTGCGTCAGGCGGCGGTCGGCGATGTAGCGAATGTAGCTCTTCACTTCCGCGGCCGTCAGCCCCTCGATCGAGCCCATCTCGAAGGCGAGGTCGATGAAGGCGTCCTCGTGATGGATGATCGTTTCGCAGGCCTTGTAGATGTCGCGCTGCAAGCCGTCGTTCCAGACTTCCGGGTTTTCCTCGACGAAGGTGCGGAAGAGCTTGATCGCGGAATTGGTGTGCAGCGACTCGTCGCGCACCGACCATGTGATGATCTGGCCCATGCCCTTCATCTTGTTGAAGCGCGGGAAGTTCATCAGGATCGCGAAAGAGGCGAAAAGCTGCACGCCTTCGGTGAAGGCGCCGAAGACCGCGAGCGTCTTCGCGATGTCTTCCTTGGTGTCGACGCCCCATTCCTGCATGTAGTCGTACTTGTCCTTCATCTGCTTGTATTTCATGAAGGCTTCGTATTCGGATTCCGGCATGCCGATCGTATCGAGCAGATGCGAATAGGCCGAGATGTGGATCGTCTCCATGTTGGAGAAGGCCGACAGCATCATCTGCACTTCGGTCGGCTTGAAGACGCGCGAATAGTGCTTCATGTAGCAGTTGTTCACTTCGACGTCGGCCTGGACGAAGAAGCGGAAAATCTGCGTCAGAAGGTTGCGCTCGCCGTCGGAGAGCTTCTTCGCCCAGTCCTTCACATCGTCCGCCAGCGGAACTTCCTCCGGCAGCCAATGGATGCGTTGCTGCGTCAGCCAGGCCTCATAGGCCCAGGGATAACGGAAGGGCTTGTAGACGTGACGTTCTTCGAGAAGGGACATGGGCTTTCTCCTCACTGCGGGCGGGATAGCCTCGCCTGCTTCCCGCATCGGGCGGGGATAAGATTTTAGCGGGTCGGAACCGTCAGGAGTCGCGGGAAGCGCGCCGCCCCAAGGCTTTTCCACAGAAACTTCTTTATGTGCACGTCACCCCTTGACCAGCGTGACGCTCCTTCCCACTTATCTGGTATCTCCAGACGTGTATCCGATGCCTCAAGCCTCCCCGCAACGGGAGGTTTTTTCGTTTCCGGGGGACGGGAAGACGTGGATGGCCCGGTCAAGCCGGGCCATGACGTTAATCAGCGAGCGAAGACTGGCAGAGATCCTTGGAGGACTTCTTCGCACCTTCTTGCCACGCCGCCGGAACGAACGGCCTCCAAATCTGAGCTGATATCGGCGGCTCGATGTACCAACCGCATACGCACAGCAGACTTGTCGCCATCACTAGCCCAATGTGGGTTGAGCTTGTCGAATTGAATGCGCGTCTCTCTCGCTAGAGTGAGTTGCTGCCTCAAGTATGCTTCCGCGATAGCCATTATTACTATCTTCACTGGCAGGCCAGGCATTCGTCGTATTCGACCGTTTCGCGGCGGCTTTCGCTCGCGACCTGATCGAGGGTTTTGACGTCGAGCTTCTTGGCCGGGACGAGCGCGATCACTTCGGCCTTTTCGGCGCGCTGGATCGAGAGCGAGCGGCAGTAATAGAGGCTCTTCACGCCCTTCTTCCATGCCTGGAAGTGGAGCTGGTGGAGGTCGCGCTTGTGGACGTCGGCCGCGAGGAAGAGGTTCACCGACTGCGCCTGATCGATCATCGGGGCGCGGTCGCCGGCATGCTCGATCACCCAGCGCTGGTCGAGTTCGAAGGCCGTCTTGAAGACGTCCTTTTCTTCATCCGAAAGGAAATCGAGATGCTGCACGGAACCGCCATTGGTGACGATGGAAGACCATACGTCGTCCGTGTTCTGACCCTTCTCCTCGAGAAGCTTCGTCAGATGACGGTTGCGCACGTTGAAGGAGCCCGACAGCGTCTTGTGCGTGAAGCTGTTCGCCGCGATCGGCTCGATGCCCGGCGAGGTGCCGCCGGTGATGATCGAGATCGAGGCGGTCGGCGCGATCGCCGTCTTGTTCGAGAAGCGCTCGTGGAAGCCGTATTCCGCCGCATCCGGGCAGGCGCCGCGTTCGTCGGCGAGCTTCTTCGAGGCGGCGTCGACCTGCGTCTTGATGTGGCTGAACATGCGCTTGTTCCAGACCTTCGCCATCACGCCCTCGAAGGGGATCATGTTGGCCTGCAGGAAGGAGTGAAAACCCATGATGCCGAGTCCAACCGAGCGCTCGCGCGCGGCGGCGTATTTGGCCCGCGCCATTTCGTCGGGCGCGCGCTGGATGAAATCTTCCAGCACGTTGTCGAGGAAGCGCATCGCATCCTCGATGAAGGTCGGGTGATCCTGCCACTCGAAGAAGGTTTCGAAGTTGAGCGAGGAGAGGCAGCAGACCGCCGTGCGGTTCTGGCCGTGATGATCGACGCCGGTCGGCAGCGTGATCTCGGCGCAGAGGTTCGAGGTCTTGACCTCGAGGCCGGCGAGCTTGTGGTACTCGGGCCGCGCGTTGTTCACGGTGTCCTTGAAGACGATGTAGGGCTCGCCCGTTTCGATGCGCGAGGTCAGCATGCGGATCCAGAGCGAACGCGCGGAGACGGTCTTCTGGACCGAACGGTCCTTCGGGCTCTTCAGCTCCCAGTCGCCATCGGCCTCGACGGCGCGCATGAAGGCGTCGGAGACGAGGATGCCGTGATGGAGGTTCAGCGCCTTGCGGTTCGGATCGCCACCGGTCGGACGGCGGATTTCCATGAACTCCTCGATCTCCGGATGATCGACCGGGAGATAGACGGCGGCGCTCCCACGACGGAGCGAACCTTGCGAGATCGCCAGCGTCAGCGAATCCATGACGCGGATGAAGGGAATGATGCCGGAGGTCTTGCCGTTGCCATGCACCGTTTCGCCGATGGAGCGCAGATTGCCCCAATAGGAGCCGATGCCGCCGCCCTTGGCCGCGAGCCAGACATTCTCGTTCCAGAGGCCGACAATGCCTTCGAGGCTGTCCGACGCTTCGTTGAGAAAGCAGGAGATCGGCAGGCCGCGCTTGGTGCCGCCATTCGACAGAACGGGCGTCGCGGGCATGAACCAGAGCTTCGAGATGTAGTCGTAGAGGCGCTGGGCATGGGCCTCGTCGTCAGCGTAATAGGACGCGACGCGGGCGAAGAGATCCTGAAACGACTCGCCGGGCATCAGATAGCGGTCGCGGAGCGTCGCCTTGCCGAATTCGGTCAGCAGCGCGTCGCGGCCGTGATCGACCTTCACGCGATAGCCGCGCTCGTGCTGCACGGCCTGATCCATCTCGCCGAAGGGCATTTCCGGCTGCAGAAGGTCGGCGCGCGGCCGGCGCGCTTCGGCGCGCTTCGGCGCGCGGTCGCCCGTGATGAGACCGGACAGCGTCGCCTCGATCTCGTTCAGCTCGGCTGCCTTCGACGTGTCGTTCAGCATTTTCTTTGTTCCCCTTGGCCCTCTACGCGCTTTCGTCCGCCGCCACGGCAAAGCGCGACAAATCCCCGTCGGCAGAAGGCCTAAACCTTCGCCGTCTATCTGCCCGGCGTGTCGGGCAGAACTCAGATTTCGATGATGACGCCGGCTTCTGCTCTATCTAGTGCTTCGCCGAAGCGCGACGCGTCCACATATAGTAGCCAAGCTGCGATTCACGTCAACGACTTGTGTCAGTCGAAAGACAAAAAAGTGGTTAACCGAAGCCACACGGACGCAGCGTCGAGGCGAAAAACTTCGCATTATCAAGAGCTTGATTCCGGTTGACGGAAGGCCCCACGCGCGGCGGAATGCCGGAAGGGATTCCCCACCCATTTGCCAGCAGCGAAAGCGCAGGATTCCACATGTTCGACACTGCCGCACGACGGACACTTTACCCCGAAATCGAGCCCTTCCGGACGGGCATGCTCAAGGTCTCGGACCTCCACACGATCTATTTCGAGGAATGCGGCAACCCGGAGGGAAAGCCCGTCGCCATCATCCACGGGGGCCCAGGGGGCGGATCGAACCCGACCATGCGGCGGACGCACGACCCCAGGGCCTACCGGATCGTGCTGTTCGACCAGCGCGGCAGCGGCAAGTCGACGCCGCACGCCGAACTCCGCGAGAACACGACCTGGGATCTCGTCGCCGACATGGAGCGGTTGCGCGAGCATCTCAAGATCGAGCGCTGGCAGCTTTGCGGCGGCTCCTGGGGCTCGACGCTGGCGCTCGCTTATGCCGAGACGCATCCGGAGCGCGTCAGCGAGATCATCCTGCGCGGCATCTTCACGCTTCGGAAGCGCGAGCTCGACTGGTTCTATCAGGAGGGAACCGACGCGCTTTTCCCCGACGCCTGGGAACATTTCGTGGCGCCGATCCCGGAGGCCGAACGCGGCAACCTGATGGCCGCCTATTACAAGCGGCTGACGGGCGACGACGAGGCCGAGAAGCTTCTCTGCGCCAAGGCCTGGAGCACATGGGAGGGGACGACGCTGTCGCTCTTTCCCGATGCCGAACGCGTGGCGCGCTTCGCCGACGGGCATTTCGCAATCGCATTTGCACGGATCGAGTGTCACTACTTCATGAACGAGGGCTTCTTCAAACCGCAGGACCAGCTGATCCGCAACGCGGGCAAGCTCAAGGGCATTCCGGGCGTGATCGCGCAAGGCCGCTACGACGTGGTGACGCCGATGTTCACGGCCTGGGAATTGTCGAAGGCGTGGCCGGACGCGGAATTGAACATCGTGCCGGATGCCGGGCATACGGCGACGGAGCCGGGGATCGTCGATGTGATGGTGAGGGCGAGCGACCGGTTCGCGAAGGGGTGAGGATGCGGCCCTCCTTCGAGACGGCGCTTGCGCGCCTCCTCAGGATGAGGTTTTTGTTTTGCGCCGCCTGAGTAAACGAGAGTCCCCTCCCCCATGCGTATTCTCTTTCTCGTCAACGATGTGACGTCGCCGCCCGGTGTGCTGCTTGAAGAGGCGCGGGCGCGGGGGGCCGACTGCGATGTGCGGCTCGTTCATTACGGGTTCGGCGATCCGGCGTTGCCGCTGGAGCCGGTGCCGGAAGGCCACGACGCGCATGACGCGCTCGTGGTGATGGGCGGGCCGATGGGGGTTTACGAGGCGGATCAATTTCCCTTCATCGAGGAGACGCGGAAACTCATTCGCGGATTTCACGCGGCGGAGAAGCCGGTGATGGGCGTCTGTCTCGGTTCGCAGCTTGTCGCGAGCGCGTTCGGCGCGGATGTCTGGAAGATGGACGATCTGGTCGAGTTCGGATTCCTGCCGCAGAGATGGCTGCCGGCGGCGGAGGACGACGCGCTGCTGAAGGATGCGGAGCCGGGGCTTCGCATCGTGCAGTGGCATCAGGACACGTTCGGGATTCCGGAGGGCGCGGTTCAGCTTTCGACGCGGGAAGGCTGCCCGAACCAGTCGTTCCGCATCGGACGCGGCACCTATGCGTTCCAGTTCCATCTCGAACTCACGCGCGAGACGCTGGACGACTGGATGGGGATGCGGGCGCGGCAGCAGGGCGTGCCGCTCGACGCCATCGCCGCCGAGATCGGGCCGATCGACGAAGTGCTTTCGCCGCAGCAGGCCTTTGCGCGGCGGGTGATGGCGCGGTGGATGGGGCTCAAGGGGTGAGGCGATCGCCCGCCCCGCGCTTCGGAAGTTCAGCTGCCAGTTCTTGAGGAAATGGCGAACCCGCCACGTGCTCAACGTGGCGAATCTCCGTCCGTCCGCCGAAGAACCGGTAGAGCTCGAGGCGATCCGCAAAGATTTCGACCTCAAAGGACTCCGCAGCCCAATAGAGCGAGAGGGTGGCCCGGTACCCCTTTCCAACGTTATCAGGCACGGGGCAGCACTCGCGCGCGAGCATCACAAAGTCGGAGACTTGCACAAGTGTGTCCCTGGAGAATTTTTCAGAACTCCCCGTGACGATATGACGGATTTCCGCCTCGACGTCCTGCCAGCTTTTTCCGGCCAACCGCCTCTTCCTTAGAAATTCACGCGGCTGGTCATCGCGCCGTCGACGACCATGTTGATGCCCGTCGTGAAGGATGAGACGGGGCTCGTCAGGAAGACGGTCGCGTTGGCGATGTCCTGCGGCGTCGCCATGCGGCCGGTGGGGTTGCGGCGCATCGCGTCCTTGAAGGTATCGGGCATGTGCTGCTCGATCATGTCCCAGACGCCGCCCTTGAAATAGACCGTACCCGGAGAGACGGTGTTGACCCGGACATGCTTGCCGGCCTTTTCCTTGGCGAGACCTTTCGCGAAGTGGATCTGCGCGGCCTTCATCGCCCCGTAGGAATTGCCGTAGGTCGTTTCGGCGGCGGAGATCGACGAGATGATGACGATGGCGGCGTCGCCGTGTTTCTCGGCGGATTTTTCGAGGAAGGGCATGGCCGCGTCGGTGGCGCGGACAGCGCCGAGGACGTCGACCTCGAAGCCTGCCTTCCAGGCGGCTTCGGCATTGCCGTTCTGGAGCGCCGAGGCGTTCGAGACCAGAATGTCGATGCCACCGAGCAGCTGGCCCGCTTCGGCGATCCAGGCCTTGAAGCCCGCCTCGTCGGCGATGTCGACCACGCCGCCGAAGGCCTTCACGCCCTTCTTCGAGAGCGACTCGACCGTCTCGTTGACCTGAAGCTGGTTGCGCGCGCAGATCGCGACATCGGCGCCCTCGGCGGCCAGCGTTTCGGCGATGGCGCGGCCGATGCCGCGCGTGGCGCCGGTGACGACGGCCTTCTTGCCCTTGAGATGGAGGTCCATGGCGTTCTCCCTGAGTTTGAACTGGCTGAGTTTCGGTTTGGCGCGACTCTATAGCATCCGCTCAGGAGAGGAAGAGTTCCGTCACCGAGCGTTTGATTTCGGCGAGACGGAGGCGGATCAGCGTCGTCGTGCTTTGCGGCGGCGGGGGGTCGAGGTCGAGGCCGACCTTGCGGGGACTGCCCTCCTCGCCGATCGACAGCGCGACGAGTTCGACCGTGCCGGCGCGGATGCGTTGACCTTCCTCGATGTCGCGGCCGAGGCGGGCATGCATCAGGCTCGCCAGCGTGTGGTCGCGCTCGTGCGGCGTCACCTGAAAGCCGTACATGTCGGCGACGGTGCCGGCATTCGCCCCGGCGTCGAGCTTGAAGTCGACAGGGCCGATGTCGCGTGCGCGGCTGCGCGACTTGCGGGCCGCGAAGAGGCGGTCGAGCTGGGAGAGCGCGTCGGAGTCCGTCAACAGCATCACGACGTCGCCGGCCTTGATGCCGTCCGACGGCAGCGTGTTGCGGACCTGCCCTTCGCGCATCAGGGAGATGAACTCGGTGCCGGGCGGCAGCGGCATGCGGGCCATGCGGCGGCGCGCGATGATGCTCATCGGGTCGACCGTGTAGGCGACGACGGTTTTTCCGGCGCCCGTCGGTAGATCGAGCTCGACGCGGGCGCGGGCTTCGGGCCGGGGCGGCAGTTCGACCTCGGTGAGCTTCGCAGCGGGCGAGATCGTCCAGCCCTGAACGACCAGCGAGGCGATGACGACGACGAAGGCGATGCCGAAGATCGTCTGGGCGTGGCGAACATGCTCGAGCACCGGGATGGTGCCGAGGAAGATCGGCACGGCGCCGCGCAATCCGACCCAGGAGATGAAGCTCTTTTCGCCGCCCGTATATTTGAACGGCAGGAGCGAGAGGAAGACGGCGACGGGGCGCGCGACCAGGATCAGCGCGGCGGCGATGGCGAGCGAGGGCAGCAGGATCGGGACAAGCTTCGAGGGCGTGACGAGAAGGCCCATCATCAGGAACATACCGATCTGGGCGAGCCATGAGAGGCCGTCGGAGAAGCGGCTGATCTCGGCGGTGGCGCGGTGCGGGTTGTTGCCAAGCGTCGTGCCGACGAGATAGATCGCAAGAAAGCCCGAGGCCTCGACCGTCTGCGCGGCGGCGAAAACGACAAGGGCAAGCGCCCCGGCGAAGATCGGATAGATGCCGGCCGAGAAGCGCAGGCGGTTGACCGCGCGGAGCACGATCTGGCCGCCGATCAGGCCGAAGAGGATGCCGCCGCCCATCTGCCACAGGAAATCGAAGACGAGTTGCAGGGCGACGTCGCCCCAGCCGCCTTTCGGCACGCCATGCGCCGCAAGGCCGACCAGCGCCAGCGTCATGAAGATCGACATCGGATCGTTGAGGCCGGATTCGACTTCGAGCGCCGAGCCGACGCGGGGCTTCAGACGCAGGCCGCGCAGATGGAGCAGCATGAAGACGGCGGCGGCGTCGGTCGGGCCGACGATGGCGCCTATCAGAAGCGCCTCGATCCAGTTGTAGCCGAGCACCGCATGCGCGGCGGCGCCGGCGATGGCCGCCGTGACCGCAACGCCGACCGTCGCCAGCAGGATCGCCGGGGAAAGGCCTTGCGAGAATTGCTCGCGCGTCGTCCTGAGACCGCCGTCGAAGAGGATGACGGCCAGCGCCAGCGAGCCCGTCAGATAGGCGAGGCGGAAATCCTGAAACCTGATGCCGCCGAAACCGTCTTCGCCGGCCAGCATGCCGAAGGCGAGAAAGACGAGCAGCAGCGGCGCCCCGATCCGCGTCGACAGCACGCCGGCGAAGATCGAGAAGGTGATCAGCGCCGCGGTGATCAGGATGATGTGGTTGGCAAATTCCATGGGCGGGCGCGGCGTCCGGGCGGTGTGAGGTCGGGAACGGCACAAAAGGACTGCAAGCCGGTCCTCGTCCATAAACGAACGGACGGCGAACGGCGATTGAACAGAGCGACGACTTGGACCGGTATTGGCTTTACGGTCTATAGTAGGGAAAAGAACCGGCGAGACGAGAAAAAACAAGCCGCTCGCCATATCCAGGGGAGGAACAAGATGGATCTCGCCATGCGGGCCGAGGATGTCGCCTTTCGCGACGAAGTCCGGGCCTTTCTCAACGAGAATCTCACCGAAGAGCTGAAGGCGCATGCGCGCCTCACGCCCGGCATTCTCGCCGACCACGACCTCAGGGTCGAATGGCTGAAGCGGCTTTACAAGCGCGGCTGGTCCGCGCCGTCCTGGCCGAAGCAATATGGCGGGCCGGGCTGGAACGTGATGCAGCGTTTCATCTGGGCGTCGGAATGCGCGGCGGCGGGCGCGCCGGCCGGCTCCAACATGGGCCTCTCGATGGTCGGGCCGACGCTGATGGGCCACGGCACCGACGAACAGCGGGCGAAATATCTGCCGCGCATCCTGTCGGGCGAGGACTGGTGGTGCCAGGGCTATTCGGAGCCGGGCTCGGGATCGGACCTTGCGAGCCTGCAATGCAAGGCGGTTTCGGACGGCGACGATTACATCGTCAACGGCACCAAGCTCTGGACCACGGGCGCGCATATCGCCAACAAGATGTTCTGCCTCGTGCGCACCGACCCGACGGCGAAGCCGCAGGAAGGCATTTCCTTCATCCTGATCGACGAGTTCAACGCGCCGGGCATCAAGGTCGAGCCGATCATCACGCTGGCGGGCGACCACGAGGTCAACCAGGTCTTCTTCGACGATGTGCGCGTGCCCAAGGCCAACCGCGTCGGCGCCGAAAACAACGGCTGGACGGTGGCGAAGTATCTGCTCGAATTCGAGCGCGGCGGCGCGGCGCATGGCGCGAACCTCCGCAACTCGATCAACCGGCTGAAGACGATCGCAGCGGCCGAGCGCAACGACGGCGAGCGGCTGATCGACGATCCGGCCTTCCGCCGCAAGATCGACGAGACCGATGTCGAGGTGACGGCGGTCGAGTTCACAGAGCATCGCATCATGTCGCAGCTTGCCAACGGGCAGAACCCCGGCGCGGCCGCGTCCATGATCAAGCTGCGCGGCGCCGACACCAGCCAGCGCATCACCGAGCTCTGCGTCGAGGCTATCGGCTACTACGCGGAACCGCATGTGCTGGAAGCGCGCAACTGGGGCTCCAACGTGCCGCCGGTCGGACCCGACCACGCGCTGATGGTGATGCCGAAATATCTCAACACCCGCGCCACGACGATCTTCGGCGGCTCGAACGAAGTTCAGCACAACATCATGGCGAAGCTGGTGCTGGGGCTTTAACGCCCCCTCCCCGTCGTTGCGGGCGCAGACGAAGCAATCCAGCGCGATGATGCGGACTGGATTGCTTCGTCGTTTCATTCCTCGCAATGACGATCCGGGACGATCCGGCCTCGCGCTTTGACGCAGGGGCCGCCCGGGCCTGCGGTGACGACTCCGCGACGGACTTGCCGCCGCATGGGTGTCTCGACAGACTGCCTGCGGTAGGGACAATCCGGGCCGGCTTCATCCGCGCGCCGATCGAGAAAAGACAGGGACAATGGATCTTCATTTCACGCGCGAGGACGCGGCGTTTCGCGACGAGGTGCGCAGCTTTCTCGACGAGAAGCTGACGCCGGAACTGAAGGAAGCAGGCAAGCTCACCACCAGCGTCTTCACCGACAAGCAGTGGAATCTCGCCTGGCAGAAAATCCTCCACGAGAAGGGCTGGGTCGCGCCCGCCTGGCCGGTCGAACATGGCGGCACCGGCTGGACCGAGATGCAGAAATATATCTGGGCGTCGGAATGCGCGCGGGCGGGGACGCCGAACCTCTCGCCGATGGGGTTGCGCATGTGCGCGCCGGTGCTGATGAAATACGGGACGCCGGAGCAGAAGGCCTTTTACCTGCCGCGCATCCTGAAGGGCGAGGACTACTGGTGTCAGGGCTATTCGGAGCCGGGGTCGGGATCGGACCTTGCCTCGCTGCAACTCCGCGCGGTTTCGGACGGCGACGATTACGTGCTCAACGGATCGAAGATCTGGACGACGCATGCGCATTTCGCCAATCGCATGTTCTGCCTCGTGCGCACCAGATGGGACGGGAAACCGCAGGAGGGCATCACCTTCATCCTGCTCGAGATGGACACACCCGGCCTCAAGGTCGAGCCGATCATCACGCTGGCGGGCGAGCACGAGGTCAATCAGGTCTTCTTCGACGATGTGCGCGTGCCGAAGGCGAACCGCGTCGGGCCGGAGCATGAAGGCTGGACGGTGGCTAAGTATCTCCTCGAATTCGAGCGCGGGGGCGCCTATGCGGCGGGGCTTTCGGTCGGCGTCGAGAAGGTGCGCGCAATCGCGAGCGAGGAACGCGCGGACGGTGCGCGGCTGATCGACGATCCGGCCTTCCGCCGCCGGCTCGACGAGGCCGAGATTTCGGTGAAGGCGATGGAAGTGACCGAGCATCGCGTGATGGCGGAACTCGCGGGCGGCAAGAACCCCGGCCCCGCCTCCTCCATGCTCAAGACGCGCGGCACCGAGATGACGCAGACGCTGGACGAGCTTGCCATCGAGGCGCTCGCCTATTACGCGCATGTCGACCAGCGCGACGCCCGCGAACCCGGATCGAATGTCGAGCCCGTCGGACCTGCCTACGGGCTCACCGCCATGCCGCGCTATCTCAACAACCGCGCGGCCTCGATCTATGGCGGCTCGAACGAAATCCAGCGCGGGATCATGGCGAAGCTGGTGCTGGGGCTTTAGGGGAGCGCGCGGGCGAAAGCACGTGACCATTCGCCATCGGCGAGAATCGCGCTAGCATTCATCTCGGGTGTTGTCCGCGCCTCCCCCCTCCATCGGGAAAGCATATTTCATGCTGGACAGCCTGAATATCGAACCAACTTTACGAGCGCCGAGCATAAGGAGGGGTTGCAACAACTGCTCGTTGTAGGAGGTTCTTTCGATGAAGCTGTCTGCACCCATCTATCGCCTGAAGCGCATAGCCAAACTTCTCTCCCGTGAAAAAAATATCCCGCTGCACGAGGCGCTCGACCGCGTTGCCGCGGATGAGGGATTCGGCAGCTGGAGCTTGCTCGCCGCCAAAGCATCCGAGACCACACCCGTCAGGGAGCTATTTGCCCGGCTGTCTCCCGGCGACCTGCTGCTCGTGGGAGCGCGTCCCGGCCAGGGCAAAACCCTGATGAGCATCGAGCTTGCCGTGGAGGCCATGAAGGCCGGCAATCGAGGCGTATTCTTCACTCTCGAGTATACGGCGAAAGATATGCTGGACCGGTTCCGTGACATCGGCGCCGAGCCCGCGCGGTTCAACGGTCTGTTCGAGTTCGACAGTTCCGACGACATCAGCGCCGATTATATCGTGAAGAGGCTGGCCTCCGCGCCACGCGGCACTCTGGTGGTCGTGGACTATTTGCAGCTCCTCGATCAGAAGCGCGAGAATCCAGAATTGAACCTCCAGGTTCGCACGCTGGAGACATTCGCGCGAGACAGAGGGCTGATCATCGTCTTCATTTCGCAGATCGACCGATCATACGATCCGTCGAAGAAGCCGTGCCCCGATCTGGAAGATGTCAGGCTGCCCAATCCGCTGGATCTGAAGCTCTTCAGCAAGACCTGCTTCCTCAATGAGGGCGAAGTTCAGTTCGGGGCGGCGCGCTAGTCGGCAAAGGCAAGACGTGGATGGCCGGGCCAAGCCCGGCCATTTCGCCTGATGTGGATGAATCTTTCTCACATCTTCCGCGCGATCAGCAGCGTCGTCGTCTGGGTGAAGATCGTTTCGCCGGACTGGTTCAGGAGCGTGTGACGGTTTTTCACGACGCCGCGATCGGGTTTCGAGGAGGAGGGTTTCGTCTCGATGCAGTCGATGACGAGGCGGAGGCGGTCGCCGAGTTTGGCGGCTTTCAGGAAGCGGACTTCGTCATAGCCCAGCGCGCCGATGACGGCGGTTTCCTCGGGGAGACGTGCGGCGAGCCACAGAACGACCGCCTGAATATGCGTGCCGCAGGCGGTCAGTGTACCGTAGACGGATTTCGCCGCCGCTTCCTCGTCGACATGGAAGGGCTGCGGGTCCCACTTCGTGGCGAAGGAGACGATCTCGTCTTCGGTCATGTCGTAGACGGCGTCAATCTCGTGACGTTCGCCGACCACGAAGTCGTCGAAATAGCGCATGGTCATTTTCCGTCTCTGAGCCGGTCCAGCAATCGGGCAATTTCGGCACGGGGTACCGCCTCGCCGATGCCGAGATCGGCGAATTCGCCTTCGGCAACCGCGTCGCAGAGGCGTTCCATTTCGAGGAGCATGGTGGCGATCTCGTCGGTCGAAAAAGCCGAGGCGTTGCCCCATGCCTTGAAGCGATCGATCTGACGCCGCCGGCTTTCGGCGCGGGCCTTGCGCACCGTCGGCTCATCGACCGAAAGCTGGCGCAGGCTGCGGCGGAAGATGCGGAACGACTGGTGGTGCGCGATGGCGGCGTCGACGAGCGCGGAGGTCGGCGCTTTCTCCGCGTGGAGCCGCGCCAGCAGATCTTTCTCGTCTTCCTCCCAGGCGCGATAGACGGCGAGGAAGATGTCCGTTTTATCGCCGAACCAGCGATAGAAGGTCTGCGGCGCGAAGCCGGCGCGGCGCGCGATCTTGTTGGTGTCGGTGCCGGCGAAGCCATGCTGGCGGAATTCCTTCGCCGCCGCTTCGACGAGCTTCGCGCCCGTATCCTTGACGGAGCGGGCGGCGGGGGCGGCACGGCGGAGGGGTTTCTGCATGGCCATGATCCCTGATAACGCGGGCCCGGGAGCCCCGCAACGATCCTTTTGTCCGGTTGTTGAAATCCAGCCGTTTGTGATATACATATCACATATAAGTGATGCCGCTATCACATCGGAGGAGAAGCAGACATGACCTTCAGGGAAGAAACGGGCGTTCCGGCGGGGTCGCCCTCGATCGAGGTCGATGGCGTCCGGCTTGCGGTCGCGCGGAAAGGGCGCGGCCCCGTCATCGTCTGCCTGCATGCGATCGGCCATGGCGGCGGCGATTTCGATGTTTTCACGGAGGCGATGGGGGACCGTTTCGAGATCGTCCGCATCGACTGGCCGGGACAAGGCCGCTCGGGCGCCGACAGGGGACCCGCCGGCGCCACGCGCTACGGCGAACTTCTGACGGCCGCATTGGACAAGCTCGGGATCGAGCGACCGATCATCATCGGCAATTCCATAGGCGGGGCGGCGGCGATCCTCCATGCGAGCCGGCGCCCGGTACGGGCACTGGTGCTCTGCGACACGGGCGGGCTTGTCGAGGTGGGATTCGCGGCGCGGCGCTTCTGCGGCACCCTTGTGCGCTTCTTCGCGGCGGGAGAACGCCGGGCCTGGTGGTTCGGACCGGCGTTCCGTTTTTACTATCGCCGCATGGTGCTGCCCTCACCCGCCGCCGCGACGCAGCGCGAACGCATCATCCGCGCGGGGGCCGAAATCGCGACGCTGCTGCGCGAGGCGTGGGAAAGTTTCCGACAGCCCGATGCCGACATTCGTACGGTCGCGCAGGCGCTCGATGTGCCCGTACATTTCGCCTGGGCGAAGAAGGACCGCGTGATCCCGCTCAGTCTCTGCCTGCCCGCGATCAAAAAGATGAAGCGCGGATCGCTGACGACGTTCGACGCGGGGCACGCGCCGTTTCTCGAACAGCCCGAGGCGTTCGTGGAGGATTTCGTCGCGTTCGTGCAGACGTTATCGCGGACGGAGAGCGTGGCGGCGGAATGAAGCCGTCGAAGCCGCTCGGAGAGGCGGGTTCAGGAAAGCGTCTTTCGAAGAAGCCCCCTCACCCGAAACGCGGTTCCCGCGTTTCAACCTCTCCCTTCAACGGAAGAGGTAAGAAGAAAAAGGCCCGCCATTGCTGGCGGGCCCGATTGGTCGTTGTTGTTTCTTGTTTTTATTACGCGAATTCGAAGAGGCCGGCAGCGCCCGCTGAAATCGCCTCGGCGATTTCAGCTCATTTATCGAGTGCGGGCGCAGCTTCCGTTCGTTTGAATTCGCTTATGCGAATTCAAACAGACCGGCTGCGCCCATGCCGCCGCCGAT
>CAISYL010000211.1 GCA_903889655.1 uncultured Alphaproteobacteria bacterium | reverse complement strand
GCGTGCTCGATCAGCACTTCGCCGTCCTCGAAGCCATGCAAGATGCCGCGAAAGCGCTTTCTGCCGTCGATGGCTTCGCCGAGTTCGACGCGGGCCTCGAAGCCGGCCCAGCGGGTGAAATCCTTGGGCCGCGTCAAAGGCCGGTCGATGCCGGGCGAGGAGACTTCGAGATTATATTCGCTCGAGATCGGATCCTCGACGTCGAGGATCGCGGACAGAATTCGCGACAGTTCCTCGCAATCGGCGACGACCATCGAACCGTCCGGGCGCTCCGCCATGATCTGCAGCGTATGGCCGTCGTGAAGGCCGTAGCGCACGCGCACGATCTCGAAATTGGCACCTTCGGCGGGGCCGCGGATCAGCTGGAATATTTTACGCGGCTGACCGGATGCGGCGACGAGATGCGTGTCGAGCGTTCCGGCCTCGTCGGCCGGCGCTGCGCCGCTTTTCTGATCGAGCTCGATATCGGCCAATAGACCCTCTTTGATGAAACACCTCTCCAGAAACAAAAAAAGCGGGCCCCCGTTTCCGGAGACAACCCACTCGCTTAGTTCGAAGATCGATCAGGACCTTCGCTATGTGAGAAGCGTCTTAGCTAACTTGGCGCCTATATAGCGCCAAGAGGGAGCTTTTCGCAAGGGGCCGGCGCGAGGGGGGGTGGAAGTTCCCTCCAGCCCGCTCATGCCGTCTTTTCGTGCCGGAACCGCAGATAGGCCGGGGTTCGGCCTTCCCGGATGGCCTTTTCCTCGTAGCGGGTGCGGGGCCAGTCCGAGGGCCTGATCCGCCAGTCGTCCGGGCGCTCGGCGAGCCAGTCGAAACGGCTCCCGCCCTTCATGTTGTGGCGCCGGATATGAGCCAGCGTCCAGGCCACATAATGCGGGATGTCGCTGGCGAAACGGAGCTCTCCCCCCGGCCTCAGCGCGGCGGAAATCAGCGCCAGCGTCTCCTCGTTCACGAAACGGCGCTTGTGGTGGCGCGATTTGGGCCAGGGGTCCGGATAGAGAATGAAGACACGCGACAGCGAGCCGGGCTTCAGCCTTTCAAGGAGGAACCGCGCATCGTCTGCGTGAATGCGGACATTCGGGAGCCCGCGCTCGTCGATCTCGGAGACGAGCTTCGCGACGCCGTTGATGAAGGGTTCGCAGCCGAGAAAGCCGGTACCGGGGTTCTGTTCCGCCTGCCATGCGAGGTGCTCGCCGCCGCCGAAACCGATTTCGAGCCAAGTTTCGCCGGTCTCGACCGGAAACAACGTGGACGGATCGATGACGGCATCATCAAGCGAAATGGAGACCCTGGGAAACAGGGTCTCCATCAAATTCGCCTGACGCGGCTTCAGCGTTTTGCCCTTTGTCCGTCCATAGACGTGACGGCGGGTGCCCGCTTCCCCACTCAGTTGCTCAGCGGATTTCCGCTTTGAGTTTGTCGGCAAGATCGGTCTTCTCCCAGGAGAAGCCGCCATCGGCTTCCGGCGCGCGGCCGAAATGGCCGTAAGACGAGGTGCGCGCATAGATCGGGCGGTTGAGCTTCAGGTGCTCGCGGATGCCACGGGGCGAGAGATCGACGACGCGGGGAATCGCTGCTTCGATCGCGGCCTCGTCGACCTTGCCCGTGCCGTGCAGATCGACATAGATCGAGAGCGGCTTCGAAACGCCGATCGCGTAGGAGACCTGAAGCGTGCAACGGTCGGCAAGGCCTGCGGCAACGACGTTTTTCGCGACATAGCGCGCGGCATAAGCCGCCGAGCGGTCGACCTTCGTCGGATCCTTGCCGGAGAAGGCGCCGCCGCCATGCGGCGCCGCGCCGCCATAAGTGTCGACGATGATCTTGCGGCCGGTGAGGCCGGCGTCGCCATCAGGTCCGCCAATCACGAAATTGCCGGTGGGGTTCACATAGAACTCCTCTTCCGGGGGAAACCAGCCCGCGGGAAGAACTTCCTTCACATAGGCGCGAACGAGTTCGCGCAGATCGGACTGCTTGACGCCTTCCTTGTGCTGCGTCGAGACCACCACCGAAGTGACGCCGACGGGCTTGCCGCCTTCGTAGCGCAGTGTGACCTGGCTCTTGGCATCGGGCTCGAAGGCCGGGCACTTGCCGGAATGACGATCCTCGGCCATGCGTTTCAGGATGCGATGCGCATAGATGATCGGCGCCGGCATCAGCACGTCGGTTTCGGTGCAGGCGTAACCGAACATGATGCCCTGGTCGCCGGCGCCTTCGTCCTTGTTGCCGGAGGCGTCGACGCCCTGCGCGATGTCCGCCGATTGGGCATGGAGCAGCACTTCGACATCGGCCTTCTTCCAGTGGAAGCCTTCCTGCTCATAGCCGATTTCGCGCACGGCGTTGCGCGCCGTTTCCTCGATCAGCTCCTTGGTGAGGGACGCAGGACCGCGAACCTCGCCGGCCAGCACGATCTTGTTCGTCGTCGTCAGCGTTTCACAGGCGACGCGCGCATAGGGATCGGCCGACAGATAGAGATCGAGCACGGCATCCGAAATCCGGTCGCAGACCTTGTCGGGATGACCTTCGGAAACGGATTCGCTGGTGAAGAGGTAATTGGACCGGGCCAATGTCGTGCTCCAGGACGTTCGATGTTCTGTTCAAGCCCCAACGGAGCGCGGCCGAGCCGGCTCGTCAAGGCGCCAACGGTTTTTGCAAGGAAAGGCCATTGGGTCAACTCCCATGACCTTTTTTCACAGGAATGTCTTAAGCGCCATTCGCCGTTTCGCTGTCGTGGCGATCGGCCTCCGGCCCATTGCCGTTGAGGCCGTCGCCATCGTCATCCAGCCCGATTTCGCTTGTTTCGCCGAGGGCTTTTACGAGTTCGAGCACGCGCTTTCTCACCTTTGGGTCGCGAATGGCGAAGAAGGCGCTGTTGAGCTGGATGCCCTCGGAGGTCGAGAGCATGTCGAGATCGAAATTCGCCGGCTCGCCCTCGGCCATCCCCTCATTTTCGAACTGACCCTCGACCTGAATGCCGTCATAGAAGAATTCGACGGGAACGCCGAGCACGTGAGCGATCTGGTAAAGCCGGCTCGCGCCGATGCGATTGGCGCCCTTTTCGTATTTCTGCACCTGCTGGAAGGTCAACCCGAGGCTTTCGCCGAGCTTTTCCTGACTCATGCCGACCAGCATGCGCCGCATGCGCACACGGCCGCCCACATAGACATCGATCGGATTGGGAGATTTCCTTGGCAAGGCCGGACCTCATTACCGCAGCCGCGCGAACCCACGCGAGCGCCACAAACCCCAAGATAGCCCCGTCGCCGTCGAACGCCCGCCGGGGTCCGCTCCGTGTGAGCTGATCCAACGATATGCAACCGATGCCGCATTTCGGCAACAGAATACAACCTTCAGTCGGCAGTCCCCGCAAGAAAAGTTTCGTTCACCCGGAACCGACCTCTGAAAGCGAAGCGGCAAAATGGCGTTAACGCGGCCTGAAAGCGACGAGAAGGCCGATCCCCACCAGAAGCAGAACCGCAAAGGTCCAGTCGCCGAATTGCGCGTATAGCGTGGGCGACAGCGCTCGCGGCAGCGCCATGTCGATCACACCCTCGGTATTGAGCGGTCTTTGTGCCAACACCCGGCCATAAGAATCAATGACGGCGGAAATGCCGGTATTGGCGGCGCGGGCGATCGGCAGGCCCTGCTCGACCGCGCGGAGCCGCACCTGGGAGAGATGCTGATAGGGGCCGCTCGACGAGCCGAACCAGGCGTCGTTGGTCACGTTGACAATCCAGCCCGGCCGCTTGCCCGCCGCGACGATCTCCTCGGGAAAGATGATTTCGTAACAGATCAGCGGACTGATCGAGGGCCTGCCGGGCAGCGGCAGCGTGACCGGACCGGGCCCGACGTCGAAGCTGCCTTGAAGCTTGGTCAGCTTGTGAAGGCCGATGCTTTCGAGCCAGCGATGATAGGGCAGGTATTCGCCGAAAGGCACCAGATGGAACTTGTCGTAGGTGCCGACGATCTGGCCCGCGGAGTTGACGACATAGAGGCTGTTATAGAAGCGCTTCAGCGTATCGGGCGGGCCATCCGGCGCCGGCTCGCCGCGCACGCTTCCGGTGATGAGAAGGGCGCCCGGCGGCAGTGTGCGCGAAATGGCCGACAGCACATAGGGCTCGCGGGCAAGGAAGATCGCCAATGCCGATTCCGGCCAGATGACGATCGAGCGGGGACCGAGACCTGTGGGCGCCGCCGGCGTCGGTTCGGCGGAGAGGCGCAGGAATTCGCCGAGGATCGCGATGCGGCTCTCGGACTTCCACTTCTCCGTTTGCGGAATATTCGGCTGAACGATCCGGAGCATGACGTCGTCGGCTCCGGCGGGATGGGTTTCGGCCGCGGCCAGGCGTAGCGTCCCGCCAGCCCAGAGAAGGGCGAGCGCAACCAGGGCGGCGAAGGGCGCAACCAGCACTTCGCGGATCGACAGGCCCACCGAATGAATGTCGGCGGCTCTCGCATGCGGATCGAAAAAGGCGGGCGCCGCAACGATCAGGATCGCGATGAAGGAGAGGCCGTAGGCACCGACAAGCGCCGCCCATTGCATCAACGCCAGGGAGGCGGTGAAGCTCTCGCCGACGAGGTTCCACGGGAAACCCGTCAACACATGTCCGCGCAACCATTCGAAAATGCACCAGCTCACGGCAAGCGAGACGATACGCAGATAGCCGGGCAGCCAGAACGTGCGGGCGAGCGCCGTTGCCAGGCCCGTGAAGATCGCGAGCCCCGCCGGCAGCAGCGTGACGGCGAAGGGCATGAAGATCGCGAATTTCTCGGCCTCGACCATGAAGGCATAGCCGATCCAGTGAAGGCCGAAGAGGAAATAACCGAAACCGAACCACCAGCCGATGGCGGCGCCGCCGCGCAGCACTCGCCGCCGGATCGCCGCAGCGTCCTCGCCGAGCACCATGGCGGCGGGCCCGCCAAGCCCGTCGAGCAGCCAGACGAGGACCGGAAAGGTGACAAAGAGGATCGGCAGGAAATGAATGGGCGGAAGCGCCAGCACGCTGAGCGAGCCGGCCACAAAGGCGGCGAGCAGGCGGCGCCAGCTTCGCAGCAGCGCAACCTCGCGGGCGATCCGCTCCAACGCGGAAAAGAGGGCGGTCAGGCCGCTATCGAGAGCCATCCGTCAGCTTGCCGCCTGCCTGGGCGTCACGGCATCGGTGTCCGCGTCTCCCTCCGACGATGCCGTGGAGGCGACCTGATGAACGCGCAGCTTCTTGATGCGGCGGGGATCGGCGTCTGTCACCTCGAATTCGAGGCCAAGCGGATGCTTGATGAGTTCGCCGCGCACCGGCACACGGCCGACCAGCGAAAAGACCAGACCGCCCAGCGTTTCGACGTCGTCGTCGCTTTCCTCGTCGACGAGCTTGATGCCCAGCATCTCTTCCAGTTCCTCGATGGGTGCGCGCGCGTCGGCATCGATCATGCCGTCGTCGCGACGCGCCAGCAGCGGGCCTTCGTCGACATCATGTTCGTCTTCGATGTCGCCGACGATTTCCTCGACGAGATTCTCGATCGAGACGAGCCCGTCGGTACCGCCATATTCGTCGATGACGAGAGCCAGATGGATGCGCGTCGCCTGCATCTTCAGCAGAAGATCGAGCGCCGGCATGGACGGCGGGACGAAGAGCACGTCGCGGCGGATCGTCTTCAGCGAGAAAGGCTTGCGTTCGCCGTCCGTTTCGTCGGGCGCGAGGTAGGGCACCACGTCCTTGATGTGGACCATACCCGTCGGATCGTCGAGCGTCTCACGATAGATCGGCATGCGCGAATGGTTCGAGGCGCGGTAAATCCGCAGCACTTCTTCCAGCGTGTCGCTCTCCTCGACGGCGACGACATCGGCGCGCGGCACCATGACATCGTCGACGCGGAGCTCGCCGAAACTCAGGATGTTCGCGAGCATGTGCCGCTCTTCGGCGGTGAGGCCCCGGCCCGCCTCGTCACGGCCTTCGAGCGCCTCTTCGAGGCTTTCGCGCAAGGTCGGATCGCTGGCCGAGGGCGCGCGGAGAATGTTGCGCCAGAGAACCTGCAGCCGGCGCGCGAAGCTCGTCCGCGGTTTCGGATCGTCGTTGGATGAGGGATTGTCGGTTCTGTCGGACATCTTGGAGGGATCAGACATCGGGGCCGCGCGGAAGACGTCTCGCCGGTTCATCCGCGCCTTCGGGCAGCGCATAGGGGTCGGCTATGTCGAGGTCTTCAAGAATGTCGCGCTCCAGCGCTTCCATCTCTTCGGCCTCGGCATCGACCTCGTGATCGTGACCGAGAAGATGCAGCACGCCATGGACGACGAGATGCGAGAGATGGTCGGGAAAGCTTTTGCCCTGCTCGTCGGCCTCGCGGGCGATGGTTTCGATCGCCAGCACGATGTCGCCGAGCAATGGCGAGTGCATCGGCTCCGGCCCGGCCGCGACAGGCATCGCGCCGGTCGGGAACGAGAGCACGTTGGTCGGCTTGTCCTTGCCGCGATAGGTCTTGTTGAGGGTCTGCACGAAGGGATCGTCGGCGAGGACGACGCAAAGCTCCGCCTCTTCGGACGGCCCCGCCACGACATAGGCGTGCTCGGCGGCGCGGCGGACCCATTCCTCCGTGTCCGCCGCCCAGTCTCCGGCCTCGCGCAGAATGTCGATCTCGAGCCCGGAAACCTGGCTCAATCCTTCATGCGCATGCGATTGCCGGCTCGGGCTCATGGTTTGTCCTCTCCGCGGGCATCCAGAAGGCCGCGGTCGCGCGCATTATAGGCCTTCACGACGCGCGTCACGAGGGGGTGTCGCACCACATCGGCGTCGGTAAAGCGGACCGTGCCGATGCCTTCGACGCCATCCAGCGTCTCAAGAGCGTCCTTGAGGCCCGATTTGGCGCCGAGCGGAAGGTCGATCTGGGACGGGTCGCCGGTGATCGCCATGCGGCTGTTCTCGCCCAGGCGGGTCAGGAACATCTTCATCTGAACCGGCGTCGTGTTCTGCGCCTCGTCGAGAATGACGAAGGAATTGGCCAGCGTGCGACCGCGCATGAAGGCAAGCGGCGCAACCTCGATCTCACCGGATTCGATCTCGCGCATCACCTGTTCGCCGGGCAGCGTGTCGTAAAGCGCGTCATAGAGAGGACGCAGATAAGGATCGATCTTCTCTTTCAGGTCGCCCGGCAGGAAGCCCAGCCGCTCGCCCGCCTCGACGGCGGGACGCGACAATATGATCCGGTCGACGCGCTTCTGGAGGAGCATCTGTACCGCGACGGCGACCGCAAGATAGGTCTTGCCGGTACCGGCCGGGCCGATGCCGAAGACAAGCTCGTGGGTCATCAGCGCGTCGATATAGGTCGCCTGCGTCGGCGAGCGCGGCCCGATCAGGCGGCGCTTGGTATGGATCTGGCGGGCGCCGCCTGCGCCTCGTCCAGTCTCGTCTTCGGGCGCCTTCGACATTCGGATCGCTCCATCGACCTCGCCGGCATTGACCTCGAGGCCGGATTTCAAACGCTGATAGAGATCGCGCAACACGCGATCGGCCTGGGCGCGGGCTTCCGGCTTGCCGGTGATGACGATCTTGTTGCCGCGGGAGCTGGCGAGGACACCGAGCCCCTTTTCGATGCTGGCGAGGTTTCGGTCATGCTCGCCGAAGAGTTCGGTGAGGAGGCGATTGTCGTCGAAAGCGATGACGAGGCTTTCGCTGTCCCGGGCGCCGTCACCGACGCTGTCTCGGGGCGGTACGCCGCCTCCGCCGCCGTTCCGTCCCTGGTTGGCCCTGCTGAACGTCTTCATCCCGCTCGACGCGCTCAACTGCACCCTTTCCTTTCGGCCACTGGCCTTTACTCAGGCATGAACCGCCTCCGTCTCGACGAGACGGCCGCGGAGACTGTTCGCGTATCCTTCCTCGATGTCGACAGACGCGATGCGCCCGAGAAGTTCGGCGGGCGCATCGTCGATATGAACCGGCTGCAGATAGGGGCTGCGGCCGACAAGCTGGCCTTCGGCCCGGCCCTTGCGATCGAAAAGCACCGGCATGCGCTTTCCGGCGCAGGCGCGGTTGAAGGCTTCGGATTGTTCGGAGAGGAGCGCCTGCAGGCGACGGAGGCGCTCGGTCTTCACTTCCTCGGGCAATTGCTCGTCGCGCGTCGCCGCCGGCGTACCCGGACGGGGGCTGTATTTGAACGAATAGGCTTGTGCGAATTTCACTTCGCGGATCAGATCGAGCGTCGCCTCAAAGTCCGCTTCCGTCTCGCCGGGAAAGCCGACGATGAAATCCGACGACAGCGCAATGTCGGGGCGGGCCGCACGGATGCGGGCGATAATGCCGAGATAAGTTTCCGCCGTGTGCTGACGGTTCATCAGATCGAGAATGCGGTCCGATCCCGACTGCACCGGCAGATGCAGATAAGGCATCAGCTTGCCGACTTCGGCATGAGCCGAGATCAGCTCCTCATTCATGTCGCGCGGATGGCTCGTCGTGTAGCGCAGGCGCTCGATGCCGTCGATGCCGGCCAGCGCGCGGACCAGCGCGCCGAGCGTCGCCGGACGGCCGGCCGCGTCCGCGCCGTGATAGGCATTGACGTTCTGGCCCAGCAGCGTGATCTCTCGGACGCCGGCTTCGGCCAGCGAACGCGCCTCGTCGAGAATGCGCGAAACGGGACGCGAGAATTCCGAGCCGCGCGTGTACGGCACGACGCAGAAGGTGCAGAACTTGTCGCAGCCTTCCTGAATGGTGAGGAAAGCGGTCGGCCCGCGCGAGAGCGTCTTGCGCCGCTCGGGCGCAGGCAGGCTCTCGAATTTGTCTTCGAGCGGAAATTCCGTTTCGACGACGGCCGGACCGCCATTGCGGCTGCGGGCGACGAGTTGCGGCAGATGATGATAGCTCTGCGGACCGACGATGACGTCGACCACCGGCGCACGGCGGCGCATCTCCTCACCCTCGGCCTGGGCGACGCAGCCGGCAACGCCGACGACGAGACTTTCCCCGCGCGCGGCTTTCTCGGCCTTCAATTCACGCAGGCGACCGAGTTCCGAATAGACCTTTTCGGCGGCGCGCTCGCGAATGTGACAGGTGTTCAGCAAAACGATGTCGGCATCTTCGGGCGACGACGTTTCGGCATAGCCTTCCGGCGCCATGACGTCGATCATGCGCGCGCTGTCATAGACGTTCATCTGACAGCCGTAGGTCTTGACGAAGATTTTCTTCTGCGACACTGGGCGACTCGAAACCGGAGAATTCGACGCAAGGCCTGTTGCGGTGAAGTCCGTCTCACTCATGGGAGCCTCGGCTTTCGCGAGGTTCCGTCCGGCAGGAAGGCCGGGACGACGGATGGACGAAATGGCGTGTTCTCATGCAAGGCTTGCGTGCGGCTCCTTCGTGGTCCGTGGCGCGGACGGCACCTTTGCGATTAAGGCCGGTCCACGCAAATCAGTGTAGCAGGCCGGAGGCGGGTTCCGCATCTCTATTGCGCTGCGGCGCGGCGAGCCGGAACCTCGACATGCGCCGGTTCGACCGGCAGTTCGCCCGGCAACGGAGCGAAACGGCCGTTGATCGCCTCGGTCACGCCCCGGCGGCAGGCTGCCTCGCAATACATGGCAAGCGCCTTGCGGTTGCCGATCTCGCGGATCGTCACCGGCTTGTGATACTCGACCACGACATCGATCGGCCCGAGCGAGAAAGCTTCCCAGAGGTGCGGGAAGAGGTCCATGTCGCCATACCAGGCGAAGAAGGGCCGGAACTGGCGGCCCATCGGCATGCCGTGAAGCTTCACATAGGCGACCGAAACCGGCTGCACCACAAGGTCGTCCTCGCGGTCTTCCTCACCATTGACGATGGTGAGCTGGGCGACGCTCATCAGCGCGCTCTTGAAGTTGAGGACGCGGTTGCCGTCGCTCGAGGTCCCTTCCGGGAACAGCACGAGACGGTCGCCGCCGGCAATGCGCGCATGGATTTCATTGCGCGATTCGGCCGTGCGGGTGCGGCGCTCGCGCTCGACGAAGACGGTTTCCTGAAGACGTGCCAGCGTGCCGAAAAAGGGCCAGCCCGCGACTTCGCTCTTGGCCACGAAGGACGAAGGCTGAAGCGACGCCATGATCGGGATGTCGAGCCAGGACGTATGGTTCGCCGCGATCAGGCAGGCACCGCCCTTGTAGGGCTCGCCGCGCTTGATGACGCGGATGCCGATCAGCTTGCAGAGAAAACGGTGGTAGCGGTTCGGCAGCGTCTTGGCGATCGGCCAGCCGAATTTACGCGCCAGTGCCTGGACCGGCATCAGCAGCAACGCCGAACCGATGAAGCCGACGAGAAGCCAGCCTGCGCGCAAGCGACCCATGACCATCTCCTGTTTCCTCGCCCGTTGCCGGTCCGTCGAAGACGGGACGGCTACTCCTTTTTTCGGATATCGCCCGTGCCGGGCTTCTTCTCCCGGCCGAGCGGCACGCCGTAAAGCTCGAGACGATGATCGACCAGATCGAAACCGAGCTCACGCGCGATGATCTGCTGCAGCCGCTCGATTTCGTCGTTATGGAATTCGATCACCTTGCCGGTCGACAGATCGATCAGGTGATCGTGATGCTCTTCCGGCACCTGCTCGTAGCGCGAGCGGCCGTCGCGGAAGTCGTGGCGTTCCAGAATGCCCGCCTCTTCAAAAAGGCGGACCGTGCGATAGACGGTCGCGATCGAAATCTTGTTATCGATCTTCGAGGCACGGTGATAGACCTCCTCGACATCGGGATGATCATGCGCAAGCGAGAGCACGCGCGCGATGACGCGCCGCTGCTCGGTCATGCGCATGTTTTTTTCGACGCACAGGTTCTCGATGCGGTCCGCATCGTTGGCGTCGCCATGAGCGTGCTCGGTAGCCGATGTGTTTGTCGTCATCACTGTCATAATAGCGCTAGAGGGGGCCCGTTGTCACGGACGTGCTGGCGTCCGATTTCCCTCTACATAACACACTAAGCACCTGAATTATAACAGTTTTGAGACTAAGCACCCGGTGCGGCATCAAGGCCTGCGAAGGCGGGACGGCAGGTCGAGGCGCATGGTGAGGGCGGCGACGGCGCCGGCCCCCCGGCGGTAATAGCCGGGACGGCGGCCGACGGTCGCAAAACCGAGTTTCCGGTAGAGCGCGATGGCACCCGGATTATCTTCCGCCACCTCCAGAAAGAGCGCCGCAGCGCCGGCGGCCACGGCCGAAGCCGCCGCCGCGTCCATCAGACGTTCGCCCAGACCCTGACGGCGGCTGCCGGCGGCAACGGCGATGGTGAGGATTTCAGCCTCGTCGCCGGCGACGCGCGCCAGAACGAAGCCCCCGATCGCTTCGCCGTCCGGGGCGAGTGCCATCAGGCCGAACGAGCCCGGCATGGCGAGAATGTCGCGGATCGCATTGGCACCCCATGCTTCGTCGAAGCCGGCGGCGTGAATATGCGCAAGGCCGGGTGCGGCCCCGGCCGTTACGGGACGGATCGCGGCTTTGGCGGGGTCGCTCATGCGGCGCCGGCGACGGGATCGAGGCCGCCGGGCAGTTTCGCGTCCGGCGCGCGCAGGTAAAGCGGCGCGGGCGCGACGCGAAAACGGTCCGCACCCTCCATGGCGAGACGCGCCGTGGCGATCCGCGCGATCGCGATCGCATCGGGCTGGGCGGGCGCGGCGGAGAGACGAACCTTGACCCCATGCGGCGCCAGCACATCGGCGAGGAGCGTGGCGCCGGACCCCACGCCGACGACCGCACCCGCAGGCAGGTAAGCCCGCGCCTCGGCGAGCGCGACGATCATGGGCGCCGTGAGAGCGGCATGCGTGGCGTCAAAAATCTGCAGATAAATCTCGCCGCGCCTCGCGTCGAAGGCGACCGCGATCGCTTCGCCTGCCGCCGTCACAGGCGCCGCGACGGCTTCGAGGGTCGTCACGCCGACAAGGGGAAGCGCCCGGGCAAGCGCCAGTCCACGCGCGGCCGCGAGGCCGACGCGTAGGCCGGTGAAGGTGCCGGGGCCGATGGTGACGGCGAGCGCATCGAGATCGGCAAAGCCAAGCCTCGCCTCCGCCATGACCGCCTCAAGCATGGGCATCAGGCCCTCGGCATGGCCGCGCGTCCGCAGCTCGAAGCGATGCGCAAGAACGCCCTCTCCGTCCATGACGGCGGCGGAGAGGGCGCCCAGCGCCGTATCGAAGGCGAGAATGGTCAGGACAGATGCTCCGTCATCAGACGATCTTGCAGACCTTGTCGAAGGGCAAACGAGGACTGCGCGTGAAGAGACCCTTCGGATCGCCATGTCCGAGATTGCAGAGGAAATTGACCTTCACGGTCGTGCCGGCGAAGAAAGCCTCGTCGACCTTCGCCATGTCGAAGCCCGACATGGGGCCGGCATCGAGACCGAGCGAGCGCGCCGCGAGAATGAAATAGCCGCCCTGCAGCGAGCCGTTGCGGAAGGCGGTCTGTTCCGCCCATTCCTTCGACCAGTTGAACCAGGTCTTGGCCTCCGGCGCATGCGGGAAGAGTTCCGGCAGACGTTCATAGAATTCGACGTCGTAGCCGAGAATGGCCGTCACGGGCGCTGACATGGTCTTTTCGAGATTGCCGGCCGAGAGCGCGGGCTTCAGCTTTTCCTTGCCCTCTTTCGACTTCACGAAAACGATGCGGGCGGGCGAGCAATTGGCGCTGGTAGGACCCCATTTCACGAGGTCGTAGAGCTTGTGCAGGGTTTCGTCCGCGACGGGCTGGTCGGTCCAGGCGTTATGCGTGCGGGCGTTGCGGAAAAGTGTGTCGAGCGCGTCGTCGCTCAAAATGCCGCTCATGAAACTGTCTCCTGAGGAAGGATGGGGAGGGAGCGGCCAAGATAGCGCCCCGGCGCGTCAGCACCAGTCCCCGCAGCGAAACAAACCTGTTCCCGGCAGGAACAATGACCCGCGGTCAAACAGGGGCGGCCGGATGAGCCGCCGTCAAATGGCGCGGACTTCCCGCACTTCGGGGACGTAATGCTTCAGCGTGTTCTCGACGCCCTTTTTGAGGGTGAGCGTCGACGAGGGGCATCCGGCGCAGGAGCCTTGCATGGCGAGAAAGACGACACCGTCCTCATAACCCTGGAAGGTGATGTCGCCACCATCCTGGGCGACCGCCGGGCGGATGCGCGTGTCGAGCACGTCCTTGATCTCGCGGACGATTTCCTCATTCTCGCCTTCGTGAGCCGCATGGCCGTTATGGGCGTCTGCTTCCGCCGCATCGCCGAACAGGATCGGCGCGCCGCCGGTGAAATGTTCCATGATCGCGCCAAGAAGGGCCGGCTTCAGATGCTGCCATTCGCCCGCGCTTTTGGTCACCGTGACGAAATCCGAGCCGAAAAAGACGCCCGAGACGCCGTCGACCGCAAAAAGCCGCATCGCCAGCGGCGAACGGCGCGCCGCTTCCGCATCGGGAAAATCGGCGGCCCGGCCCTCGCCCAGAACCTCGCGGCCGGGCAGAAACTTCAGGGTCGCCGGGTTCGGCGTCGCCTCGGTCTGGATGAACATCTCAAGAAACCCTTTCAATGACAGGGCTTAGAGCCCCGCACATGCGGGCTATAGATGGACCGTTCGGGGAAGCGAATCAAGACGCCCGTCAGGCGCGGCAAATTGCTTCGCGGCGGTGTACATTTCGAGAAACGGGGAATTGACGAGGAATATCGAAACTCATCGACGCCGGCGCTCTTGACCTCGCTCTTCATTTTTCAAAAGATCGGGGCTTCACTCCGCACAGGACCACGCGCGAACCCGTCGCGGCGAGTTGCTCAAGGGCAACGGATCACCGTCGCGAAGGAAGGAAAGCGCCGACGTGCACGACAAGATGCAGCGGTTGCCCCGCCTCGACGCTTTGCGAGGCGTCGCGATCATCCTCGTTTTTTTCTTCCACTATTACTCGCGCTGGCCGGACATCTATCCCTATCGCGATGACTTCGCCGCGTTCCCGCTTTTCAGATTCGGCAATGAAGGCGTCGATCTCTTCTTCATGATCTCCGGATTTGTGATCTTCCTGACGCTCGACAATTCGCGGAGCCTCGGGGAGTTCGCGTTGCGGCGATGGATCCGACTCTTTCCCGCGATGTGCGTCGCGACGTTCCTCATCTATCTGACCGCGCCGTTTTTCTTCGAACGGCCGGCTGGCGTTCCACGCGCAAGCGATGCCATACCGGGGCTCCTCTTCATCGATCCCGCATGGTTGCGGGCAATCGGGGGCCATGCCTTCGGCGAGTTCGAACCTGCGTTCTGGAGCCTCTTCGTCGAAGTAAAATTCTACCTGGTCTTTGGGCTTCTGCATCGCTTCGCCGGGCCGCGGCGCGCGATTCGCATCCTGCTTGCCCTTTCGCTGGCGGCGCTCATCTACCGGCTGCTCGACAAGGGTTTCGCCTTCGCTCCGGCCGTGCAGAGCATCTATGGCGCGCTCGACAGCCTGTTCATTCTGGAGTTTCTGCCCTGGTTTCTGATCGGACTCGTCGCTTATGAAATCAAGATGAGACATCTCGATGCAAAGCCCACGAACCGTGCCGATCTTCTGCTGCTGTTCGCCGCCGCCGCGCCGCTCCTGATGAGCGAGCGCAAACACGTCTACACGCTCGCGATCCTGATGGGGCTCTTTCTTTACGGCGTTTTCGGCGAGACGGGGAAACGTTTCTATGAAAGCAGGACGCTCCTTTTTTTCGGCGCGATTTCCTATCCGCTTTATCTCATCCATGAAAACATCGGCGTCTCGATCATCCTCAAGGCGCATGTTCTGGCGCCCTGGCTGCCCGGCCTGCTTCTGCCGCTTCCGGCCATCTGCTTTGCCACGGCTGTCGCCTTCGCGATCGCACGCCTGATCGAACCGCCAGTCCAGAGAACCTTGAAACGCCTGCTTCTTCGCCGTGGCGAAATTACGCCAGCGCCCTGATCGCCTCTTCCGTGAGATCGCCCGGGACGACGGTGACCGGAATCGGAAAGCCCTTGCCGCCGATGGTCGAGACCAGGGGGCCGGGACCGTCCTTGCCGGTGCCGGCGGCGAGGACGAGGATCGCGATGTCCTTGTCCTCTTCGATGAATTTATGGAGTTCCTCGGAGAGCAGCCCGTCGCGGATCACCAGCTCGGGCTTGATGCCCGCATAATCGTTCACATGAGCGGCCAGCTTGTGAAGCACGCTTTCGGCTTCGGCGCGAGCTTCCTCGCGCATCAGGTTCTGCACACCGAGCCATTGCCCGGCGCTGTCGGCGGGCGGAATGACGGCGAGCAGCGTCACCACGCCATCGGTATGCAGCGCGCGCAGGCTGGCGAAGTGGATCGCGACTTCCGATTCCGGCGTACCGTCGGCGACGACGAGGAATTTGCGGTGTTTCGCTGTGGTGCGTTCGCTCATGGGCCGCATGCTGCCACTGGCGACGCCGGGCGGCAAGGCAGCGGTCTCCGCGTCAATTGTCGCGGTACAGACCTCCCTCGGTCTTCCGCCGATGACGCTCACACCGATTTCGGCAGGCTTCTGATGTAGTCGATGAAAGCGCGGAGCGGCGCCGGCATGTGGCGTTTGCTTGCGTAATAGAGAAAGGGTCCGGAAAAGCTCTGGCACCAGTCTTCCAGCACGGTTTCGAGCGCGCCGCTCGCGATTGCGGGCGCGAGGACTTCCTCGAAACTGTGGATCACGCCGAGCCCGGCGATGGCCGCCGACAGTTCCATGTCGAGGCTCGTCGCGACCAGCG
>CAISYL010000210.1 GCA_903889655.1 uncultured Alphaproteobacteria bacterium | reverse complement strand
CCGCCCTACGTAGCTTTACGTAAGGGTATTACCGGATTCTACCATGTACCGGCTCAGATAGGCTTCGAAGCTGGAAGTATATCGTCGAGATAAATTTCCACGCGTCGGGTTTTTCTCGCCATCCGGCAAAGAGAACCCTGGGAGGAGGCAAGATGAACCAGACCTCGCATTTCAGCAATGCCGGCGGCGCGTCCGAGTTGCTCGCGAAACTGTTCGCCTACTGGGAGAAGATCAGGGGCGGCAACGATGTACCCGCGCGTGCCGACTTCGATCCTTTTGCCAATCCCCGTCTTCTTTCACATGTCTATCTGCTGGAGACGCAGCATGAAGGACAATATCGGATCCGCACCGCGGGCGAGGATGTCACCCGCTTTTCCGGACGCAACATCGCCGGCCGCTTCGTCGATGCCGATCTCTATGGGCCCATAGCGTCCCGGCTGCTCGAAGCTCTCGATTTCGTCTGTCTCTCGCGCCGGCCGGTGCTGGTAAAGGGCTGCATCATCGTCCGGCGGGACTCGTACTGGAGCGGCTTCGAGACGGTCCTGCTGCCTCTCGCCAATAGCTTGGGCGAGATAACCCAGATCCTCGGCGGCTGGGTCACCGTCGAGGAATGCGTCGCCCTGCCCCAGCCCGCCGAGGTGCCTGCTCTCGCCCGCATGGACATGATCGCCGATCCTTTCAGGCCGGCTTCCACGCATGTCGAGATCGGACGCGTCAGCCACGCCGCGCGCTGACCCGCATCGGCCTGAAAACGCCGGATTTGCCTTCCCAACATCGTTAATGTTCCTTTACCAATGACGGGTAGCATGACTCGTCACGGCTCGCTTGAGCCCCGCCGGGAGCGCAATCGCCGACATGAAGGAAAAGGAACTCAGACTCGCCCTTGTCTGCTACGGCGGGGTTTCCCTCGCCGTGTACATGTATGGCGTGTCCCGGGAAGTCCTGAAGCTCGTGCGCGCCTCGCGCGTCTATCACGGCGAGCCGAACCATGTCCGCCGCCAGACCGCGCGCTATTCCGAACTCGAAACGCCCAACGGCCGAGAATGCGACACCGAGGAAATCTATTTCGAGCTTCTGCGCGCCATCGGCGGCACGCTCGATCTGCGCATCTTCGTCGATACCATTGCCGGGGCGTCGGCAGGCGGCATCAACGGCGTCCTGCTCGCCCGCGCACTCGCCCACGACCTTCCCCTCGACCAGCACCGCAGAATGTGGCTCGAACAGGCCGACATTCTTGCCCTGATGGATGAGGAACACATCGCCGGCAAGTGGAGCAAGCTCTTCATGAAGCCGGTCTTCTGGGCCATCAACAATCGCTGGCTGTCGCAATTCGCGCCGGACGCCGAAATGCGACAGAAGCTTTTGCTCTTCACGCGCTCGCGCTGGTTCAAGCCGCCCTTCTCCGGCGAGTTGATGACCAACATGCTTCTCGACGCCTGCCGGGCGATGGAAGAAGGCGCGCATCCCGGCGGCTCGTTGCTGCCCGTCGGCCACAAGCTCGAACTCATCGTCTCCGTCACCGATTTTTACGGATTTGCGGAAAACATTCCCCTCCACGATCCGCCCTCGATCCGCGAGCGCGAGCATCGCCACATGCTGAAATTCGGTTATATGCAGCACCCGGGCGGCCGCACCGAGACGGATTTCGATCGCGACCATGTGCCGGGGCTTGTCTTCGCCGCGCGCGCGACCTCATCCTTTCCCGGCGCCTTCCCTGCCGCGCAGATCGGTGAAATCGACGAGGTTCTTGAAACCCGCGGCGAGACCTGGCCGACCCGCGCCGAATTTCTCGCCGGCAACTTCAAACCTATCGTCGCTTCCGGTGCCGATCCGGTGAAGTCTTCCTTCATCGACGGCAGCGTGCTGAACAACAAACCCTTCGGCGCGGCGATCGCCTCGCTGCGCGGCCGCCCCGCCTATCGCGAAGTCGACCGCCGCATCGTCTATATCGATCCAGATCCCGAAGGCGGCCACCTCGAAGGCGGTGGCATGGCGCCGGGCTTCTTCCACACGATCCGGGGCGCGCTCTCCGACATTCCGCGCAATCAGCCGGTCCGCGACGAACTCGAATCCGTTCACGAATTCTCGGAGCGCATCCGCCAGTACCGTCAGATCGTCGCCGCGACGCGACCGCATGTCGCCGAGCGCATCCGCGAATTGCTGGAAGGCGCTCCCAATATCGCGCCGACACCGCATGCGCTGGCGGACTGGCGCAACAAGGCCAACGCGCAGGCCGCCGTCGAGGCAGGTTATGCCTATGACGGCTACATCCAGTTGAAGGTAAGTTCCGTGCTCGACGGTCTCGCCCGCTTCATCGGCGAGGCGAGCGGCAGGACGCTCCAGCCGAGCGACCGTCTGGCGCTATCCCGCGCCGTCGAGGACTGGGCGCGCGACAGCAGAATATTCCCGGTCCTCTGGACCAAGGTCGACGGCAAGGTCGAAGCGCCGACTTCGGCAACGACCTGGGTTCGCTTCCTGCGCGATTTCGATCTGAGCTTCCGCATCCGCCGTCTGCGCTTCGTGATCCGCCGCCTCAACGAGCTCTACGAGGAGCAAGGCGGTGACGTGAACTACACGAATGCCCTCGACGAGTTCAAGGCGAGCCTCTACGAATGCCTCGAACTCCTGAACAGTCGTCCGCGCGACCGCATCCGCACGCCGGCCGTTACCAGCATGTGCGCCGAGATTTTCGCGAACGGCATGCCGGGCTGCGGCGATATCGACAAGCTGATCGAGCACATCGGCCCGACGCTCGATCTGATCGGTGCCGACCATATCATCGACCAGACGATCTCCGTCATGTCGGGAAGCTATCTGCCGCATGCGGCGCGCCTCGAACTCATTCACGCCTTTGTCGGCTTCCCCTTCTTCGACGTGCTGACGCTTCCGCTGAACAAATGGAACGATCTCGACGACGTCGACACGGTGCAGGTCGACCGGATCAGCCCTGAAGACGCCAAGGCGATCCGCTCCGGCGGCGCGCAGGCGACATTGATGGGCCGCGACCTCGGCCACTTCGCCGCCTTCTTCAGCCGGCGCGCACGCGAAAACGACTATCTATGGGGCCGCCTCCATGCCGCCGACCGTCTGGTCGACATCGTCACCAGCACGGCAGGTCCGAATATCGCGGCATCGGGCATCGACCTGACGAAGTTGAAAGGGCGCCTCTTCCGCGCAATCATCCTCGCCGAGAAACCGCATCTCGCCGCCGTGCCCGACCTCATTCGCGATCTCGGCCGCGAGATTGGAACGCGCTTCAACATCGATATGGAAGACATTCTCGATGGCGGCACGCCGGAAGCGCCCGCCGCCGCCACGCCCCCGGACGAAGAGCCCGAGGGCGAAGCGGCGCTGGCGTCGACCGGCGGCTGAGACAGTCCTCAGGTCTTGGCGATCTGAATGTGCCGTGCGGAAGATTGCGCTTCCGGCCGCTTGGGCAAGGTGACCGTCAATACGCCCCGGTCGAATTTCGCGGCGATCTTCGCATCGTCTACGCCGTTCGGCAGTGTGAAGCTTCGCTCGAAGCGGCCATAGTGGCGTTCGACGATCCTCGCATCGCCCTCGCCGCCTTCCTGCTTTTCGTCGCGCTTCTCGCCCTTGAGCGTCAGCACGCCGTTGTGAACGCTGATGTCGATGTCCTTCTCGTCGACACCCGGCAGTTCGGCGGTGAGCTGGATCGCCTTGTCCGTTTCATGAATGTCGACCTGCGGCATGAGGGCGCTGGCGCGGCCGATCCCGAAGGCCGGACTGTCCCAAAGCGCCAGAGGCTGGCTGAAAGCACGATCGAAAAGAGCGTTCATCTCTTCGCGAA
Source organism: uncultured Alphaproteobacteria bacterium (assembly GCA_903889655.1). Taxonomy (GTDB): domain Bacteria; phylum Pseudomonadota; class Alphaproteobacteria; order Parvibaculales; family Parvibaculaceae; genus Parvibaculum. Next base: position 6,993 of record CAISYL010000210.1, on the reverse strand, counting down.
ACGACTGGAAAGGATCGCGCGGGAAAGGAGACGGCATTCCGTTTCCCGTCGACTTCATCAGGGAAGAAGTGGCCATTTTTACCTCCTTAATAAGTCTGGGCGGGCCCCGACATACAAAACCCTGGGCACCGCCGGGTTTCGATTTAGGAAGTCATCTTGCGGCTGCAAGAGCCTCACATGGTCGCAGATCGCCGGCGCCCGATGCAAGCGGAGCGTCTGGATCGGCGATCCAGTTGGCGATATCCGTCCAGACGATCTGGCGTTCGAGATCGCGCAACAGCATGTGATAGCCGTTCTTGTAGCATGCCGGTGTGACCGGCACATGACCGGCACGCATCGCAGAAAGCGCATCCGCTACAGGCAATTCAGGCACGATCTGGTCGTGCGCGCCGTAAAGCAGCAGCACCGGCACATCAATGCGCGCCGCGGCTTCATAGGCGCCGTCCATCAGGTTGACGAGGCCGTAGATCGTGCCGACCTGCGTTTCCTTGATGACGAGCGGATCGCGGCCAAGCGCCCGCAGCATTTCGATATTGTCGGATGGCCTGATGTTGAGTCCGCGCCCCGTCACCGTCATTTCCGGCAGCATGTGCGCGCTGGTCCAGAGCGCGACATCGTAAAAGGCGTTCATCGACCGCCAGCCCCAGACGGCGGGCGCGGCGAGGATTACGCCGTCGACCTTGGGCGGATTGGGCAATGCGAAAGCGCGCATGACGACGCCGCCGCCCATGCTTTCGCCGAGCAGGTAGACCGGCACATTGGGATGCTGCGCGCGCACGAGCTTGACCACCGCATCGAGATCGTCCGCCATCCGCGCATCGCCCGCCCAGAGCCCTCTCCCCGGCGCGCGACCGAAACCGCGCTGGTCGAAGGCATAGACGCTGATGCCATGCTCGATGAACCACCGCCCCGGCATGTCGAAGGCATTGGAGTAATCGTTGAAGCCATGCACGCCGACGATGACGGCCTTCGGGTTCGGCGTCGCCCATATGCGCAAGGGAAGCCGCGCTCCGTCGGAGGTCACCACATTCGTATTTTCGATCCTCGGCGTGTAGACGGCGTCACCCACAGCCATCAGTCGCGGCGCGCAGCCGAAAGTCAGCCCTGCGACGAGGGCCGATCCGAGCGCCAGACGAAAGATTCCACGCATGGCATCTATCCAATGAGCCGGCGTACGTCGCGACGCAGCACCGGGAGAACGTCCGTTTCGAACCATGGATGCTTCCTGATCCAGGCGTTATTACGCCAGGAGGGATGTGGCAGGGGTAAGGCGGAAGGAAGATAGCCGCGCCACGCGGCAACCGTCTCCGTCAGGCTGGACTTGCGCGCCCGGCCGAGATGCCAGGCTTGCGCATATTGCCCGACCAGCAGCGTCAATTCTATCTGTGGCATCAACTCGAAAAGCCGGGTCCGCCAGTGGATGGCGCATTCCCGCCGCGGCGGCAGGTCGCCACCCTTGGCGTCGAGGCCGGGAAAACAGAACCCCATGGGGACAATGGCGATGTGTGAGACATCGTAGAATTCGTCCGCCGTCACACCCATCCAGTCGCGCAGCCGGTCGCCGCTCGGATCGGTGAAGGGCGTGCCCGACGCATGAACCCGCGTCCCCGGCGCCTGACCGACGATGCAGACCCGCGCCGTCCGCGACACCCGAAGCACGGGTCGCGGCTCATGCGGAAGCGGCTTGCCCAGCGGTTCGTCGACGCAGAGCCGGCAGGCGCGAATTTCGGTTGCGAGCTTGTCGAGCGCGCTGCGGCCCATGCGTCCTACTGAACATCCTTCAGCATGTTGCGCGCGATGATGACCTGCTGCACCTGGCTCGTGCCTTCATAGATGCGGAAGATGCGCACGTCGCGATAGAAGCGCTCGATGCCGTAATCGGCGACGTAGCCTGCGCCGCCATGCACCTGCACGGCGCGATCGGCGATGCGGCCGACGGCCTCCGAGCAGAAGAGCTTGCAGCAGGAGCTTTCGGTTGCGACGTCCTCGCCCGCGTCGCGGCGCCTGGCGGCGTCGAGCACCATGCAGCGGCCCGCATAGGCCTCCATCTTCGAATCCGCCAGCATCGCCTGCACGAGTTGCAGGCTGCCGATCGGCGCGCCGAACTGCTTGCGCTCGGCGGCGTATTTCGTCGAGTCCTCGACCAGCCGGTCGGCAACGCCGATGCAGACGGCCGAGATATGCAACCGCCCGCGTTCGAGCACCTGCATCGCGGTGACGAAGCCCCTGCCTTCCGTATCGCCGAGCAGGCAATCGGCCGGAATGCGCGCATTGTCGAAAACGACGTCGCAGATATGCGCGCCCTGCTGGCCCATCTTCTTTTCGGGTTTGCCGACGATGATGCCCGGAATGTCGCGCGGCACGACGAAAGCCGAGACGCCCTTGGCGCCGGGCGTCTTCGGATCGGTGCGCGCCATCAGCGTGAAGGCGTGCGCCCTGTTCGCATTGGTGATGAAGCGCTTGGTTCCGTTGACGACGTAGTGATCGCCGTCGCGGATCGCCGTCGTCCTCAGCGAAGCGGCGTCCGAACCCGCTTCCGGCTCCGTCAGCGCGAAGCTGATGATGACCTCGCCGCTGGCAATCTTCGGGAGCCAATAGGCTTTCTGGTCCTCGCGGCCATGCATGACGATGCCCTGGCTGCCGATGCCGACATTGGTGCCGAAGACCGAGCGGAAGGCCGGCGACGTGCGGCCCATTTCGAACATGAGAAGGCACTCCTCCTCCATGTTGAGGCCGAGCCCGCCATATTCGACCGGCACCGAAATGCCGAACAGGCCGAGTTCCTTCATCTCCTCGATGATCTCGGCGGGAACGGCATCCTCCTCCGACACCTTGTCCTCGATCGGCCGCAGCCGCTCCTCGACGAAGCGCCGGACGGAGGAAATCAGTTGTTCGCGTGTTTCGGCATCGAGGGCCATGTCTGCTCCGCCTGGGCTGTATCGGGACGGCGGAATTTAGCCGGAGGGCCCGAAAGATCAAAGCCCCCTCGTAGCCGGCCTCAAATGGCCGCGATCTCGTCTCTCAGGCGTTCCGTAGCGGAAACCGACCGGTAGGAGGTCACGCCGAGGATGCGGTCGGTCCGCTCGCCGTCGAGCGACAACGGCAGATAGACGGCCTCGAAGACCATATGCCCCCGGCCGGCAAACTCCATGTTGCCGCCCGCCCCCGTCGGCCGCCGCGCCGTCGCGATCCATTTGTAGAATTCGAACAGCATCGAGCCGAAATGCGGCTTGATCTCGTCGAGCGAGGAAACGCTGCGCCCGCGAAAATTGCCGCCATTGGCCTGCACCGCCTCCTCGCCCATCAACCGGTAGGTGAGACCGAAGGGCTCGTGATCGACCTGAAGCAAAAGCAGATTGGGCAGATAGCGCGGAAATTCCGTCGGGTTCATGTCCTGCGGCGTCGGCATCGACCTGTCGCCGCGCTTGGCGGTCCAGTATTCGAGCATCTTCAGGACCATCGGATCGCGGAGTTCGCTGAGCTTGCGGAACCCCGCCGCGCTCGCGCCCGCCCTGGTCGCCAATAGTCGATCCGTCTTCGTCGCCACGTCGCCCCCGCCCGATGGAATTTCCCTGCCGGAATCGATTGCATCCGGTCTCGGCTTTCGCGCGCGCAGCATGCTCCAGATGGGCTAACCGAAACTGAACGGATTATTTCAAAATCGCCATGACCGGCTCGGAATAGATATCGCCGAGCCCGATCCGTTCGCTTTCCGCGACGATGCGATAGGAAGAGGCACAGAGAATACGGTCCGTCCGCTCACCGTCGAAAGAGAGCGGCATGTAGACGCCCTCGAATTCCGTATAGCCCTTGCCCATGGCGTCGAGTGTCCCACCCGCCGCATAGGGTCGCCGCTCCAGCGCGACGAATTTGAAGAGCTCGTACATCATTGAGCCGAATTTCGGGCTGAGTTCGTCGAGATCCTTCACCTTGCGCGATCTGTAGTTGCCGCCATGAACGTCGGAAACCGCCTCGCCGAGCAGGCGATAGCTGAGTTCGAAAGGATCGTGGTCGACCTGGATGAGCTGCAGGTTCGGCATGTAGCGCGCGAACTCGACGGGATCGATGTCGTCGGGATGCGGCATACGCCGTTCGCCGCGCTTGGCCTTCCAGTAATCCAGCATGAAGAGCACGATCGGATCGCGGAGATCCTTGATGCGCTTCAGCTGCGCGCCGCTCTGCCCGGCGGCGGCATTCAGGTTGGTGTCGTAGGTATTGGTCATCCACCGCTCCTGCGGGCGCCCTCCCGCATGAATAACGAGAGATTACCGGGGAATGATCTAACGCAATATGAATCCGATCTTTCGGATTGAGCCGACTTCCTGATATGAGACGCCCAACGCCATGCAAGACAGGTAGGGGCTGATGTCGAAATTACCGGGCGAGCGTCTCGCCGGCTATGAAAGCTGGGACGGGACCGATCCCTTCGAGGACCATGCGGGTCCCTTCTTCTTCAAAAAGACCGGAACCGGCGAGGTACGCTGCGCCTTCGAGGCGACGCCGACGCATTGCAACGGCGGCGGCTTTCTGCATGGCGGCCTTCTGATGACCTTTGCCGATTTCTCGCTTTTCGCCATTGGCCGGGAAGCGATCGACGGCCATGCCGTGACCATCTCCTTTAATGCGGAGTTTGTCGCCGCCGGACATGCCGGCGACATCGTGGAAGCCCGCGGCGACGTGGTGCAGAAAACCGGCAGCATGGTCTTCCTGCGCGGCCAAGTCTTCACTACATCCGATGGAAACGAGCGCATCCTTCTCAATTTCAGCGGCATCGTGAAGCGGGTGAGGCGCAAGCCCGAATCCCACTGATCCCCTCTCGGGGAACCGCGCAACGACCTGGAGTCCCGACACATGGTGACGCTGAGCGTTCTCGATCAGTCTCCGATCCGTCAGGGCGGCAGCGCGGCCGAGGCCATGGCCAATACCATCGATCTCGCTCGCCACGCGGAGCGTCTCGGCTACAAGCGCTACTGGCTCGCCGAGCATCACAACACGACCTCCTTCGCGGGCTCGGCGCCGGAGATCATGATCGCGGCCGTTGCCGGTGCGACGAGCCGCATTCATGTCGGCTCGGCCGGCGTCATGCTTCCGCATTACAGCTCGCTGAAAGTCGCCGAACTCTTCCGCGTCCTCGAAACGCTCTATCCCGGCCGCATCGATCTCGGCGTCGGCCGTGCGCCCGGTTCCGACCAGCGCACAGCCCGCGCGCTCCAGCCCGGCCCGCAGGCCTATGGCGTCGAAGTCTTCCCGCAACAGGTCGAATTGCTGATCCAGTTTCTCGAAGACTCGAACGGCCTCGAAGGCGAAGCCGGCGGCTTTCCCGACGGCCACCCTTATCGCGGCATCCATGCAACGCCGCGCGGACCCGGCATGCCCGAACTCTGGATGCTCGGCTCCGGCGGCGACGGCGCCATCCATGCCGCGACATTCGGCATGCGCTACTGTTTCGCGCATTTCATCAATCAGGACGCCGGCACCGCGCCGCTCGATCTCTATCGCCAGCAATTCAGACCGTCGCGCACCCTCGCCTCGCCGCACGGCTCCATCGGCGTTTCGGTGACGGTCGCCGAAACAGAGGACGAGGCCCGCCGCATCGCCGCACCCCGCAATCTCTGGGTGACGCAACTCCTGCAGAACCGCGCCGGTCCCTTCCCCTCCGTCGAGGAGGCGCTCGCGCATAGATATACCGACGAGGAAAAAGTGATGCTGCGCGCGGTCGAACGCCGCGGCATCGTCGGCTCGCCCGAACAGGTCCGCGGCCGCCTGCTCGCGATGGGCGAGGAATACGGCGTCGATGATTTCGTGATCCTGACGATCACCTACGACCACGAGGATCGCGTGCGCTCCTACGAACTGCTGGCGGAAGCCTTCGCCGTCTGACGGGCGGCGCCTTCACTCAAACAGCCTTATCTCCGTTTCCGCGATCTGCGCCGCGGCCCGCCGCGCGACGCGTTTTTCGAGCGCGGTCCTGAGACGTCTCTGCCGCTCCTTGGTGATCGGATAGCGCCAGATGATCGACACCGAAATGACCGCAAGCATCAGCGGCACCAGGCAATACATCGCCGTCAGGGTGAACAGGGCCTCCGGCGTGTTGGTCTTGATCTGCGGATTGAAGCCGACCCAGCCGAGGATCGGCAATGCGATGCCGACGCCCACCGCTTCCGCCGCCTTCCGCGCCATGCCGAGAAACGCGAAGATGAAGGCGGTGCGCTGCTCGCCGCTTTTCAGCGTATCGAGGTCGACCACGTCGGCGAGGATCGACGGTCCGAGGATCGGAGCCGCGCCCATGGCGAGGCCCTGAACCAGCGTGATCGTCAGCATGATCGGAAAGACGAGGTCGGGATGCGCCGGCTTCACGACATAGATCACGATCGGCACGAAGGAAAAGGCGATGAGGTGAATGATGCCCGCCGCCGCGATCCCGCGATGCTTGCCGATGCGGTTGCCGAACCTCACCCAGATCGGCGAGCCCACGACGCCCGCTGCGAACAGGAGGAAGATCAGTGCCGAACTCGACTTGCCGAAATTCGCCACGTGATCGAAGAAAAGCAGCGCGACGCCGGCATTGATGGAACCTGCCAATGCGCCGATCATCGACGTCGTCAGGATCAGCTTGAACGGTCCGTTCTTCATCACCATCCGCAATCCCCGGCGAAAGGGAATGGTTCGGATCTGTTCCGGCGGCGGCTCCTTGACGAACAGGAACATGACAAGCCCCCCGATCGGCAGCATGACGACCGGCAGCCAGCCGAGCACCGACATGGCGCCGCGGCCTGCCGAATTTCCATCGTGATCGAGCAGATGCGCGCCGACGATGGGCGCGGTGATCGACAGCAGCAATCCGATCAGCAGGAAAATCTCACGGCTGCCCGCGATACGGTTTCGCTCCTGATAGTCGCCGGAAAGCTCCGCGCCCCAGGCGGTATAGGGAATGACGATCAGCGTGAAGGCGAGATAGATCGCCGAAATCCAGATGAAGAGATAGAGGTTCGT
>CAISYL010000209.1 GCA_903889655.1 uncultured Alphaproteobacteria bacterium | reverse complement strand
GGCGTCACGGTCAATGACGTCATCATGCATGTCTCGATGGAAGACCTGCCTTTCGGCGGCGTCGGTCCGAGCGGCATGGGCTCTTATCACGGCATCGACGGCTTCCGTACCTTCAGCCACAAGAAGGCGATCTACACTCAGTCGAAGATGAAGATGGTCGCGGAAATGTTCCGCGCGCCATACGGGGCGAAGACACGCAAGCTGCTGAACGCGCAGATCAAGAAATAGGCGCGATCGCCGAACAAGCAGGGGCGGCATGCAAGTGCCGCCCCTTTCGTTTTCCTGGATGCCCGATCGGACCGTCATGCGTTGCATGACGGTCCGACCACCTCGTTACCCTGGAGATGTGAAATGCGCTGTTCCCTTACACCGGCTATCGCCGCTCTCGTGCTGCTTGCTCTTGCCGGCTGCGGCGACGACTCGAAGCTGCCGTCAGCCGCCGGCTTCGGTCCGAAGCCGACCCTGCCCGAACCACATTCAACGTTGCTGCCGACCGTTCATATCGCGCCGGCCAAGGGCTGGCCCGCAGGGGCCACGCCGACGGCGGCGGAAGGACTGGCCGTCAAGGCTTTCGCCGAGGGCTTCGATCATCCGCGCTGGCTTTATGTGCTGCCGAATGGCGACGTATTGGTTGCCGAGACCAACTCGCCGCCGAAACCGGACGACGGCGCTGGCATCACCGGCTGGGTTGCCGGCATCATCATGAAGCATGCAGGTGCCGATACGAAGAGCGCCAACCGCATCACGCTGTTGCGCGATGCGAACGGCGACGGCGTCGCCGAGACGCGTACGGTCTTTCTCAAGGGGCTCAATTCGCCCTTCGGCATGGCCCTGGTCGGCGACGATCTTTATATCGCCGACAGCGATGCGCTCCTGCGTTTTCCCTATAAGGAGGGCGAGACCGAGATCGCCGAACCCGGCGTGAAGGTGATCGATCTGCCCGCCGGCACGATCAATCATCACTGGACGAAGAACGTGATCGCGGCGCCCGACGGCAAGCATCTCTATGTCACCGTCGGCTCGAACAGCAATGTGGGCGAGAACGGCCTCGACAAGGAAGAGGGCCGCGCCGCCATTCACGAGGTCGACATTGCAACGGGCAAGGACCGCATCTTCGCGTCCGGCCTGCGCAATCCGAACGGCATGGACTGGCAGCCGCAAAGCGGTGCGCTCTGGGTTGCCGTCAACGAGCGCGATGAAATCGGTAATGATCTCGTCCCCGACTACATGACTTCGGTGAAGGATGGCGCTTTCTACGGCTGGCCCTTCAGCTATTACGGCCAGCATGTCGATGTGCGCGTGAAGCCGCAGAATCCGGAGATGGTGGCGAAGGCGATCGCGCCCGACTATGCGCTCGGCAGCCACACCGCCTCGCTCGGACTCGTCTTCTATCGCGGCGATCTGTTGCCGGCGCATTACAAGGATGGCGTTTTTGTCGGCCAGCACGGCTCATGGAACCGCAAGCCGTTCAACGGCTACAAGGTCATCTTTGTGCCCTTTGCCAACGGCATGCCCTCCGGCGGGCCGGAAGACGTGCTCACCGGCTTTGTCGACAAGGATGGCGACGCGCAGGGCCGCCCTGTCGGCGTCGCGGTCGACAAGGCCGGTGCGCTTCTCGTCGCGGACGATGTCGGAAACACGGTCTGGCGTGTGACGCCCGCCGGCAAGTAGATTGCTCTCTTCGGAAAGCAGAAAAGGCGGCTCGCAGGAGCCGCCTTTTTTGTTCGGAAAGGGCGAGGGCTTTACGCCTGCTGCGCCTCGACCTCGTCGATTTCCTCGACCTCTTCTTCTTCTTCGATATCCT
>CAISYL010000208.1 GCA_903889655.1 uncultured Alphaproteobacteria bacterium | reverse complement strand
CGTCTCGATCTCCTTGATGATCGAGGCTTCCGAGCGGCTCTGAATGATGCGGCCTTCATGCTCGGTGATCGAGCAGAAGGAGCAACCGCCGAAGCAGCCGCGCATGATCGTCACCGAGAAGCGGATCATCTCCCAGGCGGGAATCTTCCTGCCCTCGTAAGAGGGATGCGGCGCGCGGGCGTAAGGCAGGTCGTAGACCGCGTCCATCTCCGCCGTTTCGAGCGGAATGGGCGGCGGCGTCAGCCAGACTTCCTGATTGCCGTGACGCTGGACCAGCGCGCGGGCATTGCCCGGATTGCTTTCGCGGTGAAGCACGCGCGAGGCGCGCGCATAGGTTTCCGGATCGGTCGAGACCTGCTCGTAGGAGGGAAGGCGCACGACGGTGCGCTCATTCCGGATGCGCCCACCTTCGTCGCCATCCTCGATGTCGTCGGCATGCGCCTCGAACCAGCCTTCCGGCACGGCGGGCTTCGTCACCGCGACGCCGCGCACGTCGTCGAGTTCCGAAGGCTTCTCGCCTTTCGCGATCCGGTGCGTCACTTCGACGACCGCGCGCTCGGCATTGCCATAAAGAAGAATGTCGGCCTTGGCGTCGATCAGGATCGAGCGGCGCACCTTGTCCGACCAGTAGTCGTAATGCGCGATACGGCGCAGCGAACTCTCGATGCCGCCGAGCACGATCGGCACGTCCTTGTAGGCTTCGCGGCAGCGCTGCGCATAGACGATGGTCGAGCGGTCCGGCCGTGCGCCGCCTTCGCCGCCCGGCGTGTAGCTGTCGTTATGTCTGAGGCGGCGGTCCGAGGTGTAGCGGTTCACCATGGAATCCATGTTGCCGCCGGTCACGCCGAAATAGAGGGCAGGTTTCCCCAGCACCTTGAAGGGTTCGGCGCTCTGCCAGTCCGGCTGGGCGATGATGCCGACGCGGAAGCCCTGCGCTTCCAGCAGACGGCCGATAATAGCCATACCGAAGCTGGGGTGATCGACATAGGCATCGCCGGTGACGAGGATCACATCGCATTGATCCCAGCCCAGTTCGTCCATTTCCGCGCGCGACATCGGCAGGAAAGGCGCCACGCCGAAGCGGTGGGCCCAGTGTTTGCGGTAGGAAAAGAGGTTTTTGGCGGCGTCCATGCGGCGGAAGATGAGGTCGAATGCCGCAGCGGTCAATGACCCAAGTAAGCTTGCCGCAGAGATCCAGCTAAATTTCGCGTTTCAGCCTTTGTGCGGGGGCACAACGTCCGGATTCGACGCAATCCTCTCGCATGTTGGGCGTACCGGATTTTGCCCGCGCAATATCGGCCCTGCCCTCGGCGGTCTTGCCAATCCTTAGCTCCGCTATCCCCTTGGCATAAAGGAGGGAACTCCGGTCGCCCTTTTCGCCCTTCTGGGCTGCTTCGAAATCGGCTACGGCGGCCTTGTATTGCTTCCGTCCAAGATATGCGAGGCCGCGTATCTCCAGAGTGTACGAGGAGCCGGGCACTAGCCGTAAGGCCTGGGAGCTGTCTTCGATTGCGAGCGCATAATGCTTCGTCCGCAATTGGATAACCGCGCGGTTGAGATAGGAGACCGCAGCGTCCGGCGCTATTTCAATGGCACGGGTGAAGTAGGAAAGCGCGAGATCATCGTCATGATCGGTATAGAAAATGCCGATTGCATTGAGCGCGGCGATATTATTTGGATCAAGCCGAAGGGCTTCCTTGCAGTCGTCAAGAGCATTGGACAGCTCGATCCTGCCGGCACTCTTCTGTATTAGATGACGAACAAAACAGCGTGTCGCATATGCAGGCGCAAAATCAGACTTCACGCGAATAGCCCGATCAGCGTCGGCGATCGCCAAGTCGTAACGAGCGGCGTCGACATAATAGGACGCACGCGTATTCAGGGCGAGAGGAGCCAGCGAACCATTTGGCGCGGCATCGATCAGGCGCGTGCATGCGGCGAGGCCTTCCCCTTTATCTTTGACACCATGCCCCGAGCACAGCGCTGCGTCTTGCTGCATCTTTTCGTCGAGTCTGGAGATCTGGCCGAAAGAAAATATCGGAACATCCATGTCCGTCGTCTGTGATGCGACCTTCCCGGTAGCCGCATCGTCAATCCACACCTTTGGCTCCATCGGGACGGACCATGTCGGCATATCGAATTTTACCTGATAGGTGTGACCGGCTGCCGCATCCAGCCGAAGCATTGTTTTGCCCCTGGGGTAGTCCTCCAAAAAGAACATGACGCCGACCCGATGCGAGCCAGGAGTGATGGCAACGGGGGTGATGCAGCCGTGCAGCGGATCGATATCCTTGATCCATCGGCCATCTATCTCGCTGACGATGAAACATCTATTGGAAAGCAGCAGACCCGGATTCTCCAACGCGCCGACAATGACGGTCTGACTTGATCCCGCCTCGTCATGCGATGGCGGGGTGTAATAGGCAATCGGATTTGGATGTGTCGCTTCGGTCGATCCGCAAGCCGACAGGAAGAGACAGAATACAAGTTTCCAATAATTCCGCATCGGCTGCCCCCGGATTCCCGATTTTATATTGCCCGCGAGCTGCCCTTCGTTTCAAGCAGGTCGTAAGCAGGCCGGTCCGGCGATCCAATTTGACGTCGATCAATGCCGCTGCGTTGCCTGGCTGAAAGGATGAAATTCCCATTCTTCAGCCGTCAGGCAGACAATGTCCCGCCGAACCTTTCACGCCTCGAAGACAGAGCAGGCTTTGCCCGCGGGGCGGATGCGTTCAGCCGTGGGCGGCGTGGCGGAGCTGCCCGTCGAGCGTCAACAATTCACCATAGAGGTCGACGCGGCGGTCGCGGAAGACGCCCCATTCGAGGCGGGCGCGGCGGTTGGCTTCGATGTCGAAGGTTGCGGTCAGGACGGCCTCTCCCGTTTCGCCCGCCTCGGCGACCTTTTTGCCGGTATTGTCGGCGATGAAGGACGAGCCGTAGAAGGTGATGTCGCAAGTGCGGCCTTCTTCGAATCCCGTCCGGTTCGAGGCGACGACCGGCACCATGTTCGCGGCCGCATGGCCCTGCATGGTGCGCTGCCAATGGTCGCGCGAATGCACCGTGGGGTCGTGGGGCTCGGACCCGATGGCGGTCGGATAGCAGATCACGTCGGCGCCTTTCAGCGCGAGAATGCGCGCCGTCTCCGGGAACCACTGGTCCCAGCAGATGGCGGCGCCGATACGGCCGAAGCGCGTCGGCCAGACGTGGAAGCCCGTGTCGCCGGGAGAGAAGTAGTATTTCTCCTTGTAGCCCATGCCGTCCGGGATATGCGACTTGCGGTAGACGCCGAGAATGCCTCCATCCGCGTCGACCATGACCAGCGAATTGTAGAGCGCGTTGTTGGCGCGCTCGTAGATCGAGACGGGCAGCACGACGCCGAGCTTCGCCGCCAGCGCGCGCATGTGGTTGACGGCCGGGTTCTCGTTCACCGGCAGCGCCTGATGCAAGAGATCGGGATGCGTGTCCTTGCAGAAATAGGGCGTCTCGAAAAGTTCCTGCAGCAGGATCAGTTGAGCGCCCTTTTCGGCCGCCTCCGTCACCAGGCGTTCCGCATTCGCGATGTTCTCGTCGCGGTCGTTTCCGCACGCCATCTGCGTGGCGGCGACGGTCAAATTCGTCATCTATCGGCCCATTGGAAAAACGTCCTGCACGCTTCGCTCGAAGCGGTGTGGGGCGACTCTAGATCGCCGTCCCCTCTCTTCGCAACCGGATCGCACATCGTCGTTTTGTAACAGGATTTCAAGATGCGCCACTTCATCGACACGCAGGACTTCACCAAGGCGGAACTGCTCGACCTGATCGAGCTTACCCGCATCACCAAGGCCGCCGACAAGCAGGGCGCTCTGCCGCACCTTCTCGACGGCGCCTCGCTCGGCATGATCTTCGAGGAACCGTCGACGCGCACGCGTATCTCCTTCGAGGTGGCGATGACGCGGCTCGGCGGCCATGCGCTCTATCTTCGTCCCGGCGAAATCCATCTCGGCGCGCGCGAATCGACCAAGGACACGTCCAAGGTCATTAGCCGCATGGTCAATGCGATCGAGGCGCGGGCGCTCAAACATTCGACGGTTCTCGAGCTGGCGAAATACGCAACCGTTCCCGTCATCAACGGTCTCACCGACTACAATCACCCGACGCAGGTCGTCTGCGACGTCTTCACGATGCTGGAGCACAAGCTTCCGGAAAAGAAGCTCGAAGATCTCAAGGTCGTCTTCGTCGGCGACACGACCAATGTCTGTTCCTCGTTGATGCTTATCTGCACGCAGCTCGGCATGCATTTCACGCAGGCCTCGCCGAAGCAGTATCAGGCCTCCGTCGAGCTGCAGGCACTCGCGCGCAAGAACTGCGCGGCCTCCGGCGGCACGCTCGTCATCACCGACGATCCGGTCGCTGCCGTCAGCGACGCCGACTTCATCTATACCGATCTCTGGTGGTGGGTCGGTCAGGAAGCGGAAATTCCGGATCGCAAGGCGGCCTTCATGCCGAAGTTCCAGGTCAATCTGACCCTGTTCAACAAGGCGCCCGCCCACGCGAAGATGATGCATTGCCTGCCGGCGAGCCGCGGCGTCGAGGCGACCGACGAGGTGCTCGATCACCCACGCTCGATCATCTACGACCAGTCGGAGAATCGCCTTCATACCGAAAAGGCGATCCTGATCGAATTCGTCTATCCGCATATCCGCCGTCCGAGCCAGGCGCTCTGCGATTTCCACGCGGGCCGCATCCAGGCCTTCCTCGGCGCAAAGTTGCTGCCCCCCTTCGACGCCAACTGAACCCCCGCATCTCGCAAGGAGACGTTCTCATGACTGTTATCAATTCTCCCGTGGCGCAGGGCGGCGGCTTCAAGCGCGTGTTGAACTCGCTCGACATGACGCTTTTCACCGTCTGCGCGATCCTCGTCATCGACACGCTGGCGGCCTCCGCCAAGGTCGGCGTCTCGTCGCTCTCGTGGTGGGTCATCACCTTCGTTTTCTTCTTCGTGCCCTATGGCCTCATCGTCGCCGAGCTCGGCGCCGCCTATCCCGGCGAAGGTGGTATTCAACAGTGGATCCGTCGCGCCTATGGCGACACCTGGGCGGGCCGCACCGTCTGGTACTACTGGGTCAATGTCGCGCTCTGGATGCCCTCGGTTTACATCCTCTTCGCCGGCATGGTCTCGCAGCTCTTCGCGCCCGATATGGGGCTTTGGGAAAAGATCGCCATCGGCGTCGTGATGACGTGGATCACGGTGGGCGTCGGCATTGCGAGCCTCGCCAACAGCAAGTGGGTTCCCAATGTCGGCGCGGTCGTCAAGGCGGGCATCATGCTGCTGATGGGCGTCGCCGGCATCTGGGCCGCCTTCACCCATGGCGTCGCGAACGAGATCACGCTTTCGACGTTGATGCCGAGCTGGAATGTCGGTTTGGCCTTCCTGCCCGTCGTCGTCTACAACTTCCTCGGCTTCGAGCTGATGTCGGGTGCGGGCGAGGAGATGGAAAATCCGGCACGCGACGTGCCCATCGCCATCGTCACCGCCGGCATCGCCATCGTCGCCTTCTATCTGCTTGCCACCTTCGGCATCATCGCGGCGCTGCCGGTCGACCAGATCGGCCTCATCAACGGCGTGCTCGATACGGTCGGCAAGCTTCTCGGCGAGTCCGAGTTGGCCAAGACCGTGACCATGATCGTCGGTCTCGGCGCGCTCTACACTTTCTTTGCCAACATGGTGACATGGACGCTTGGCGCGAACCGGACGGCACAGGCTGCCGCCGCCGATGGCGAACTTCCCGCCGTCTTCGCGTCGCTGCATCCGACCTACAAGACGCCCATCGGTGCCTTCCTGCTGACGGGTGTCGTCTCGACGATCGTCATCGTGCTTTACGGTCTCATGGCCGGCACGGCGGAAGACCTCTTCTGGTCGCTCTTTGCCTTCAGCTCGATCGTCTTCCTGCTGCCCTATCTCCTTGTCTTCCCGGCCTTCCTGAAGCTGCGCCGTGTCGATACGGATGTCGCGCGGCCCTACCGCGTGCCGGGCAATCGCGGCGTTCTCGTTGCGATGGCGTCGATCTGCTTCTTCTTCGCGGCTCAGGCGATTATCTTCTTCGTCTGGGTGCCGGGCGAGCCGATCGACTGGACGAAAGCGGGTCCGATCGTCGGCGGTGTCGTTCTCACCATCGTCATCGGCGAAGTAATCCTTCTCCTTCAGGGACGGCACAAGAAGGCGTGAAACGCGAAGGGCGTGAAGAATGAGTAAGCTCCTGACTTCGACACCGGCGGCGGACGGCTTTGCGATGCCCGCCGAATGGGCCCCTCACACGGGCACGTGGATGATCTGGCCCGAGCGGCCGGACAACTGGCGGCTCGGCGGAAAGCCTGCGCAGGCGGCTTACGCCGCCGTCGCCACGGCCATCGCCGAGACCGAGCCGCTCACCATGGGCGTCTCGCCCGCGCAATACCAGAATGCACGCCGCGTCCTGCCGCCGCATATCCGCGTGGTCGAAATTGCCAACAATGACAGCTGGATTCGCGACAGCGGGCCGACTTTCGTTCTCGACGGCAAGGGCGGCGTGTGCGGCGTCGACTGGATCTTCAATGCCTGGGGCGGACTCGAAGGCGGGCTCTACTTCCCCTGGGATCAGGACGAACTCGTTGCGCAGAAGGTGCTCGAGATCGAGCGCGTCGATCGCTACAAGGCGCCGCTCGTTCTCGAGGGCGGCTCGATTCATGTCGATGGCGAGGGCACATTGCTGACGACGGAAGAATGCCTGCTCAATCCCAACCGCAATCCGTCGCTGACGAAGGAGGAAATCGAGAAGCAACTCCAGGCCCATCTCGGCATCCGCCACACGATCTGGCTCGAGCGCGGCGTCTATAATGACGAGACCTCGGGGCATGTCGACAATATCGCCTGCTTCGCCAGGCCCGGCCTCGTGCTGCTGAGCTGGACCGACGACATATCCGATCCGCAATATGAGCGCAGCAAGGATTGCTTCGATCGCCTGTCGAAGGCAAAGGATGCGAAGGGCCGCTCGCTCGAAGTCGTGAAACTCCATCAGCCCGGGCCGCTTTTCGAAACGGCGGAGGAAGCCGCGGGCGTCGATCACGTCGAAGGCTCGCAGCCGCGCGAACCGGGGCTCCGTCTCGCCGCCTCCTATGTCAATTTCTACATCGCCAACGGCGCCATCATCATGCCGCTGCTCGACCCGAAGCGCGACGGCGCGGCGGCGGAGATACTGGCGAAGGCCTTCCCGGACCGGAAAGTGAAGGGGATCGATGCGCGTGAAATCCTGCTCGGCGGCGGCAATATCCATTGCATCACGCAGCAGCAGCCGGCGGGGCGCTGATCCATGCGCATCGTGGTGGCGATCGGCGGCAACGCGCTTCTGAAACGCGGAGAGACGCTGAGCTGGGAAAACCAGCGCATCAATATGCGCGACGCGGCGGCGGCGCTTGCCGAGGTCGCCGCGTCGAACACGCTGGTGCTTGTCCATGGCAACGGGCCGCAGGTCGGGCTGCTCGCGCTCGAAGCAGACGCCTACAAGGCCGTGCCGCCCTATCCGCTCGATGCGCTGGGCGCGGAATCGCAAGGCATGATCGGCTATCTGATCGCCCAGGAAATGCGCCGCGCGCTTCCCGCGCGCAGCATCGCCGCCTTGATGACGCAGACCGTGGTCGATGCGAAAGACGCGGCCTTCGCGCATCCCTCGAAGCCCATCGGTCCTGTCTATGCCGAGGAAACGGCCGGCGGTCTCGCAGGTCCGCGCGGCTGGACGATGGCGAAGGACGGCACGGCCTGGCGTCGCGTCGTGGCTTCGCCCGCGCCGCAACGCATCGTCGAGGCGGACGCGATCCGCGTTCTGGTCGAGGCGGGTACGCTCGTCGTCTGCACCGGCGGTGGCGGCATCCCTGTTGTCGAGCGCGATGACAAGACGCTCGACGGCGTCGAAGCAGTGATCGACAAGGATCTCGGCGCGGCGCTTCTCGCGCATGATCTCGATGCAGGCCGCCTCGTCATCCTCACCGATGTCGACGGCGTCTACGAGAATTGGGGAAAGCCCGGGCAACGTCTTCTCCGCGAAGTGTCAGCCGGCGCGATCGATGCGGGTATTTTCGCCAAAGGCTCCATGGGTCCGAAGATCGACGCCGCCTGCCGCTTTGCAAAAGCAACCGGGCGTCCCGCCTTCATCGGCGCGCTTGCCGAAGCCCGCGCCGTCATCGAAGGCAAGGCCGGCACGCGGATCGATCCGTGAGACTTACGCCGGCCCCCAGGGCGCCGGCCAGTCCTTGCCGAAAATCTCGGTGTCGCGATCGTCGGCGAGACGATTGAGCGCCAGCTCCGAGCCGCCGTCGACGGCGAAGCTCTGGCCCGTCACCCATTTCGACTCCGGCCCCGCGAGATAGCGTACGGCTTCGGCGATTTCCTCCGGCGCGCCCATGCGGCCGAGCGGGATCACCTGCTTTGCCCGCGCGCGGAGTTCGTCGCCGCCGAACATGGAGGTGACGCCCGCCGCCTGCGTCATGCCGGGCCTGACCGCATTGACGCGGACATTCAGCCGCGCGAATTCCTTCGCCGCGCCCCGCACCAGACTTTCGAGCGCGCCTTTACTCGCGCAATAGGGTGTCAGATGCGTCGACGGCAGCGTCGCGCAAACGGATGAGATGCAGACGACCGAGCCGCCTTCCGTCATCGGGGGCACGCCATAGCGCAGCGCGAGAAAGGCGCTGGTGAGGTTGCGGTCGATGACGCGGGTGAAGCTCTCGACGTCATGCATCAGGAGAGGCTTCAGCCCGAGACTGCCGCCGACGGTCGCGACGATCATGTCGAGCCGTCCCCGCATGGCGAGCGCCCTGTCGAGTGCGCGCTGCACGTCCCCGGCGTTGGAGGCGTCGCCAGCCGAAATCCGGACTTCGGCGCCGGGACAGGCATCGATCAGCGCCGCTCGCGCCTTCTCAAGTTCCGTCTCGCGTCGCGCCATCAACAGCACAGCCGCGCCGTCCCGCACCAGCCTTGCGGCCGATGCCCAGCCAATGCCGCCGCTGCCGCCCGTGACGATAGCGGCAAGCTCCGCCAGAGGTTTCGGATCGCTCATGCTGTCTCCCCCTCGGTTTGGGCGATGATCGTCCGTCTTCACGGACCCAGCATCGTCCGCTTGAGGGAGACGGGCTTTGCAAGCGATCGGCCCCTCGTGCAAGGATCGTCCGTTCGGTCAGCGCTTCCCCCGCGAGTTCCCATGTCCTCCTGGTACGATCACAGCTTCCTCGGCGACGGCGTCACCCTCATCTGGGAACGGGAGATCAAGCCCTATTACCGCTGCAACATGTGGCATGTGCGCGGTCGGGATCGCGATCTTCTCATCGATAGCGGCATGGGCATCCGACCGTTGCGCAAGGAGATCCCGCTTCTCACCGGCCGGCCCATCGTCGCGCTGGCGAGCCATACGCATATCGACCATATCGGCGCGCATCATGAATTCGAGCATTGCGCCGTGCATGAAGCGGAAGCCGCCATCCTTGCCCATCCGACGCGCCATGCGACCATCGCCGATCTCTATCTCACCGATGAAATGTTCGAGGCGGCCGTACCCGATGGCTATCGTTCGGAGACCTACGAGGCGAAGGGTGCGATTGCTACGACGCTCCTGAAGGAAGGCGATGTGGTCGATCTCGGCGACCGCGCCTTCGAGGTCATCCATCTTCCCGGTCATTCGCCTGGATCGGTCGCGCTCTTCGAGCCTGCGAGCGGCATCCTCTTTTCCGGCGACACCGTCTATGATGGGCCGCTGATCGACGACTTCTACCATTCGGTCGTCGACGATTATGTCCGCTCGATGGAACGTCTTCAGGCGCTTGCGGTCACGACCGTCCATGCCGGTCATTTCGCGAGCTTCGGCCGCGAGCGCCTGATGGAGCTCACGGCCGATTATATCGCGGGCAAGCGCAAGCCCGGATGCCCGATGGAGTGAACGTCACTTCACGACGATCTTGCCCTCCATGCCGACTTCCGCATGGCCTGGATAGTTGCAGGCGAAGTCGAACGTGCCGGTATGGGTGAAGGTCCAGACGAGTTCCTTCGTCTCGCCGGGCTCGGCCGAAACGGTGTTCGCCTCATTGTGCCCCATGTTCATGCCGGCCATTTCCTGCATCATCTTGCGGTGTTCGAGTTGTTCGGCATCGTCGGCGATCATGAATTCATGCGGCTGCTCACCCTTGTTGACGAAGACGAAGCGCACGGTCTCGCCCTTTCTAAAGGTGAGATCCTTGACATTGAAGGCGATCTCCGTCGCCTCGATGGTGACGGTGCGATCGACCTTTTTCGGATCGCCGGGCTCGCCCCAGAGGGCGGAGCCGTGATGGTCCTTGCCCGCCATCATCTGTCCGTCGTCCATCATGTGGCCGTTCGTCGTCGCGTCGGCGGCGATTGCGGCCGTGGTGAGGAAAAGGCCGGCGAGAAGAATGAGATACTTTTTCATGGTCGTTCTCCTGAAAGAATTGAAAGCCGTCAGAACTGGAAGCCGATGCCGGCGCGGAGCGTGAGGTCTCCGGCGTCGCCACCGTCCGCGCGCTTGAGCCTTGCGGTGTTGCCGAGCGCGCGCTCATAGACGAGGTCGATATAGGGGGCGAATTTCCGCGTGATCTCGTAGCGCAACCGGGTGCCCGCCTCGACACGAGAAAGGCCCGTGCCGATCTCATCCTCCGGCACGTCGTTCGCCGAGACGTCGAGCTTGAGATGCGGCTGAAGGATCAGGCTCTGTGTCACGGGAAGATCGATCGATTGCTCGATCCGCGCCGCAACATTACCGCGCTTGCTGAGAAAGAGATGCGCGCCCGTTTCGATGAACCAGGGTGCGAGACCTTCTACACCGACGACGAGATAGGTTTCAGGGCGCGGATCGAAATCCTGCCGCAGGCCGGCCTGCAAATCCCAGAAATCCGAGACGTTGCGGCTATAGAGGCCCCAGAGTTCGGAACGCTCGACGTGTCCGTTCTGCATTTCGCCTTCGGTCCGCACGACGAATTTTTCGGAATCTCCGCCGACCGCGCTTGATCCTTCCCAGTTGACGAGCCCGCCTTCGTCGTTCCGGGCACCGTCGATCTGGAAGCGGACGACATGGAACAATTGATCGCCCGCGTCATGGGTCATCTCGTCGGCGGAGAGCGCAAGCGGCCACAGCATCGCGAGCGACAGGAAAGTGCCACTCCATCTCGCAATCCGGGTCATTGGTTCGCCTCCGCGCTCATGCGGGCGACGACCACCTTGTTCATCATGCCGGATGCCATGTGAAAGAGCAGGTGGCAGTGAAAGGCCCATTCGCCGGGTTCGTCGGCCGTGACGAGGACCGAATAGCTCTGGCCTGGCGGCACGCTGACGATGTGCTTGCTAGGCAGGCGAGCGGCGGGCTGGCCGTTGACGAGCTGCACGAACATGCCGTGAAGATGCATCGGATGGGCCATCATCGTGTCGTTGACGAAGGTGAGTTTCACCCGCTCGCCATATTTGAGTTCGATGGGCTTTGCCTCGCCGAATTTCTTGCCGTTCATCGTCCAGACATAGCGTTCCATGTTGCCGGTCAGATGCACGGTGATCTCGCGTGAAGGTTCTCGCGTGTCCTTCTGCGGCGTCAGCGATTTGAGGTCTCCGTAGCTCAGGACTTTTTCGCCCGCAGGAAATCCCGCGCCCCAGCCACGCGGGCGAGCGTCATCCTCCGGCCTTGCCTCGCTCGCCGGAGCCGTCATTGAGGCATGATCCATGTGGCTCATGTCCATGCCCTTCATGTCCATGTCCTTCATATCCATGCCGGGCATCGAGCCGTGATTCATACCGTCCATCGACCCCATGCCCATATCGGCCATGGTGAGGAGCGTCCGGGGGCGCATCGGCGGCACCTCGGCCTCCATCCCCTCGCGGGGCGCGAGCGTTCCGCGCGCATAGCCCGAGCGGTCGAGCGACTGCGCGAAGATCGTATAGGCCTTGTCCTCCTTCGGCGCGACGATGACGTCGTAGGTCTCGGCGATGGCGAGGCGGATTTCATCGACCGGCACGGGCATCACGTTCTGTCCATCGGCCGCCACGACGATCATCTTCAGTCCCGGAATGCGAAGATCGAAATAGGTCATCGCCGAGGCGTTGATGAAGCGCAGTCGAATGCGCTCGCCGGGCTTGAAGAGACCGGTCCAGTTGGCGCCGGCCGATTTGCCGTTGACGAGAAACGTATAGCCCGTCACGTCGGCGAGATCGGTCGGGTCCATGCGCATTTCGCCCCAGGCGAGACGGTCGCGCACCGTCGCGCCGACACCATCCTTGCCCATGTCGCTGAAGAAGTCGGCGACGGTGCGTTTGGCGCGGTTGTAATAGCCGGAATCCGCCTTGAGATTGCTCAGGATGTCGTCGGCGCGCTCGTCGGTGAAATCGGTCAGCATCACGACATAGTCGCGATCCGCTTTCACGCCGCCGGACTTCGACGGATCGATGATGATCGGCCCGGCCAGCCCCTCCTGCTCCTGTCCGCCGGAATGCGAATGGTACCAGTAGGTGCCGGTCTGGCGGATCTTGAAGCGATAGGTGAATGTTTCGCCGGGCTTGATGCCGTTGAAGCCGTTGAGCCCCGGCACACCGTCCATCTGCCCCGGCAGCAGGAAGCCGTGCCAATGAACGGAGCTCTGCTCCTTCAGTCTGTTCGTCACATGGATGGTGACGTCCTCGCCTTCCGTGAAGCGCAGCAATGGCCCTGGATATTGTCCGTTGAGGGTGATGGTGTCGGCATGTCGTCCTCCGACATCGACGTCCTTCCGGTCGATAACGAGGCTGTATTCGCCCGCCTCGGAGGTGAAGGCGGAAAGCGCAATTGCCAATGCCGCCGTGATCGCCGGCAGAGCCGGCATGAACAGTCTCATGAGTCTGATCCTTTGTTGGTCGCAATACCCGTCACTCCGCGCGTCATGCGCGTCGCCGGTCGCGGCCTAGATCAGAAAACGCTGTATACGGAGATAGACGGGGCCGAAACCGGCCGTTCCGTCCCTTATGATATGCACGGGAGGCGGTTCGTGCGGGGTGGACGCCGCGAGGGCGGGGTCCGGTACCAGTGCGAGGAAAGAAATCTTTCCCCCGACGATCGTCGGGAGCGGCGCCGAAAGTCGTTCCGCCGGACGAAGCCAGGCGACGCCCCGATGCTCCGCCGCACGGCGATTGTGATGGCATTCGGGCTCGCCGCCGGACGGGGTGTTGTCGGCGTGATGGCTCGTCATCGCAACGATGGTCGCTGCCGCCGCATGCGGGCAACCGGAAGCGCCCGCAAGCCCCAACAGGGCCGCGAGAACGACACCGACCAACATCAGCGGTTTGAGTTTCACGGACGAGCTTCTCCTTGTTCGTACCTGTCTAGGCCTTCCAGCGGGTGGAAGGTCAAGACGGTTCTCCTGCGTCAAAAGATCATTCGAGATCGACGAGACGAAGCCGCAAGGCATTTCCGATGACGCTGACGGAAGAAAGCGCCATGGCCGCCGCCGCGATGATCGGCGAGAGCAGCACGCCGAAGACCGGATAGAGCACGCCGGCGGCGATCGGAATGCCGGCGGCGTTGTAGACGAAGGCGAAAAAGAGGTTCTGCCTTATGTTCCGCATCGTCGCCTGGGAGAGACGCCGCGCGCGGACGATGCCCATCAGATCACCCTTCAGCAGCGTGATGCCGGCGCTTTCCATCGCGACGTCGGTCCCGGTACCCATGGCGATACCGATTTCGGCGGCGGCGAGGGCCGGTGCGTCGTTGACGCCGTCGCCCGCCATCGCGACGACGCGGCCGGCTTTCGTCAACTCGTTCACCACGTCGGCCTTCTGATCCGGCAAGACTTCGGCCTTCACCTCGTCGATGCCGAGACGGCGGGCAACGGCTTTCGCCGTCGTCGGATTGTCGCCGGTCAACATGACGATGCGGATGCCCTCCGCCTTCAACGCCTTCAGCGCCGCGGGCGTCGTTTCCTTCACCGGGTCGGCGATGGCGATGGCGCCGGCAAGCTTGCCGTCGACGCCGATGAAGATCGCGGTCGCGCCGTCGAGCCGCAAATCCTCGGCTTCCCCGGCGAGCGCGTCCGTCGCGATGCTGCTTTCATTCAGAAAGCCCGCATTGCCGATGACGATACGCTTGCCTTCGACCGTACCGATGGCGCCCTTGCCGGATGGCGAGTCGAAGCCGCTCGCCTCGGCCAGAGCGAGGTTGCGCGCCTTGGCGGCCGCGACGATGGCGTCGGCCAAAGGATGTTCGCTCGCCCGTTCGACGCTGGCGGCAAGGCGCAGCAGGTCCGCTTCCACGAAGCCTTCGGCGGTCACGATCGAGGTCACTCTGGGTTTGCCCTCGGTCAGCGTGCCGGTCTTGTCGACGACCAGCGTGTCGATCCTTTCCATGCGCTCCAGCGCCTCGGCGTTCTTGATGAGGACGCCGAGGCCTGCGCCGCGCCCGACGCCGACCATGATCGACATCGGCGTCGCGAGGCCGAGCGCGCAGGGGCAGGCGATGATGAGGACGGCGACGGCCGCGACGAGGCCGAAGGTGAAGCGCGGTTCCGGTCCCCAGATCGACCATGCGACGAAGGCGGCGAGGGCGGCGAGGATCACCAGCGGCACGAACCATCCGGCCACCTTGTCGGCGAGGCGCTGGATCGGCGCGCGCGAGCGTTGCGCCTCGGCGACCATCTGCACGATGCGCGAGAGCATGGTCTCGCGGCCGATCTTCTCGGCCGTCATGATGAAGCTGCCCGATTTGTTCATGGTGCCGGCGATCACCTTCGCGCCCTCTTCCTTCGTCACCGGCATCGCCTCACCGGTCACCATGGATTCGTCGATCGCGACACGGCCCTCGACGACGGCCCCGTCGCAAGGCACCTTCTCGCCGGGCCGCACGCGCAGGCGGTCGCCGATGGCGATGGCGTCGAGCGGAACTTCCTCATCCTCGCCGTCGGCGCGGATGCGGCGCGCCGTTTTCGGCGCAAGGTCGAGCAGCGCGCGAATGGCGCCGCTCGTCTGTTCGCGGGCGCGGAGTTCCAGCACCTGTCCGAGCAGCACCAGCACGGTGATGACGGAAGCCGCCTCGAAATAGATGGCGACCGCGCCGTCCATGCCGCGAAAGTTTTCCGGGAAGAGGCCCGGCGCAAGCGTCGCGACGATGCTGTAGCCCCAGGCGACGCCGGTGCCCATCGCGATCAGCGTGAACATGTTGAGGTTGCGCGTGACCAGCGACTGCCAGCCGCGCACGAAGAAGGGCCAGCCGCCCCAGAGCACGACCGGCGTCGCCAGCGCGAGCTGGATCCAGTTCGACAGCGTGGCGGAGATCAACATCCGCCCGGTCAAGTGTCCGCTCATTTCGATCGCGAAGACCGGCAGCGTCAGCACGAGGCTGATCCAGAAGCGCCGCTGCATGTCGATGAGCTCGTGGCTCGGTCCGGCATCGGCGGTCGCGACCACCGGCTCCAGCGTCATGCCGCAGATCGGGCAGTTGCCGGGACCGGCCTGCCGGATTTGCGGGTGCATCGGGCAGGTATAGATCGTGCCTTCCGGTTCCGGTCTTGCCGCTGCCTGCTTTGAGCCTTCGGCCTCCAGATATTTTTCCGGATCGGCCCTGAACTTCGCCTCGCAATCCGGCGAGCAGAAATACCAGGTCCGGCCGTCATGATCGACATGCGGGGCGGTCTTCGGGTCGACCGTCATGCCGCAGACGGGATCCTTCACCGCCCCCGCCACGGCACCTTGGGCATGGTTCGCATGGTCGTGGTGAGCATGGTCGTGATGGCCGTGGCCGCCGCAGCAGGGCGGGCTTTTGGGGTCCGAAGCCATGGGAATCCTTTCATCGGGCGTGATCGCCATGGCAGGCACCGTAGACCTTCCTGTCACTGGAAGGTCAAGCGGAGGATGACGACTATCGGAAGTTTCCATGGAAAAATGCCTAGTTTCTGAACATGATGCTTCTGGATTGCGCAATAAAAACAAGGTCTTGTTTCATCTCTTGGAAAGGGCAAATGGGTCATTATCGGTCATGACCTCAGTATGCCTCGGGTGACGGGACCCGGGGATAAGTTGCTTTGAGCGAGAATGACCGGAATGACGAGACAGCAAGGGCTCGCCCCATCTTCGCCGCAGGTTTTTCCTGACGAGGGTCTGGAGGCGCATGTGCCGGCCGACATGTCCTCGCCGGAGGTCTATCGCGGCATGTTCGAGCATGCGATCTGGGGCATCTTCCAGACCACGCCGGACGGGCATTATCTCGCCGCCAATCCCGCACTCGCTCGCATCTATGGTTACGACGCGCCCGCTTCCATGCTGTCGGCGCTCACCGATATCGGGCGTCAGCTTTATGTCGATCCGCATCGTCGTGACGAGTTCGTGCGGCTGATGCGCGAGACCGGCATCGTCTCGGGTTTCGAATCGCAGGTCTATCGCCGCGATGGCGAGATCATCTGGATTTCCGAAAGTTGCCGCGAGGTGCGCTCGCAAAAGGGCGCGCTGCTCTACTACGAAGGCACGGTCGAAGACATCAGCGTGCGCAAAGAGGCCGAACGCGAATTGCAGATCGCCAAGGAACAGGCGGAAACGGCGAGCCGCGCCAAATCGGCCTTTCTCGCGAATATGAGCCACGAACTCCGGACGCCGCTCAATGCGATCCTCGGCTTTGCGCAGATCCTGCGCGACGGAATTCTCGGGCCGCTCGGCGAGCCGAAATATCACGAATATGCCGGCGACATCTACCGCAGCGGCAAGCATCTCCTCGACGTCATCAACGACATTCTCGATCTCACCAAGATCGAGGGCGGACATCTGAAGCTCGACGAGCAGGAAGTCGATGTCGGCAATGTCTTCGCGGCCTGCGAGCGGCTTGTCGCCGAAAGCGCGAAGGCCGGGCGCGTCGATCTCGACGTCGCGAGCCCGCGCGAGCCTGTAACGCTTGCCGTCGATCCGACGCGGCTGACGCAGATCCTGCTCAACCTCCTGTCGAACGCGATCAAGTTCACGCCCGAAGGCCGCCGTGTCGCGCTTTCCATGAGCAGGGCTCCCGCCGGCGATTGCCTCATCACCGTGGTCGATACAGGCATCGGCATGACCGCCGATGAAATGGTTCAGGCGCTGCAGCCCTTCCAGCAGATCGACAATTCGCTGGCCCGCCGCTACGAGGGAACGGGCCTCGGCCTCACCCTGACCAAGCTGCTGACCGAACTTCACGGCGGCAGCCTCGCCCTCGACAGTGCGCCTGGTCGCGGCACCCGGGTCACGGTCCGCCTGCCTGCCTGGCGCGTCGTCGCGATGGATTGATGCACTGGATAGTGCATAGGCAGTAATCTGCCTAAAATTTAGACATAACCTTCTCAAAACCGCAGAATGGACCCGTATTTTCGGGCTCTGGCGCTGGCACCGCTCTTGCTCTCCTATAGCGGGAAGTGGCGCATCGATGCGCCATGTCAAAGAGGAGTTGCGATGCCAGGGGCCGTCTTCGACGAAATGGGCCTCAGCGAACACGAGGTTCGCAGTGCTTATCAAACGCTTCGTACCTGGTTGAACGAGACCCCGCCCGAGGTTCTGTCCCTCCGGCGCGAGGAGGCGGAGACCTTTTTCCGCCGTATCGGCATCACCTTCGCCGTCTATGGCGAGGGCGGCGATCCCGAACGCATCATTCCCTTCGATATCATTCCGCGCATTCTCGAAGCGGCCGAGTGGAGGCAGATTTCGGCCGGCCTCATCCAGCGCGTGAAGGCGCTCAATGCCTTCATCGCCGATATTTACGGACCGCAGGAAATCCTGCGCTCCGGCATCATGCCTTCAGATCATGTGATGCTGAACGAGACCTATCGTCATGTGATGCAGGGCGTGCAGGTGCCGTCCGGCGTCTATACGCATATTTCCGGCATCGACATGGTGCGGGTGGGTCCGGAAGAGTTCTACGTTCTCGAAGACAATGTGCGCACGCCGTCCGGCGTCTCCTACATGCTCGAGAACCGCGAAATCACCATGCGGCTCTTTCCCGATCTTCTGTCGCGCTACAATGTGGCGCCGGTCGATCATTACTGCAGCGAGCTTCTGCGCACGCTGTCCTCGGTCGCGCCGCGCAATTGCGATCGCGAGCCGACCGTCGCGCTGCTGACGCCCGGCATCTACAACAGCGCCTATTACGAACATTCGTTTCTCGCCGACCAGATGGGCGTCGAACTCGTCGAAGGCCCCGACCTCTATGTGAAGGATGATATCGTCTTTATGCGGACGACGCAGGGTCCGAAGCGCGTCGACGTCATCTATCGCCGTATCGACGACGAATATCTCGATCCGCTCGCCTTCCAGCCGGATTCGGTGCTTGGCGTCGCCGGGCTGATAAATGCCTATCGCGCGGGTAACGTCAATCTCGCCAACGCCGTCGGCGCCGGCATCGCCGACGACAAGTCGACCTATACCTATGTGCCGAAGATGATCGAGTTCTATCTCGGCGAGCAACCCATCCTGAAGAACGTGCCGACCTTCCGTTGCGGCGAGCGGGACGATCTTCTCTATGTGCTGGAGCGGATCGACGAACTCGTGGTGAAGGAAGTTCACGGCTCCGGCGGCTATGGCATGCTGGTCGGACCGAAGGCGACGCGCGCCGAGCGCGAGGCTTTTTCCGAGCGCGTGAAAGCATCTCCCGAGAAATATATCGCCCAGCCGACGCTCGCCCTTTCGACCTGTCCGACCTTCGTCGATCAGGGCATCGCGCCGCGCCATGTCGATCTCAGGCCCTTCGTGCTCGCGGGCAAGGAAATCCGCGTCGTGCCGGGCGGGCTTACCCGTGTCGCGTTGCGCGAGGGCTCGCTTGTCGTCAATTCCAGTCAGGGAGGCGGCACCAAGGATACATGGGTGCTGAAGGACTGATGTCATGTTCCGATCGGGTGTAACGCGATGCTGAGCCGTACCGCCGACAGTCTCTACTGGATCGCCCGCTATCTGGAGCGCGCCGAAAATCTCGCCCGCATCATTCAGGTGACGGACAGGCTGTCGCTGATGCCGTCAGGCGCGGAGACGGCGGGCAGCGAATGGCATTCGACCATCGTCGTTTCGGATTGCGAAGAGGGTTTCTATCGCAAGTACAATGATGCGACGCCCGAGCATGTGATTTCCTATCTCGCCTTCGACGAGGACAATCCCTCGAGCATCCGCTGCTGCATCGAGACGGCGCGGCGCAATGCGCGCGCGGTCCGCACCGCGCTGACGACCGAACAGTGGGAAAGCCTCAACACGACCTGGCTCGAATTGCCGAAATGGAGCGAGGCGCGGGTGCGTGGCAGCGGTCTCCACCGATTCCTCGACTGGGTGAAGGACCGCTCGCTGCTTTTTCACGGCGGCACCGTTGCAACCATGCTTCGCTGCGACAGTTACTACTTCATGCAGCTCGGAACCTTCATCGAGCGCGGCGACAATACGGCGCGCATCCTCGACGTGAAATATCACCTGCTGCTGCCGGAGCATGCGGAGGTCGGTGGCGGCATCGACTATTATCAATGGGCCTCGATCCTCAGGGCCGTTTCCGGCTATCGCAGCTATCACGTGCTCTACAAGGAAGGCATCCGGCCCTGGCACATCGCGGAATTTCTCATCATGCGCGAGCAGATGCCGCGCTCGCTCATCAGCTGCACGGCCAAGATCAAGGATTGCCTCGACGCATTGGGCGAGGACTACGGCCAAAGACATGATTGCCATCGCATGGCGGGGCAGGTCTACTCGCAGCTCCGCTTCGGCCAGGTCAGCGATGTGTTCCGTCAGGGTTTGCATGAATTCCTGACGCAATATGTCGATCAGAACAACCGTCTTGGAACCGAGATCAGCCGAAGTTACCTGATGTGAAGCTCCGAATGCGCATCCAAATCAATCATGAGACCGTCTATCGCTACGCGGAGCCCGCCTCCTATGCGATCCAGGCGCTGCGGCTGAAGCCGCAGGACAGCGCCCATCAGACGGTCCTGGGCTGGAAGATTCAGGTGCCGTCCTTCGCCAGCGTCACCGAGACGCGCGACGTCTATGGCAACGTGCTTCAGATGCTTTATGTCGAAAAGCCGCATGAGGAAATCGCGATCCGGGTGAGCGGCGAGGTCGAGACCATCGACCGCAGCGGCGTCGTCTCGACCTTCGAGCCCTTCACGCCGCGCTTTTATCTGCGCCGCACCGCTCTCACCGAGGCCGACGAGGCTATCGTCGAGCTCGCCGAGGGCGCCCGCGCCGGGTCGGACCGGTCGCCGCTCGACGTCTCGCACCGGCTGATGGACGCCGTTCGCGACGTGCTCGACTACAGGATCGGCAGTACCGATGCAGCGACGACGGCGCCGGAAGCGCTGGCGCAAGGCTCCGGGGTCTGCCAGGACCACGCCCATGTCTTCATCGCGGCCGCGCGCCATCTCGGCATCCCGGCCCGCTATGTGAGCGGCTATCTCTGGATCGATACCAATCTGGAGCATGAAGCCGGTCATGCCTGGGCGGAAGCCCATATTGACGGACTTGGCTGGGTCGGGTTCGATGTCGCCAACAGAATCTGCCCGACGGCCGCCTATGTGCGTGTTGCCTCCGGGCTCGATTATCTGGAAGCGGCGCCGGTGCGGGGACTTCGGCGCGGGGGCGGTCAGGAAACGCTCGAAGTGCGACTGAAGATCGGCGAGAGCGCGGCACAACAATAACAATCCGGCGGAAACTGATTCTATGACCTATTGCGTTGCGCTTCGCCTTCGAAGCGGTCTCGTCATGCTTGCCGATACGCGCACCAATGCGGGCGTCGACAATATCTCGACCTTTCGCAAGCTGACGACGATCGAGCATCAGGGCGACCGCGTTATCGGCATCATGACGGCGGGAAACCTCGCGCTGAGCCAGGCGATCGTCAACCTGGCGACGGAGCAGGGCCTGTCGCTTTATGACGGCGAACCACACGAAACGCTGCATACGGTCCCCAGCATGGTGCGCGCCGCCCAGTTGATGGGACAGGCCGTGCGGAATGTCTACAAGCTCGACGGGCCTTCGCTCGAAGCGCAGGCGGAGCCTTTCAACGTCTCCATCCTGATGGGCGGCCAGATCGGCGGCGGCAAGCTCAGGCTTTTCCAGATCTATGCGGCGGGCAATTACATCGAGGCGACCGAAGACACGCCCTATCTCCAGATCGGCGAACACAAATACGGCAAGCCGATCATCGACCGCGCGGCGACCTACGACACGGAAGTCGGCGATGCGATGAAGCTTGCGCTGATCTCGATGGATTCGACCATTCGCTCCAATCTCTCCGTCGGTCTGCCGATCGATCTGATGGTCTATCGGCGCGACGCGCTGAAAGTCGCGCTCAACCGGCGGATCAAGGACGACGACGTCTATTTCAAGGGATTGCGCCAATCCTGGTCGGATGCGCTGACCCGCGCCTATCAGGCGATCCCCGGGCCGGACTGGGAGTTCTGACGGCGCGGCCATCGTCTGGTCCGGAACTTGCTCCGGAAATCGGTTCAAGACCCAAAAAGGGGGCCGGAACCGAGGCGCATGGCCATGCCGAACCTGAAACTCATCTCCCAGGACGAGCGTCATTTCGTCCGCACCGTCGACTGGAACCTCTTTGGCCTCTTTCTTGAAATCGTCAATTCAAGGGGGATCAGCGCGGCTGCGCGCCATCTCAACAAGCAGCAGCCGACGATCAGCGCCGGGCTGAAGCGGCTCGAGGAACACCTCGGCGTCGAGCTTTGCCGACGCACCAGCCAGGGTATCGAACTCACCGCCGCCGGCCGCGCGCTGGTGCCGCTCTGCGAGGCGATGATGGGCGCCGTGCGCGTCGCGCCGCATGAGGTCGCGAAGGCCGCGAACCTCGTCGAAGGCGTCATCAACATCAAGATCATGTCGAGCATCGTCTCGCCGGAATTCGACGCGGCGATCGCCGCCTTTCATGAGCTTCATCCGGGTGTCGAAATCCGCCTCGACGTTGTGCCCTGGCGCGGCGTCGTCAAGGCGTTGAAACTTGGCGAGGCGGAAGTCGGCATTGCCTGCGACAGCGCGCCGGGCGAAGGGCTTCGCTACGAACCGCTGATGAAGGAAGTGCAGCAGCTCTATTGCGCGCGCTCCCATCCGCTTTTCGGCCGGACCATCGGCCAGCCCGCGATGCTTTGCGACGAGCCTTTCGTCATGACCGGCGAGGACGAGCCGGAAGAACTCGAACGCTTCCGTCGCCGCTACGGTCTCGGCCGGCATGCGGCCGGCTTTGCGGAAAATCTCCACGAGGTGAAGCGGCTCATCGAACTCGGCGTCGGCATCGGCTTTCTGCCGACCTGTGTCGCGGAGGAAATCGACCGCGCGCATAATCTCTGGCCGCTGCTCCCCGGCGATCTGCTGCCGAGCTATCACGTCTATCTCATCACGCGCGAACAGGATGCGCGCGACACGCCGACCGAACTCTTCCTCGACGAAATCCTGACGCGGCTCAGGACGCGGCCCTCATCTTGAACATTTCGTCCACCGGCCCCCATAGGCCCCGTCTATGGGCGGCATCGAAATTTCCCGTCTTCGCCTATACCCGTGCACGACGCATGCTGTCCGAAGTTCAGTATCGGGATCAGCGCATGACGACCATGGAACCGACGATCGAGGGGCTGAGAGGGCTGTGGAGCCGCTCGCTCATCGACTGGCCCGACGGGCGGAGCGATCGCGAGACCTTCGTCAACTGGATGCAGGGACCGAGTTTCTATCTCGATCTGCGTCAGCCGACCGGACGGCCCGACTATCGGGGCGTTGAACATCTGCGCGCACTGAAGCCCGCCGACCTCGGCTGGCTCGCCTCGCAGGAAGGTTTTGCGGGCGAACTCCATTATGCCGACGGCTTCTTCGAGTGGCGGCGCGAAATCGACTTCCAGCCGCAGGCCGTCTATTCCGATCAGGGTCGTCTGTGGATGGAGCCGGACAAGATGGTCGAGGAGGGAAAGGATATTCCCTATATCGAGCATTGGCATCGCGAGCCCGTCGGCCTCGATCCGGTCTGCGCCTTGCGGCTCGACGATTCCGCGACCGGCGCGCGCGCCTATCTCATGCGGCTCGGCTCCCTTTTCATGTATGCGCGCGCACGGAGTGCCGCCGTTCCGGCGGGGCTCCATCTTCAGGACTGCGTGGCGAGCGCGGCAAGCCTTTCCGAGGCGCAGGACCTTCTCGACTGCGAGATCTCGCAGGGCGTCGTCTCGGGCGCGGACTGGATCATCCAGCGGTCGAGCCTTCCTTTCCGCGAGACGCGGCGCCTCGATCCGGTCTGGGCCGGTCGCCGCTCCGGCACAATGGTTCTCTCCGACATCAGTCCGGAAGGAAAGCCGCTCGCCCGGCATTGGCAGGTTCTCGATGCGCAAGGTTCGCTCGACGCTTTTCCGGTCGCGGAAGACATCAGGAGTGCTCTTTGATGGAGACGAAGATGGCAAAAGGTACGGCGTTCGACCGCATTCCGCTGGTCGACATCTCGGCGCTGCTCGGCGACGATCTCGAGGCGAAAAAAGCTGTCGCGCGCGAAATGGAGAAGGCCGCGAGCGAAGTCGGTTTCCTCTATGTCACCGGCCACGGCATTGCGCCCGAGATGATCGAGAAGCTGCAGGCAAAGGCCGCGGCTTTCTTCGCGCTGCCGGATGAGGTGAAGAAGAAATATTACATCGGCAATTCGCGCGCGCATCGCGGTTACGTGCCGACGGGCGAGGAGAATTTCTATTCGGGCGACGTGCCGACCGTCGACAAGAAGGAAGCCTACGATCTCTCGATCGATCTCGCCGAAGACGATCCGGATCACATCAGGGGTTACAGGCTTCTCGGGCCGAACCAGTGGCCGACCGAAATCGAGGGCTTCAAGGAAGACGTCTATGGCTATTACGAGGCGGCGACGTCGCTGGGCCGCGCCCTTTTCCGCGGCTTCGCGCTGGCGCTGGGGCTCGACGAACATTATTTCGACGGCTATCTGACGCGGCCGCCATCGCAGCTCCGCCTCGTGCACTACCCGGAAAACGAGACCTTCGATCCGACGGCCATCGGCGGGAGCGATAGCAATTTCGGCATCAGCCCGCATACCGATTACGAGTGTTTCACGATCCTGCATGTAACCGCGCCCGGCCTCGAAGTCGTCAATGCCGACGGCCAGTGGATCGACGCGCCACCCGTGCCCGGCGCCTTCGTCATCAATATCGGCGACATGCTCGAAGCCATGACCAACGGCCGCTTCATCGCGACGGCGCATCGCGTGCGCAAGATCAATTACGAGCGCTATTCCTTCCCGCTTTTCTGCGCCGTCGATTACGACACGGTGGTGGAGCCGCTGCCGCAATTCGTCGAGCCGGGGGCCGCGCGCATCTATCCGAGCTATGTCGCGGGCGATCATCTGCTTGCCCAGACCATGCGCACCTTCGCCTATCTGAGGAAACTCGAGAAGGCGGGAATTCTTGCCATACCGGAATCGGAAACGACCGGCGAAGCCTTCTTCGGGCGCAAGGAGCGCGCCTGATGGACATACAGAAACGACAGCAGTGGAAATGCCTCAACCATACGGGATCGCGGATCAACTTCGCGACATTGAAAGGACAGATCATGTTTAGGCTGCCGCAATTCAGAAAAACCGTATTCGCGTTTCTCGCCGCCGCCCTGATGGCCGTCTCCGCCGTTCAGCCCGCAGCCGCAGCGCCGAAGACCTTCAAGCTCGCCTGGTCGATCTATACGGGCTACATGCCCTGGGCCTATGCGGAAAAGACCGGCATTCTCAAGAAGTGGGCCGACAAATACGGCATCAAGATCGAGCTCGTGCAGATCAACGATTACGTCGAATCGATCAATCAGTATACGGCGGGCCAGTTCGACGCCGTCGCCGACACGACGATCGACACGCTGACCATTCCGTCGGCCGGTGGCGTCGACTCGACGCTCTTCCTGCTCGGCGACTATACCAACGGCAACGACGCGATCTTCCTCAAGGGCAAGGGCAAGACGCTCGCCGACATCAAGGGCCAGAAGGTCTATCTGGTTCAGTATTCCGTTTCGCACTACATGCTCTGGCTTGCGCTCAAGCAGGCTGGCATCAAGGAAAGCGACATCACGACGGCGAACATCGCCGACGCCGATTTCGTCGCCGCCTTCGGTACGCCGGACGTGAAGGCGCTGGTCGCCTGGAACCCGGCGACCAGCCAGATCCGCAAGATGCCGGACGTCACGGAGGTCTTCAATTCCTCGCAGCTTCCGGGCGAGGTGCAGGACATCGTGGTCGCCAACACCGCGACGCTGAAAGCGCATCCGGAATTCGGCAAGGCGCTTGCCGGCGCATGGTACGAAGCGCTCGGCATCATGCAGAAGAACGACAAGGAAGGCATCGACGCGCGCACCTTCATGGCGGCCGCTTCGGGTACGAACCTTGCCGACTTCGATGGCCAGGTGAAGACGACCGGCTTCTACTACGAGCCGGCGAAGGCCGTCGAACTGCTGAAGAGCCAGAAGATGATCGACATTGCCGGCGACGTGCAGGAATTCAGCTTCAGCCACGGTCTCCTCGGCAACAAGGCGAAGGACAAGGGCTTCGTCGGCATCGAACTGCCGGGCGGCAAGATCATCGGCGACAAGAACAACGTGAAGCTCCGGGTTGATCCGAGCTACATGCAGCTCGCGGCCGACGGCAAACTCTGATTGTTGCGTGCGTTGCGCCCCGCTCTCCTGAGTACCGGAGGGCGGGGCCTTTATTTTCTGGCGTCTTACATATTTGCCCTCGAATTGGGCGTCTGCTCAAAATTTGAGCCGCCCTGTGGCGAGCGGTAAAGGCGCCGCCCCTCAAAACGGGCAAATCGGCCCGAAGGGAATTGGCCCGCGCCTTGCAACCTCGAGAATCGGCAGCGGCTAGGGTTCCGGCTTCCATTGTTTCGGTAGGCATCTGTTTCGGTTGCCACCGTTTCGCTGGAAGTGCTGGTCCGAGAGCCGCAACCCGGTCGGTGAACAGCGGCCGGGTACACGGCGGGACAAAAGCCCGGGAGACGGACGTAATGCGAGGGTTGGCATTACACACCGCCGTGTCACGCCAATCCTCCGAGTTGTATCGGCCTCAACGGTCTGGAGGACTGGCTTTATGCGTCGTCTCATCAATCAGCGGCCCGATGTGCTCTCGAAGCTTCTGCTGGCCGCGCTGCCCTTCTTTCTTGTCTTCCTCGCCTATGCGCTTGCTTCGCAGGCGCGTCTCGCGCTGAACCCGGACGACAAGCTCCTGCCGGGCTGGACGACGCTGATGGAGGCGATCAATCGGGTGACCTTCGTGCCCGATCTGCGCGAGGGCGACTATCTTCTGCTGCTCGATACGACGGTCAGCATGGAACGTCTCGGCACCGGCGTCGGCATCGCAATGGCGATTGGCTTTATCGTCGGCGTGTTGCAGGGGCTCATTCCCTACATCCGCGCGACGCTCACCAATTTCACCAACGTCGTTTCGATGATCCCGGCACTCGCGATCCTGCCGATCCTCTTCATCACCTTCGGTCTCGGCGAAACGGCGAAGATCGTGCTGATCGTGGTCGGCATCGTGCCCTTCATCATCCGCGATCTCGCGCAGCGGGTCGAAGAACTGCCGCACGAGCAGATCATCAAGGCGCAGACGCTCGGCGCTTCGACATGGCAGATCGCCATGCGCATCGTCGTGCCGCAGATGCTGCCGCGCCTCATCGATTCCGTCCGCATGTCGCTCGGGCCGGCCTGGCTTTATCTGATCGCAGCCGAGGCGATCGCCGCCGAATCCGGTCTCGGTTACCGCATCTTCCTGATGCGACGCTATCTCTCGATGGATGTGATCCTTCCTTATGTCGCCTGGATCACCTTCCTGGCCTTCTCGCTCGATTTCCTGCTGCGCGCGCTGAGACGGGTTGCGTTCCGCTGGATGTATCGCGGCCATATGTAGGAGTAAGGCATGACCCGCGTCACCGTCGAAAATGTCTGGAAGACCTATGGCAGGCAGACCGTGCTCGAACGCATCTCGTTCGAGACGGCGCCGCAATCCTTCATCTCGCTGGTCGGGCCTTCGGGCTGCGGCAAGTCGACATTCCTGAGGATGCTGCTCGGCGACGAAGCGCCGACGCAGGGCCGCATCCTCGTCGACGGCGTTGCGCTGCAGGCGGAGCCGTCGCCCGACCGCGGCGTCGTCTTCCAGAAATATTCGGTCTTTCCGCATCTGACGGCGCTACAGAACGTGATGCTCGGCATCGAACTCGGGCAGAGCCCTTTTCTCGGCCATCTCTTCGGCAAGCGCCGGCGCGCGGCACGCGACGCCTCGCGGGCGATGCTGAAATCGGTCGGGCTCGAAGCGGCGGAGAACAAGTATCCGGCCGAGCTTTCGGGCGGCATGCAGCAGCGTCTGGCGATCGCGCAGGCGCTGGTCAAGCGGCCGAAGCTTCTGCTGCTCGATGAGCCTTTCGGCGCGCTCGATCCAGGCATCCGCGCGGAGGTCCATGAAATCCTTCTCACGCTCTGGCGCGAGACGGGCATGACGATCTTCATGGTGACGCATGATCTATCCGAAGCCTTCAAGCTCGGCACGCGCGTCATCGCCTTCGACCGGCGCAAGAACCGGCCGGAGGAACTCGAAGCCTATGGCGCGACCATCACCTTCGATCTGCCGGTGATGCGGAAAATTCCGCCGCCGGAACCGGTGGCTTCCACCGAAGCCGTGGAGCAGAAGCCGAAGATCGCCATCGTCAGATGAGTTTCGTATCCGTCGGGACGACCCGGCGGAGTTGAGTTCGTGCCTGGACGGCCAGGCTTTTCGGCGACCTCGGTCGAGGACGCCGTCGGAAGCAGGAGAACGAGATGGCCGATACATCTCAGACACCGGACCGCTATGCGGCCCAGCGCGCGCGCTACAAGGAACTCTTCGCGCGCAGCAAGGCGCGGCGTCGCGATTTCAGCGAGGCGAAGGGCAATCCCGGGACACTCTCAGGCGATCTCGTGCTGAAGCGCGAGACGCTGCCCGCCGGCTGGGGCTGGTCGGGTCTCGTCAAACGCGGCACCACGCTCCGGATCGTCAACGCTTCGTCGACGCAGGGCGTGTCGGTGTTGCTCTATCGTGCCGCCGATCCGACCGAGCGCTTCAATGCCGGCGACACGGTCAAGCTTCAGTGGAGCGCGAGCTTGCACAAGGGCAAGCTTCTTTATTCCGACATGGGCCGCGTGCTCGCTTCCATCACCGACGACACGTTCGGCCGGCACGATGCGATCGCGGGCGGCTCGACCGCCGTTACCAATGCCGAGAAATATGCCGACCCGACGCTTCGCAACACGCGGGACAATTTCATCCTGCTGGCGGCGAAGCACGGACTTTCCAAGGCCGATATTCCGCCATGCCTGACGCTCTTTGCGCCCGTCGGTGTCGATGCCGCCGGCAAGCTCGTCTGGCAGAACGGGCAGCCGGCCGCGGGCGACTATGTCGATCTCCGCGCCGAGATGGATATTCTCGTCTTCCTGTCCAACTGCCCGCATCCGCTCGCGCCCGGCGCCTATGCGCCCGAACCAATCGAACTCGTGTTCTGGAAATCGCCGGCACCCGCCGCCGACGATTTCTGCCGCACCGCCTCTGAAGAGGCGATCCGCGGTTTCGACAACACAGATGCGATCTCGGAGTAAGGCCCATGAGCATCAATCGCGAACCCAACGCCGTCGCTTACGACGCCATCGTTCCCGCCAACAAGCCCTGGTCTCATATCGTGAAGAAGGGGCAGCTTCTGCGCATCATCGATCTGGAAGGCTGTCAGGCTGTCGACACGCTCTTCTACAACGCGGCCGACCCGCTGGAGCGCTATAGCGCGCAGGACACGATCCGCGCGCAGGGCGCGCCCTACATCACCACGGGTACGAAGCTCCTCTCGACCGAAGGCAATGTGATGCTCACCGTCGTCGCGGATACCTGCGGCGCACACGATACGTCGGCGGGCGCCTGCAGCGCAGAAGCCAATACCGTGCGCTTCGGTCACGACACGAAATACATGCATAGCTGCCGCGACAATTTCGTGTTGGAGCTCGCGAAGCACGGGCTCACCAAGCGCGATCTCGTGAGCAATATCAACTTCTTCATGAACGTGCCGATCGAGCCGGACGGGACGCTCGCCATCGTCGATGGCGTGTCGAAGCCGGGTGACTATGTCGAGTTGCGTGCGGAGATGGACGTGCTGTGCGTCATCTCGAACTGCCCGCAGGTCAACAATCCCTGCAACGACTTCAATCCCACGCCCATTCGCACGCTCATCTGGAACGGCTGACGTTCCGGGAGGAAACAATGTTCAAGAAAGTCCTGGTTGCGAATCGCGGCGAAATCGCCTGCCGCGTCATTCGCACGCTCCGGCGCATGGGTATTGCCTCGGTCGCCGTCTATTCGGAGGCCGACCGCTTCGCGCCGCATGTCGATCTCGCCGACGAGGCGGTCTGCGTCGGGCCGGCGGTGGTCGCGCAGAGCTATCTCGATTCCGATGCGATCATCGCCGCCGCGATCTCGACGGGCGCCGAGGCCGTGCATCCGGGCTACGGTTTTCTCAGCGAGAATCCGGGCTTCGCACAGGCGCTCAACGATCGGGGCATCGCCTTTATCGGGCCACGGCCGGAACACATGCTCGCCTTCGCGCTGAAGCATACGGCCCGCGATCTCGCCGAGAAGAGCGGCGTACCGCTGCTGCCGGGTTCACCTCTCGTCACCGATCTCGACGACGCGCTCGCTCACGGCGAACGCATCGGCTATCCCGTGATGCTCAAAAGCACCGCGGGCGGTGGCGGCATCGGCTTGCAGCTCTGCCGGTCGGCCGCCGAACTGCCGCGTCTCTTCGAAACGGTGCAGCGCCTCAGCCTTGCGAATTTCAAGGATGGCGGCATGTTCCTCGAGAAATTCGTCGCCGAGGCGCGGCATATCGAGGTGCAGATTTTCGGCGACGGCAAGGGCAAGGTGATCGCGCTCGGCGAGCGCGACTGCTCGGCACAGCGCCGCAACCAGAAGGTGATCGAGGAGACGCCGGCGCCCAATCTTGCCGAGGACGTACGCCAGGCGCTGCACGAAGCGGCCATTCGCCTCGGCGAAACGGTTTCTTACGAATCCGCCGGCACGGTCGAATTCATCTACGACGCGGCGGAGGAGAAGTTCTACTTCCTCGAAGTCAATACGCGGCTTCAGGTCGAGCATCCGGTGACGGAGGAGGTGACCGGCCTAGATCTCGTCGAGATGATGGTGGCGCAGGCCGCCGGCGATCTCGGCCCTCTCGCGAGCTACCGTCGCGAACCTCGGGGGCATGCGATCGAAGTGCGCCTCTACGCCGAAGATCCGGCACGGAATTTCCAGCCATCCTCCGGCCTTCTGACGCAGGTGAGTTTCCCCGACGGCGTGCGCGTCGATGGATGGATCGCGACCGGCACGGAAGTGACGCCGTTCTACGACCCGATGCTGGCGAAAATCATCGTCAAGGGTGCGACCCGCGCCGAGGCGGTGGCGAAGCTTGCGTCGGCGCTCAACCAGAGCGCGGTCTACGGTATCGAAACCAATCTCGATTATCTGCGTCAGCTAGCCGGCGCCTGGACTTTTCTCGACGGTGCGATGCGCACCTCCTCGCTCGCCCATTTCGCCTTCCAGCCCGCGACCATCGACGTCGTGACGCCGGGCGCGCAATCGACGATCCAGGATTATCCGGGCCGCGTCGGTTACTGGAATGTCGGCGTGCCGCCGTCGGGGCCGATGGATTCGCTTTCCTTCCAGCTTGCGAACCGTCTCGTCGGCAATGCGCCGGGGACGCCGGCGCTCGAAATGACGCTGACCGGGCCGACGCTT
Organism: uncultured Alphaproteobacteria bacterium; assembly: GCA_903889655.1. Lineage (GTDB taxonomy): Bacteria > Pseudomonadota > Alphaproteobacteria > Parvibaculales > Parvibaculaceae > Parvibaculum. The sequence goes on along the minus strand of CAISYL010000208.1, from coordinate 22,992 downwards.
CATTTCCGCACCGACGCTTTCGTGGTCCTCGGCGGCGCGAAGATGACGGCCACGGTGAGCGGCGAGGCGGTTCCCTACTGGCAGCCCTTCGAGGTGAAGCGCGGACAGACGCTCGAACTCGGCGCCATCGAAGGTGCGGGCCAACGCGCTTATCTCGCGATCCGCAACGGCTTCGACGCGCCCGAATATCTAGGCTCCTGTTCGACCTTCACGCTCGGCCGTTTCGGCGGCCATGCGACGGGGGCGCTCAAGACGGGCGATGTGCTGCGCGTCAATCGCTCCGGCGCGAAGGAACCGGTGCATAAGGAGGCGCTGCCGGAACTCAACCGGCCGCCGCTGGTGCATGAGTGGGAACTTGCGGCGCTTTACGGGCCGCATGGCGCGCCTGATTATTTCGCCGACGAGGACATCGAGACGCTGTTCAGCGCCACCTATGAGGTTCACTACAATTCGGCGCGCACGGGCATTCGTCTCATCGGACCGAAGCCGAAATGGGCGCGCAAGGATGGCGGCGAGGCGGGACTGCATCCCTCGAACATTCACGACAATGCCTATGCGGTCGGCACGATCGATTTTACCGGCGACATGCCGATCATTCTCGGGCTCGACGGGCCGAGCCTGGGCGGCTTCGTTTGTCCGGCAACGATCGCGAAGGCCGATCTCTGGAAGATCGGACAGTTGAAGCCGGGCGACAAGGTGCGCTTCCGCCGCGTGAGCGACGAAGAGGCGGAAGCCCTGCGCAAGGGCGAGGAGCATTGGCTCTCGACGTTACGTCGTCCGCATCACGGCTCGCGTGTGCCGACGCCCGCGATCCCGAGCGACGCGGTGCTCGGTCGTATCGACGATCTCGACGTCGCCGTCACCTATCGCCGCGCGGGCGACGACTATCTGCTCATCGAATATGGGCCAATGGTGCTCGACTTCGCGCTGCGCTTCCGTGCCCATGCGATGATGACGGCGCTGATTTCGAAGCGCGTAGCCGGCATTATCGAGATGACGCCGGGCATTCGCTCGCTGCAGATCCATTTCGATCCCGATCGCCTGCCGCTGAAGCGGCTGCTCAGGACGGTGGAAGAAGTCGAACGGCAATTGCCGGCGACGAAGGATATAGAAGTTCCGAGCCGCATCGTGCGTCTGCCGCTGTCGTGGGACGACGCAGCGGCGCAGGAGGCGGTGCGCAAGTATCAGACGCTGGTCAATCCGGATGCGCCGTGGTGCCCGTCCAATATCGAGTTCATTCGCCGCATCAACGGCCTCGACAGCATCGACGAGGTGCGGCGGATCATCTTCGATGCGGACTACATGGTGCTGGGTCTCGGCGACGTCTATCTCGGCGCGCCGGTCGCAACGCCGCTCGATCCGCGCCACCGGCTCGTCACGACGAAGTACAATCCGGCGCGCACCTGGACGCCGGAAAACGCGGTCGGCATCGGCGGCGCCTATATGTGCGTCTATGGCATGGAAGGGCCGGGGGGCTACCAGCTTTTCGGCCGCACGCTGCAGATGTGGAATACATGGCGGCAGACAAAGAATTTCGAGGCGGGTTCGCCCTGGCTGCTGCGCTTCTTCGACCGTATCCGCTTCTTTCCGGTTTCGGCGGATGAATTGCTCGACATCCGCGCCGCTTTTCCGCATGGGCGTTATGAAGTCGAAGTCGAGAATTCGAGTTTCCGCCTCAGCGATTATCTGGCCTTCCTCGATGCCAATGCGGGCGAGATCGGGGATTTCCGTACCGTGCAACGCCGCGCCTTCGAAGAGGAGCGGCAGCGCTGGGAGGAAAAGGGTCTCTCGATGCAGGCGGCCGAGCCCGATGCGCCGCCAGTGCAGTCGATCGGCGATCTGCCGCCCGGCGCGCGGCTCGTCGAGGCGAGTGTGCCGGGCAATGTCTGGTCGATCAGCGTCGAGGCTGGCGAAGAGGTCGCGCAGGATCAGTCCCTCGTCACGCTCGAATCCATGAAGATGGAAATCGAAATGCGGTCGCCGATGCGCGGCCGCGTACATGAGGTGCATTGCGCACCGGGAACCATGGTTCAGGCGGGGCAGGCGCTCGTGACGCTGCTGCCGCTGGAGGCGACGGCATGAAAGGCTTCTGTTTTTCCCTTCCTTCGCTGAAGGCTGCCTATGCGCGCGGCGTGCGCGCGGAGGATGTTGCGATGGAGGCGCTGAAGCGCACCGATGCCTATGGCGATCCGGCAGTCTGGGTCACAAAGGCGCCGGCCGAGGCGGTTCTCGCGCGGGCTCGCGCACTCGATGCGATGCCGGTCGCCGAGCGCGCGAAGCTGCCGCTCTTCGGTGTGCCCTTTGCGGTGAAGGACAATATCGACTGCGCCGGTTTCCCGACGAGCGCCGCCTGTCCAGCCTTTGCCTATCAGCCGAAGGACAATGCGCCTGTCGTGCAGCGGTTGCTCGACGCGGGCGCGGTCCTGATCGGCAAGACCAATCTCGATCAGTTCGCGACGGGTCTCGTCGGCACGCGCTCGCCGCATGGCGCGCCGCGTTCGGTCTTCAATGCGGACTACATCTCCGGTGGGTCGAGTTCCGGCTCGGCGGTAGCCGTGGCGGCTGGGCTCGTCAGCTTCTCGCTCGGTACGGATACGGCGGGGTCCGGACGCGTACCGGCGGCGTTCAACAATATCGCCGGCCTGAAGCCTTCGCGCGGGCTTCTCTCGGCGCGCGGGGTCGTGCCGGCCTGCCGCTCGCTCGATTGCGTGTCGATCTTCGCGCTGACGGCGGAGGAGACGGCGGAGATTTTCAGGCAGGCGGCGGTCTTCGATGCCGAGGATCCCTATGCGCGGGCGCGGCTTCCGGATGCGCCCGTGGTGCCGGGCGGCGCCTTCACCTTCGCCGTGCCGAAGCCGGGCGATCTTTCCTTCTTCGGCGATGGAGAATCCGAACGGCTTTTCAACGAGGCGGTCGAGAGGCTCGAACAGATCGGCGGCCGTGCGCGGCGCATCGACTTCTCACCTTTCCGCGACGCGGCGGCGCTTCTCTACGAAGGTCCGTGGGTCGCGGAGCGCACGGCGGCCGTCGGCGCCTTCATCGAGGCGCATGAAGCCGAGTGCGATCCGACGGTCGCGAAGATCATTCTCGGCGGGCGCACGCGCAATGCGGTCGAGGTCTTCGAGGCGATGCACAAGCTGCAGGCGCTGCAGCGCAAGGTGCTGACGCTTTTTTCCGGTCTCGACATCGTCGTCGTTCCGACGGCGCCGACCACCTACAAAGTCAGCGAGATCGAGGCGGAGCCCATCAAGCTCAATTCGCGTCTCGGCACCTACACGAATTTCATGAACCTGCTCGACATGGCCGGTCTTGCGATTCCCGCGGGCATCGGCAAGACGGGGCTTCCCTTCGGCATCACGCTTGCGGCGCCCGCCTTTTCCGAAGCACGGCTCATCGAAATCGGCGCGCACTTTCACGCGGCGCTCGATCTTGCACCGGGTGCGCCGTCTCTCGGTGAAGCGGAAGCCGATGAAGGCTTTCTCGAAATCGCAGTCGTCGGCGCGCATATGACCGGCTTGCCGCTCAACCCCGAGCTGACCTCGCGCGGGGGCATGTTCGTCGAGCGGACCAAGACGGCGGCCTGTTATCAGTTCTACGCGCTGGCGGGCGGGCCGCCCTTCCGTCCGGGGCTCGTCAAGTCCGACAAGGGCGCCGCGATCGAGCTCGAAGTCTGGCGGTTGCCGCGCGCGCAGGTCGGAAGTTTCCTCGCCGGGGTGCCGCAGCCCCTCGTCATCGGCACGGTCGATCTTGCCAATGGCCGCAAGGTGAAGGGCTTTCTCTGCGAAGCCGCCGGCCTCGCAGGCGCCGAGGACATCACATCATATGGCGGCTGGCGCCGTTACCTCGACCGCGACAAGGTGAAGGCGGGGTAGCTATGCCGCCACATCCGGATCGGTCCGCCGTCCGCCGAGGAAATGCGCCGTCAGGTTCGCGTCCTGCGCCTGATAGACGCGTTCATAGAGACGCGTGTAGCTGGCGCGGCGGATCAGCCATTTGCCGTTCTGCTTGACGTATTTGTCGACGTAGAAGGCCGTGCCCTCGACGACCATGTTTCCGTAGTCGAGGCTCATGGTCCAGTCGGTCAGCGTCCACTCGCCGTCGGCCGTATCGTCGTCATGCACGGTGATGATCGGGTGATGCACCGTATGCGACGAGACGAGCTGCGGCGAGAAGGAGCGCTCGATGGCGGCCAGCACATTGTCGCGGCCTTCTTCCTTGAAGCGGTAGATGCCGCCATTGTAATCGACCGCCGCGTCCTCCGTGAGCAGGCTCTTCAGAAGCGGCATGTTGCAGGTGTCGATCGCCTTGCAGTAGCGGTATTTGAGCTGCTTGCAGAGCTCCATGTCTTCCAGACGCAGCGCCATGATGATCTCCCTCGTGTTTTTCAGGCCGACATGTATTCGCCACCGTTCACGTCGATCGACGCGCCGGTGATTTCGCTCGCGTAGTCGGAAAGCAGCATCAGCGCCGCCTTGCCGCAGTCGCCATCGGGCGGAATGCGGCCGAGCGGCACATGCGAAATCGCTTCCGCGACCACCTCTTCCTTGGTCCGGCCGGTCGAGGTCGCTTTCCATTGGTAATAGAAATCGACAGCCTGGCCCATCAGCCAGCCCATCAGGGTGATGTTGACGCGGATGTTGTACTGCCCGAGTTCGTGGGCGAGCTGGCGCGTGACGGCGGCGAGCGCCATCTTCGCCGCTGCATAGCCGCCTTCGCCGGTCATGGGTTTGCGGCCCGCCATGGTGCCGATGTTGACGATCGAGCCGCCGCCCGCGTCCTTCATGCTCGGCAGCACGGCGCGGACCATGTTGAGCGCACCGATGACGATCACTTCGTAAGCCTGGCGGATGTCCTCGGAATCGTTTTCAAGGATCGGGATCATCGGCGGGTGGTAGTAGGCGGAGTTGACCAGCCCGTCGATGCGGCCGAATTTCGCGACGGCCTCAGCCGCGACGCGCTGGCAATCTTCGGGCTTCGAGACGTCGGCCTGGATCGCGATGCATGTGCCCCCGGCCGCCTCGATTTCCGTGACGACGTCCTTCATCACATAGTCGGAGCGGGAAACCATGACGACGTTGGCGCCCTCCTTCGCGGCCTCCGCCGCCATCTTGCGCCCCATGCCGGGTCCGATGCCGGTGATGATGACGGTCTTGCCCTTCAGGATCATGCGTCGTCTCCCCTTGGTTCGTCGTTCGCCTTCAGGCGAGATAGGCGTCGATGTAGAATTTGAAGTCGCGGGCCAACGCCTCGCGCGTCAGGCCGAAATCCTCGGCGCTGTATTTGTGCGGCGGATGCCTGTCGCGGGCGTTCTCGACGAGCCAGCTTTCCATCAGCGCTTCTTCCTCCACGCCATAGGGAAGACCCAACGCATCGAAGACCTTGCGCGCCTCGACAATGGGCTGGATCTGCACATCCTTGTAGCGAATGTCGATGAAGCGCCCGGGGACGGATTTGCGCACCTCCATCACGTCGCGCAGCACGCGCTGGAAACGCTTGTCCCAATAGACGCCGATCTCGTGCGGATCCGCCTTGTCGGTGTTCGACTTCGTCATGGTGTAGACCATGCTCGCGTAGGACGGCACGGTCTCGACCGGCGTGCGGTGCGTCACGACGATCTTGCATTCCGGGAAGACTTCGAGAATCGCGCGCAGAGCCGTCAGATGATGCGGCGATTTCAGCAGCCATTTCTTGTCGGCGCGCGACTTGTCCTGCCATTGCAGGATCTGCAGCCATTCCTTCAACTCGCGATAGGCGGGCCGCTGGTCGGCGTCGAGCAGCCATCGGTCGTAGCTCGGAACCTTCAGCATCGAATGAAAGCCGGTGCTCATGAAGGAGCGGTCGAGGAGCAGAACGTCTTCTTCATAGCCGTAAGGATCGAGCGGATGGATCGCCGCCATGTCGGGCATCGCCTGCAGATAGAAGGCGGTCATCGCCTCGGCGATGTCCTTGCGCATCTGCGGGTCGCCGAATGTCTCTCCGGGGAAGGGCAGCGGATTGAGAAGCTCCCATGAATAGGTGGAGGTCACCTGCGGCGAGGAGGTGAGCAGGCGATGCACCATGGTGCTACCGGTGCGCGGCAGGCCGACGATCTCGGCCAGTACCTCGACCTTCTCGTCGGCAATTTCCGGGTTCTGCTTCACGAGGTCGATGCGGCGCAGGCGCTCGCTCAGCCACTTCAACAGACTCGCGCCCTGTACCTGCAGGCCCATGGCGGAAAGATCGCCCTCGCGATTGAGCGCGTCGACAAAGACGGCGAGCGGTTCCATGAACCATGGATCGCCGAAGTCGGAGAGACCGGTGTCCTCCTTCGCCTTCGCCATGATCTCGTCGATCCTGAAATGCGTCCTCTGCGCGCTGAGCGTGTCGCTCATGGCGTCTCCTCCCGATATGTCACTTGCCGCGGGGGCCTCCCAACCCAGCGCGGCGCGGTCTTCAGTCGACGAGCTGCACGACTTTCGTGCGCGGCAGCGGATGGGTCTTCGCGCCCGCCCAGCGCAGCAGCGCCGTGCCGCTGGTATGGCCGACCGTATCGATCCAGTTGCCGTAACCCGGATCGCGTGCGGCGACGACGATGGTCAGCGTGCCGTCCTTGTTGAGCTTCGCCGTATGCTTGTTGATCCAGATGTCGTGGTAGCGATAATCGAGCGATTCCATCCACCAGTTGCTCAGCTGGAAATTCCAGTAGGGGCAGTCCGGCACTTCGGTCTCGATCACCCAGGCTTCGTCGGGTCCGAGTTTCCAGTAGCCATGCAGGTAGAAAATTTCGGGATCGCCGCCGGCCTTCTGGAACATTTCCTGGCCGAAATCGGGCAACTCGTTGGGCCGGCTCATAAAGTGTTCGGACCATTGCGCAAAGATGAGCGCCGTGCCAAGCACGCCCATCGACGCCTTGCGCAGGTTTTCATCGAGCGTTGCGGCCTGGAGAACGGGCGGCGCCTTCGGCCCGCCGATGCATTCGATCCTGTAGGTACCCGGTACTTCCGTCGTGCGGTCGAGATAGGACTGGCGCACGACGAGGAGCGACGAGTCCGGCGCCAGCGGCAGCCAGTTGCCGGGCTTCTTCGTCGCGCTGCAGATGATCTCGACTGAACCGTCGGGGCCGATCTCCATGTCCTCGCCGGCAAGTTCGCCGGTCGACGGCATGGTGCCATCGATGCCGTAGCGGTTCGCCTTCGAGCCGATGCTGAAATAGGAAATCGTGCCGCGCTGGCCGGTGATCCGGTACTCGCGGTCTCCGGCGATGGTCGCCGAGAGATAGACATTGTCCGGATTGTCGGCGCCCATCTTCACGGTTTCGCTGGCGATGCGGCGCAGCTCCGGAAAGTCGGGATTTGAAAAGTCGATGCTGGATTCGAGCATCGCCCGGGTGAGGCGGCTCAGATAGCGGATGCCCTCTGCGCGGTCGAGCAGCGTCGAAGGCGCCGTGTCGCGCAGCAGGATATGGCCTGCCTGTTCGAGCATGCGGCAGAAATCGGTCCATGCCTTGCCCGACAGGACATTCTCTTCGGCTTGCGACGGCATCCTTCTCCCCGATGATGCAGACCAATGGCACAGGCAGGGGGCAGCCGCTCCCGTCCAGCCGCCTTTTCGCGGGCAATCCCCGCACCGCAAATTTGGAAAATCACAGTTTTCCTTGCGAAAGGTTGCGATCCTGACAATCCTTAGTCAAGGAAATTTTGCGCTCTCATCCCGAAGGACCTCACGTTGAAAAAGACGCGACCGAAAAAGCGCTCGCCGCGGCGTAGCGAGGACGAGACGCGTGGCGTCATTCTCGTGGCGGCCCGCACCGTCTTCATGAGCTATGGCTTCGCGGCCGCGAGCGTCAGCGGCATCGCCAAGGAGGCGGGCGTTTCGACGAAGACGATCTATCGTTTCTTCGATACCAAGACCGACATTCTCATCGATGTCATAAAATCATTCCTCGAAGTCATCCTGCCGGGCTTCGATCGCTATGACGCGCATGACGCAGCCTCGCTCGAAAGCGCGCTGCGTCAACTGCTGCGCGAACTTGCCGAACACGGGCTTTCCGAGAACGGGAACGCGGCGAACCGGCTCGCACTCGCCGAGATCGTGCGGGTGCCCGACATGATCGCGGCCTATTACCGCGAGGGTCATGAAAAGATCATCGAGGGGTTGGCGCGCTGGCTCGACCGGCAGCGGCGTGCCGGATTGCTCAAGCTCGACGATCCGCGGATGGCGGCGGCAATGCTGCTCTCCATGGCATTTGCCGATCTCACGCGCGATGCGACGGTGAGCAACAAGCCGCCTTCGGGCGCGGAGATCGACCGATGGGTCGCGGGCGCGGTGAAGATTTTTCTGCAAGGTGCCGGCGTGCCGGACGCCGAGCGCATGGCGCCCCAGGCATCGCCTCGCAAGCTGCGCGCGACGGCGCAGCGCTGAACGCCGCTGCTCTCAGAGCGGCTGGCGGGTGAACGGCGCCTTCAACTGACCGACAAAGGTTGCGGGCATTTCGTGCTGAATGCCGATATCGCTCGGCGGCCGGCGGTCGACGGCGTTGAAGTAGCTGCCGAAGATCAGGTCGAACAGCACCAGGTTCTCACCGTAGTTGCGGTTGCCTTCCGCCAGCACCTTGGAGTGATGCCAGCGGTGGAGCGTCGGCGTGTTGAAGATGTAGTCGAGCGGTCCGCAACGCATCTCGATGTTGCAATGGGTCAACATGCCGATGACCGCGGTCGCGGCGCTGACGAGTAGCAGGACGTCGCGCGGCGCGCCGAGCAACAGAAGCACGGGCACGCCGACCATCAGGCCGGTCATTGTATCGACGAAATGGAAGCGGCCGGTGTTGAAGAACCAGAGCCGGGTCACGCTGTGGTGGACGGCATGGAAGCGCCAGAGCCAAGGCCATTCATGGGCCATGCGATGCTTCCAGTAGAGTCCGAATTCGACGATCACCAGGCCGAGGGCGGCCTGCGCGGCCAGCGGCCAGGTGAAGGGCCAGAAACCGCCACCGGTCGGCGCGATCCAGTCGGCGATGCCCATGAAGATGATGACGACGACGATGACCTGGGCGAGGCCCTTGTTGAGGAGCGTATGGGCGAGGTCGGGGCCCATCTGACCGTCATTGGCGAGCCAGGCTTTCTCGTGCGGCATCAGCCGTTCGAGCGCGGCGATGCTCAGCGCGAGGGTCAGATAGGTGAGATTGAAGGCCAGCACGTCGTGACCGCTCAGCATGCCTGCATAGACAAGGCTCATCGATCCGCCGAAGAGCAGCGGCCACCAGACATAGGACATCAATCGACGCACAATACCCCCTCGGGCCCCTGAACCCGTTCGATCGTCGCCTGCATGATAGCGGAACATGTGTGTTCATGCACAACCGCGATTTGCCGGATACCCGCGCGCGTTGTGGAAAATTATCGAGGGCGGGTCGGCAAAAGGTCCATTCTGGCGGGAAAGGGGTCCGTTTCCGGCGGGGGGATGGCCGTTCCTCCGAATTGGAGAGTGATCGGCTTGTCGCCCGCGCGGTGCAAATGCAGCCTGTTATTTCACAATTGCGCCCGCGTTCGATTTTCGCCGCCGATGGCGCAGGCGGGCCGATTGTCCCCGCAAGGAGGAGCTATACATGAATACCGATCCCATTGAATCCTTTGCCGGCCCCAAGTCGGCGACGCCGCCAAAGGAAAGTGGCCGTAAGCCGATCGCAACGGCCACCGTGCGTGTGTTACGTGCCGGCAGTGAGGACATCGTCGTCGGCGAGAACAGTTCGCTCGAAGGGTCCTTCGAAACGCAGGGTTCGATGTTCGTCGACGGCATGATGAGCCGCGCCGATCTCAAGACCTGCCTGCTCTCGATCGGCGTTGCCGGTTCGGTCGAAGGCAGCGCCAATGCCGACCGGGCGGAAATCGCCGGGACCTTCGATGGACGCCTCGTCGTCAGCGGCGAAGTCATCCTGCGCTCGTCGAGCCATGTCACGGGCGAGATCCAGTGCGGCAAGCTCATCAGCCATCGCGGCGCGACCATCAAGGCGCAGGTGACTGTGATCGAGGACGAGATCGACCCTTCGGAGATATCCGACGAGGGCCGTTCGCTACGCATGTTGCCGCTCAAGAAGAACGCCACACGGTCGTTCCTGCGCCGCTCCGCGACGTTCGGCTATGGCGTGTTCTTCACGCTCGGCACGCTCGGCATCGTGTCGCTCGTCATGCATTGAGTGTTTGCCGTTCGAGTTTTGATAGCGCCCGCGATCGCTCGCGGGCGCTTTTTTGTCGGTCGGCACCCAACTTCCAGTCAACATTGATTGTTTCTTGCGATCCGCCTAGCATCCGTGGCTTCCGCGGATACAGGGAGAGAGCGCGTGACGACCAATATGAACGATGGCAGCGGTTGCGCGCCTTATTTGCGGACCGATCTCAATCTTGGATCGATCGCGGCCCTTCCGGATTTCTCGACCGGTCCGCGCGGCGACCGCGATGATGTCTTCGCGGCACTGAGGGCGGCGGGCTATCGCGGCATTCAGGTGATGGGCGAACAGCTCGGCTCGCTCGCACCGGAGGGATTGCGGCTGACCGCCTCGGGACGGGTCGGCGGGCCGGACGATGCGGCGGCACTTGCCGTACGGCACAAGGCAGCGGGCTGCGATGCGACGACGGTCCATGTCGGCACCGGGCTCGAAAGCGACGACGACATCGACAGGCTTGTTTCCTCGATCGTCGAGGCGTCGGAGAAATTCTCCTATCCGATCTATGTCGAGACGCACCGCGCGACCGTGACACAGGACATGCGCCGCACCGTCGATCTCGTGTCGCGCATTCCGGAGGTGCGCTTCAACGGCGATTTTTCGCACTGGTATACAGGCCTCGAAATGACTTACGGCAATTTCGAGGCGAAGCTCGACTTCATCGCGCCGGTGCTCGAGCGCGTCCGTTTCATGCATGGCCGGATCGGAAATTCCTGCTGCATGCAGGTCGATATCGGAAGCGGCGAGGACCGGCCCCATGTCGAACATTTCAAGGCGATCTGGACGCGGGCGATGGCCGGCTTTCTGAAGGATGCAAGGCCGGGAGATTATTTCTGCTTCGCCCCCGAGCTTCTGCCGGCTCATATCGATCTCGGCGCGCAGCGCATCACGCTCAATTACGCGCGCCTCTTTCCGGGGCCGGACGGTGCGCTCCGCGAAGAAGGAGACCGCTGGCAACAGGCTGCCGTTCTGACCTCGATCGCGAAAACATGCTGGGAGGCGGCGCAGGACAGGTTGCAAGCCGCCTGACGAGGTTTACTTGCCGCGGAGTTTAACCGGCTTTTCCTGCCTGCGCTGGCGCGTGAAGCTGTCGGTATAGTCCTTCAACAGATCGATGCAGCCTTCGAGCCGTTCGGGGTCGCGCTCCATCGTCCATTCGATGGCGAGGCCGCGCAACGCGGCGACATTGAGGCGCGTGATCGCCTCGACCGTCTTGCGGTCGGCATCAATGCCGGCGGCCTCCATCAGCTTCTGCATCTGCTCGTAGGAATTTTTCTTGATGCGGTCATAGACGGGCGCGAAGCGCTCCGACAGGTCGTCGTCGCTGCGCGTTGCGAGCCAGATTTCATAAAAGGCCATGGCCGAGGGCTCGCGGGCGACATCCCAGGCAACGCCGAGCAGATCGTTGATCTGCTGGCGGCCCTTGCCTTTGGCCAGCGCCGCCGCGTAGTGGTCGATCTGGTCCTGATAAGAGCGCTCGACGACGGCAAGCATCAGGTCGACCTTGGTCGCGAACTGATGGAGCATGGCGCCACGGCTGATGGCGGCGTCCTCGGCGACGAGCACCGTCGTGGTTGCCGCATAGCCGTACTTGTGCAGGCAGCGGATCGCCGAGTCGATCAGCCGTTTGCGCGTGGTGGCACTTCGTTCCGCCTGTGTCCGCCGGACAGGCTTGGCGGCGGCCGGGGCCGTCTTCCGCTCGATCTTCGGATGCGTCATTGGGTCTCGTAAAACCGGCACTTCGCCCTCGGAGCCCATGTGGGCGAAACTGATATTTGCTTATAGCATAGCTCTTCGAATGTCTGCGGGATGAAGCGACGCAGCTCATGCCACCCGGTCTGCCCGTTGAAAGGATACCCCCCTAGATGACCAAAAATTCAGAGCTCCTCGCCCGCCGCGAACGGGCCGTGCCGCGCGGCGTTGCGACCGCCTATCCCGTCTTTGCCGCCCGTGCCGAGAATGCCGAATTGTGGGATCTGGAAGGCCGCCGGTTTGTCGATTTCGCGGGCGGGATCGCGGTTCTGAATACCGGGCACCGGCATCCGAAAGTCATCGCCGCGGTGGAAAAGCAGCTCGCGCTCTACACCCATACGGCTTTCCAGGTCATTCCGTATGAGCCTTATATCGCGGTCGCCGAGCGGCTGAACGCGCTCGCGCCGTTCAAGGGACCGGCCAAGACCATTCTATTTACGACCGGCGCCGAGGCGACGGAAAACGCGGTCAAGATCGCCCGCGCCGCGACCGGCCGTTCGGCCGTCATCGCCTTTGCGGGCGGTTTCCACGGCCGGACCATGATGACCATGGCCCTGACCGGCAAGACACTTCCCTACAAGAAGAAGTTCGGACCGATGCCGGCGGAGGTCTATCATTTGCCGTTCCCGGTCGCCGCCCATGGAACGAGCGTTGCCGATTCATTGAAGGCGCTCGATTTTCTCTTCAAGGCCGATGTCGAACCGTCGCGGGTTGCGGCCATCATGATCGAACCGGTGCAGGGCGAGGGTGGCTTCTATGAAGCGCCGACGGAGCTTCTGGTTGCGCTCCGGAAAATCTGCGACGAGCACGGCATCCTGCTCGTCGCCGACGAGGTTCAGACGGGGTTCGCACGGACCGGCAAGATGTTCGGCATCGAGCATTCGGGCGTCGAGCCTGACATGATTACGGTGGCGAAGTCGCTCGCCGGCGGCTTTCCGCTGTCCGGTGTGATCGGCCGCGCCGATATCATGGATGCGGCGGAGCCGGGCGGGCTCGGCGGCACCTATGCCGGCAGCCCCATCGCCTGCGCGGCGGCGCTCGCGGTGCTCGACGTCATCGCGGAGGAAAAGCTCATCGATCGGGCCAATGCGATGGGCGCGCGCATCAAGGCGAAGCTCGAAACCATTGCCACGCGCAACGACATCGTGCCGATCACGGGCATACGCGGCTATGGCGCGATGATCGGGTTCGACATCGTGAAGGGTCACGGCGCTTATGAGCCCGATGCCGATGCGACGAAGCGCGTCACCAATGCGGCGCTCGACGAAGGGCTCATCCTTCTCTCCTGCGGCGTTTACAGCAATGCGATCCGCATTCTTGTGCCGCTCACCGCGCCGGACGCGATTGTCGACGAAGGCATGGGCAAGCTCGAGAAGGCGCTCGCCGCCGCACGGTCATGAGAGGCTGATTTCCGCGAAGACCGGCAGGTGATCGGAGATGGAACGGGCCGCCCGATCCGTCCAGCTCCGCACCAGCGCGCCTTCGGGCCGGCAATAGACGCGGTCGAGCATCAGGAAAGGCCAGCGCGAGGGAAAGGTCTTCATCATGGTGCGCGCCGGCATGACGCGGGCGAGCGCACGCCTCACCGCGCCACGACGGAACCAGTCGTTGAAATCGCCGAGCATCACGGTCGGCTCGACGCTGCGCGCGGCAAGGCTCGCCAGCAATGCCGCCTGGCGCTTGCGCTCGAAGATGCCGAGACCGAGATGCGTCGAGACGAGGTGAAGCGGCCCGAAGGGCGTGGCCACCACGGTTTCGATCGCGCAGCGCGGTTCGCGCTTCGAGACCGACAGATCGTGCAGCTTGATCTCCTTCATCGGCCAGCGGCTGATGACGACATGGCCGTAATGGCCGTCCGGCGCGGTGATGGTGCGTGCTTCGGCCGCGTGCTCGCCAAGCGCCTGCTTCAAAAAAGGAAGAGGCAGCCGGTTGGCGCGGCCGCGCGAGTCGACCTCCTGCAAGGCAACGATATCGGGATCGTGACGCTGGATGAGACCGACGACACGATCCAGATCGTAGGTGCTGTCCGGGCCGATGCCGGAATGGATGTTCCATGTCAGCACTCGCACGACGGATCGGACTTCGTTCACGGATGCGAGCCTCTCGCCCTCGACACCACGCGCTGCAGGCCGAGCGAAATGAAGAACCAGGCAAGCAGGAAAGCGCACAGCATCCCGATATCGGCGACGGAGGGATGCAATATCGCGCGCAGCGCCTGCGGGCCGAGTGCCGACATCAGAATGAGGCCGGGTGCAAGGCCAAGCAGGGTGCCGATGAAATAGTCGACCATGCGGATGCGCATCGCACCGGCGACGAGGTTGACGAGCAGGAAAGGCGCGATGGGCATCAATCGCATGGTGGCGATGGCGAAGATGCCCTGCGACTTGACGCGCTGGCTGACGCGATTGATGCGCGGGCCCATGAGAGAACGCAGGCCCTCCTGCCCGAAACGCCGGCCGACATAATAGGAAGCGGCCGCACTCATGAGCGAGCCCGCCGTCGCGTAGGCGAGGCCCGGCCAGAGGCCGTAGGCGGCGGCCGTCCCGGCGATGAGAAGCGTCACCGGAAAGGCGAGAAAGCCGGCGCAAACGAAGATCAGGATCACGATTGCAGGTCCCCAGGCGCTGGCCGCGACCATCCTCAGTGTCGTCTCGATGGCTTTCGGCTCGGTCCAGGCGGCCAGCGGCGTCCAGCGCCAGACGGCAACAAGGGCGAGGATCGCGGCGACGGCGAGCGCCGCCTTCAGGATGGTGGAAAGCCGCCGGGGCTGGAGCGGCTGTCCGGGAAAGTCCGCGAGCAGCGGTGCCTCGATCGGCTTTTCGGGATCGGCAAGAGCTTCGATGGTCGACATGGCGGTCTCCGTTTCGAGCGAACCGTCTTCGATCGGGCAAAGCCGATGCGCGGCCGGCCGGTCGTGCAAGGCATCAAGTGCGGCGATGATCGAGCCGCGCCGGAGGAGGGTTTGCGCGACTTCCTCGGCGCTCCTGCCGCAATGCTCGCCGATCAACCGGTTGCGCAGGATCGCGATAGCAGAACGCTCGCGCTCATTTGCGGCTTCGATGACGAGATCGCATTCGCTGTCCGTGCCCATGGAGCGATTGGCGATGTTGGCCGAGCCGACCCGGAGCAGCCTGTCGTCGACGATCGTCACCTTGGCGTGAACCATCACGTCGGCCGCGCCCGTCTTGTCCATGACGCGAGGATGGACGAGACGCACACGGTCCGCCACGCCGGCCTCGCGCAAGGTTTCTGCAAAGCGGATGCGGCCGGCGAGCATGGTGCGATGCTCGATCCATGTGTGGTGCGTCTTCGGCGCGACGATCAGGGCCTCGAGATCGGGACGTTCGCGCAGGCGTTGAGCGAGGCGATCGGCAATCGGTCCGCTGGTCAGAAACTGGTTTTCGAGATAGATTACCTTTTCTGCCGCGTCGATCATGTCGAAGTAGAGCGCTTCGATCTCGCGCACCGGCGGCTCGTCAGCGAAAGCCGGATGTGTCCGTGCGATACCGACGGTCACGTTGCGGAAATCGGGCTCGATGCCGTCAGGCCACGGATCGCTCTCCGGATCGGCCCAGGCAAGCTCTTCGCAGGCGGAACGCAACCAGCGCAGACGCACGAGGTCGCCGAGCGCCCGCGCGGCCTCGCCGTCGACCATCATCTGCACGTCGTGAAACGGGGGATAGGGCGTGCCCGCAGGATCGACGCGGCGCGCGTTCACCGGCGCGTGGTGCGGCGTGTCCCAGCGACGGATGGTCAGGTCAAGCCCGCCGGCGAAAGCGACGGCATCGTCGACGACGACGATTTTCTGATGATGCGATGCGGCGACGGGAGCGGTGCTGTCGAGGCAGAGCTCGATCTGGCGGGGCGTGTTCCAGCCGAGGGCGAGGTTCGGCATCGGCTCGCGCTCCAGCGCATAGAGCACGGAGTAGTCCCAGAGCAGCAACTTGACGATGAGGTCGGGATTGCGTTCGACGAGTGCCGTGAGGAACGGACCGAGCGTGACCGGAAGTCCGTCGCCGGGTCCTCCATCCGAGCCGATCAGCGGCGTGCGACTGTCGATATCCCAGCCGACAATCATGATGCTGCGGCGCGCCTTCAGCATCGCTTCGCGCATCGCGCCGAAGCAGGGCCCTGCATCCACAAGCATGGCGGCGCGGTGCGCATGCGCGCATCGCCAGACATTGCGGCCGGGCTGCAAAAAACCGGCCTGCCCGGCGTCGTGGGCGCCGGCGAAAGTGTTGCCGAAGCTATCCATCTGTCTCGACCAACCGGGATCAATCGCATCGGGATCAATCATGTTTCGGGCATTCAACGCCCGAGATGCCGAAAAAGTCGCAGCAAAGCGTGCCGACTGTGCCGAAATGGAGCGCAATATGGGGAATTAATGAAAAATGGGCGTCTCGCCTTAGCTTCGCGTTTACCCTGGCTAAATACCCGGCCCCTTATCTTATCCGCTCCGATGGAACGGATCCGACAATGTACAGCCGGCGCAACTCAGCCCTGAAGAAGACAGGTCTTCTCTCCCAGTATTCGAGCGATCTGGGCGAGCTGATGTCGCGCAGCCATGCCGAACAGGCGCTCCGAGCGGCAAAGCTTCAGGCCGACCTCGCCAGCCGCTCGAAATCCGAATTCCTCGCGAACATGAGCCATGAACTCAGGACGCCGCTCAACGCGATCATCGGCTTTGCGGATCTCATGCGGCATTTTGCGGCGGAGGGGCGCGATATCGAGAAGAGCCTCGAATATGCAACGCACATCTCGGGAGCAGGCCGGCATCTTCTCGCCATCATTTCCGACATTCTCGACATCTCGAAAATCGAAAGCGGCACCTTCGCGCTCCATATCGAGCCGTTCAGCATCCGCGAGATCATCGATGCGAGCCTTCTGCTGGTGAAGGGCCGGGCGCGCGAAAAGAAACAGGTGCTCGAATTCAAGGCCTCGGCCGATCTGCCAGTCCTGCCCGTCGATGTCGGGCGGTTGAAGCAGGTCCTCATCAACGTTCTGTCGAATGCCTATAAATTCACGCCGGAGGGCGGCCGTATTCTCGTCATGGCCCAACGTGCCGCCGATGGCGGCGCGACGATTGCCGTCGCCGATACCGGCATCGGCATGAGCGACGAGCAGATCCAGATCGCCCTGCAGCCTTTCGGGCAAGTGCAGTCGGCCTTTTCCCGTTCGCATGAAGGTACGGGGCTCGGATTGCCGATCGCGGTCGCGCTGATCAAACAGCATGGCGGCCAGTTTCATATCTCGAGCAAGCCGGGCATCGGCACCACCATCGTCATCACGCTCCCGGCCGCCGCACAGCCGGCGCCCCGACAGTTTCCCCAGTCAGGCCAACCGTCATGAACAACATGTCTCATCCGCCGCTCGATCCGAATTTCCAGGAGCGGCGAGGCGTACCGGCGGCAGCACCCCAGCGTATCGCGCATATCGTGTCGGTATCGGGATCGCAGGCGATCGCCGTGCTGGACAAGCCGGTCGGCGGCGATGCGGGAAGCCGCAATTCACGCGTACAGATCGGCGCGCTGGTCAAGATCACGACGCCGAATTCGTCGGTCGTCGGGCTCATCTCGGCGGTGAGTTCTCCGACGCCCTCGCTCGATGCCGGAAGCCCCGAGATCGGCCTCATCGAACTCAATCTCGCTGGCGAACTCGTGGCCGACCCGGTAACGAAGCGTCTCGCCTTTCGCCGCGGTGTGGCGTCGCTCCCGACGCTCGGCGATCCAGTCCTCTTCGCGGACCGCTACGACCTCACGCGCGTCTATGCGCAGCCCAATGTCGCGAGCATCAAGGTCGGCTCTCTCTATCAGGACCCGGCGGTACCGGCGCGTCTTCTGATCGACGATCTGCTTGCCAAGCATTTCATCGTCGTCGGCACGACGGGGTGCGGCAAATCCTCGGCGCTTACCTGCATCCTGCAGCGTGTGCTCGAAGAGCATCAATACGCGCATATCGTGGTGCTGGACGTCCACAATGAGTATCCGGCGGCCTTCGGCGATCGCGCCGAGCTGATCGACCCGAGCAACCTCCATTTGCCGATCTGGCTCCTCAATTTCCAGGAGCTTACGGAGGCGCTGACTAGCACCGATACCTATCGCGATGCCGAGGCGGAAATCCTGAGCGACGCGGTCGTGATGGCGAAGCGCCGTTTCAGCGATGCGGGATCGAGCCGCAGCGTAACGGCGCGGCGTCTCGGCGAAGGCAACAGCAGCATCACCGTCGAAACGCCGACGCCTTTCCGCCTGTCGGATGTCGTCTCCTATATCGACGAACAGCTCGGCAAGCTCGAACGTACGCAGGCAACGATCCCCTATCGCCGCCTCAAGGCGCGTATCGAGACGCTGGTCAGCGATCAGCGTTACAGCTTTATGTTCGGCAGTCTCACCGTTCAGGACACGATGACCGACACGCTCGGCCGGTTGTTCCGTGTACCAAGCGACGGCAAGCCGATCACGGTCATCAATCTCTCGACCGTGCCATCCGAAATTCTCGACGTCGTGATTTCGGTGATTTCCCGTCTTGCTTTCGATCTCGCGGTCTGGAGCAAGGGCGGATTGCCGATGCTGCTCGTCTGCGAGGAAGCGCATCGCTATGCGCCCGCCGGGCCCGCCGACAAATTCGCGCCGACCCGCCAGGCGCTGTCGCGCATCGCAAAGGAAGGCCGCAAATACGGGCTTTCCCTCGCCCTCGTCACGCAGCGGCCGTCGGAACTCGACCCGACGGTGCTGTCGCAATGCTCGACCGCAATCGCCATGCGGCTTTCGACCGAGAAGGATCAGGCGGTGATGCGGGCCAACACGCATGACGGCGCACTCGATCTGCTGGACTTCCTGCCTCTTCTCGGAGACCGGGAAGCCATCGCCTTCGGCCAGGGCGTCGCCATGCCCATGCGTATCCGTTTCGACGATCTGAGCCCGCTAGGCGCTCCGCGTACGGTCAATACCGGCTTCTCGCATCATTGGAAAAATCCGGGGATGGACCGTCAGCAACTCGAAGCGATCATTGCCCGCTGGCGTTTGAGCGGGCGAGATCGTTGATGGGCAATCTGCCGCAGATTATGCACTTGAGAATGAATCGCGCCGCCGTTAGCCTTTCCTCGTTCCCTGCGTATGAGCGATCCATAGACCGGAGATAGAAATGAAGATGCTGAGCGGCGTGACCGCCACTGCGTCGGTGCTGGGCATTTGTCTCGCCGGCGCGCCGGCACAGGCCAGTGACGATCTCTGGACGCGCGACACGCTCACCGGCGACTGGGGCGGATCGCGCAGCGACTTATCCGCACACGGCGTCGATATTGGATTGGCCTATGTCGGCGAGGCGCTGGGCGATGTCTCGGGTGGCATGAAACGGGGCTGGAGCTACGAGGGAAGGGCCGAACTCGATCTCGATCTCGACCTCGACAAGCTCCTCGGCTGGCAGGGCGGCACCGCTCATGCCAGCGTCTTCCAGATCCATCATACCAACGGAACGCCTGCGGCGACCTATACGGGCAGCCTGGCCGATCCAAGCAATATCGAAGCGCGCCAGGCGACGCGGCTCTATACGCTCTGGCTGCAGCAGGATTTTTTCGGCGATGCGATTTCCGTGCGCGCCGGGCAGCTTGCGGCGGACGACGAATTTCTGACGAGCGAAACCGCGGGCAGCCTCATCAACGGCACTTTCGGCTGGCCGGTGCTCACGTCCGCCAATCAGACGAGTGGTGGGCCAGGGTATCCGTTGCCGACGCCTGGCGTGCGCGTCGCTGTCGAACCGACGGAAAGCATCACGATCAGGGCCGGTGTTTTCAGCGGCGATCCGGCGGGCGACGATTGCTTCGACGACGCGCAGGTCTGCAACAAGCACGGCACGACCTTCAGCATGAGCGGCGGCACGCTCTGGATGGGCGAAATCCAGTATGCGATCGATCAAGGCGAGGGCGAGGGGCTTCCCGGCGTCTACAAGCTGGGCGGCTGGTACGAGACCGGCAATTTCGCCGATCAGCGTTACGGTTTCGACAGCGGTGGCGCTCTGGTGTCACAAGCCGATCCGGGCTTTGCCGAGACTTACGACCACAGTGGCGACCACGGCATTTATGCGATCGCGGACCAGACGGTCTGGCATGACAAGAATGGACACGCGCTCAGCATCTTTGCCCGTACGGGCGGGGCGCCTTCCGACCGCAACCTCGTTTCCTTTTATGCCGATGGCGGTCTCGGCTATGTCGGCCTCATTCCGGGACGCGACAACGACACGCTCGCCCTCGGTGTTGCCTATATGAAGATCAGTGGCGATGCGCGCAATCTCGATCGCGATACGCAGGCTCTGACGGCCGATCCGGCCTATCCGCTGCGCGACCATGAGACGGTCTTCGAGCTCAGCTACACGGCGCAGGTTGCGCCCTGGTGGAGCGTGCAACCGGACTTCCAGTACATCGTGCATCCCGGCGGGCACGTGACCAATCCCGAGGATGCAAGCGGCGATACGATCGACAATGCGACGGTGATGGGCGTCCGCACGAGCTTCACCTTCTAGTACCTGTCGCGGCAATCCATTTTATGCGAGCGGCTGTCACAGGGCGGCCGGCTCATCCGTCTTTCGGGCATGAGAAACGTTGCGGCCCCCGGGGCCGCCGAACCGAAAGGCATTTCCATGACGACGAAACGTGGCTTCGGCCGATTGAACTACGTGACGGCTTCGCCCGCGGCTTTCCAGGCGATGCTGCATCTCAGCGAGCATGCGCGAAAGAGCGGGCTCGACGCGCAGCTTCTCGAACTGATGAGCCTCAGGGCGTCGCAGATCAATGGCTGCGCCTTCTGCATCGACATGCATACGAAGGACCTGCGCGCCGCCGGCGTCGAGGAGCAGAAGCTCTATCTCCTGAGCGTGTGGCGCGAGACGAGCCTTTACTCGCCGCGCGAGCGCGCGGCGCTGGCCTGGACGGAGGCGCTGACCCGGCTCGACGAAGGCGGTGTGCCGGACGCGATCTATGAAAATGTGCATTCGGAGTTCAGCGAGAGCGAGCTTGTCGACCTCACCATCGCGGTCGTCGCGATCAATGGCTGGAACCGTCTCAGCATTGGATTTCAAGCCGAGGCCGGCCACTACCGTGCGGGTTCGCTCAAGCTGACCGAGGCCTGAACCGGCTGAAGCCCGACGGGGGACAAGGAGGGCCGGACTGTGATCGTTTCGTGATCGCCGCCGGCCTCGTCTCACCTCCGGTCGTCAGGATACTTACCGGGTGTCGTCGTTCGTGTTTTCGGCGTGGCCTTCGGCGCCGTGGATCGCGCCACTGCTCTCCTGCCCACCCTTGCGGCCGGCTTCCGAGGCGCGGGCCGGGTCGTGCTTGAAATTGCCGCTGCTGACCTGGCCGCCTTCGCGGCCTGCTTCGGAGGCCCGGGCGGGGTTGTTCTTGAAGTTTCCCCCGCTGACCTGTCCGCCCTTCTGTCCGGCCAGCGCGGCCCGGGCGGGGTTGTTCTTGAAATTTCCGCCGCTCTTCTGACCGCCCTTGCGGCCAGCTGCCGCCGCGCGCTCGCGATTGGCGGCGAAATTGCCCGAACCGCCGCGATGCTGGGTATTTGCCATCTTGAACTCCTCTACGGTTTCAATGACACCGCCGGATGTTTCATCTTCGGGCTCGTACGAAGCCCGTGCTGTTCGCCCAGTTCAGCTTCGCGTGTGATCGCGCGTGTGAGGAAACGGACTCTCGTCGACCCCGGCGGCAGATGCTCACCAATTGAACCGCGGATTTCATGAAAGGTTCCGCTTGGTTAACCTTGTTCGGCTTTCGGATGTCGATATTCCGCCGGTAGCGCACCTTTCCTTTTCGTGGCCGAACTGAAAGGAGCACTCGGTCCTGCGCCCTTATGGAACGCGTTTCGGGTGAATTTTATCCGGCGCTTTACCATCGTCGCGTCTGGGGCTGGCGTCGTCGTCGCACCGCAGGCCATCGAAAGGCTTCATAAAGGGATCGATGTCTTTCTCTGGGGAAACGCCCGGCGGACATGTTGCGTGAGGGTTCGGGCGTTGCCATGGAGCAGCGCATATGCGGACTTCTTCACTGCGCCTCGACGTCCCTGCCGTCTTCCTGTTCGAACCGACGATGGGGCAGCCGGTTTCGCTCAACAACAGTGCGTCCCGGCTTCTCCACTTTCTCGCTCTTTCGGAGGCGCCGCGCATCACGCTCGCCGCGATCGAGCGGGGGCTCGCAGCCGATGCGCGGATCAGCACGATCTCCGCGGTATCGGGGCCCATCGACGGCGTGCAATCCGAACTGCGGCGCGAGTGCCGACGCGCGGACGGATGTATCTATGTGCTGACGCGCGTCTGGGCGCCGGGCTCGAACACCATTCTGACGGTCGAAGACGTGACGGCGCGGGTGGTCGAGATGCGCGGCCGGCGCCTTGCCCGAATATTGCTGCGCCGTATCGCCGCAGCGCGAGATGCCGACGACGCGGCGCATACGGTGCTGCGGAGCATCCATCTCTATACGGGGTGGACGCAGGGCGAACTCCGGTTGATGGGAGACGGGGGCCTCGTCGCGGTTGCCGAAAGGGGAGGGCGTTCAATCACAACGTCCGTCGACGGAACAATATCCGAAGATCTTCCCCATAGTGAATCCTTCGTTACCATCCCTCCGGAAATCCCGGGAGCGCCGCCGGTCTGCGCCGCGGAGATCCCGCTAGTCGCGGGCGCGATGCCCTTCGGCATCATGAATTTCTCATCGGCGGCGCGGGCGGCGGACGAGTTTTCCTTCGGCGTCGTCTGTGCCGCCGCGCCGCTGGTGGCGCTCGCGCTTGCGGGCAAGCGCGATCAGGATCTGCTTCGGATGGTGAAGCAGGGATTTTCTAAAACCTATGTTGTGCCAATGGCTTCCGTCGATCAGGACATTCGCGGGACGCGTCGGAAATGAACGGCTGTTTCCGTCTTTATTAAACATTCGTCCGAATAATCGGACTGCGCATCAGCAACGGTCTCGATAAGGCCGCAGGTAACGGAAAAGTTCATGGACGACCTTCTCAAAGAATTCCTGGCGGAGACGACGGAAGCGCTGGACATGCTTG
>CAISYL010000207.1 GCA_903889655.1 uncultured Alphaproteobacteria bacterium | reverse complement strand
TGAAGAAGACCGGCGGCTGGTTCCGTATCGGCAATCGCCCCAACGAAGGCTATGCGGAAATGTCCGTCTGCCTCTATTTGCCGGATGGGCGCGTCGCCTTCATGTATGCCAAACCCAAGATCACGGACAATAAGGAGCTGAATGCGGGCGGACTGCGCGTGCAGGTGCTCGAACCCTTCAAAAAGCTGCGTGTCAGTTATGATGGCAAGGTCGTCGTGCTCAGGGAGCCCAACGACATGGCCGAGCCGTCGAAGGCATTCAAGAGCAATCCGGTGGTCGCCTGCACGGTCGATCTCGAATATGAAGGCGTGTCGCCGATGTTCGGCGGCGAGACAGTGAAGGAAGACGGTTCGGCGCTCGACATCGATCCGGAGAAGTCCTTTGCCAAGGCGCACTACGAACAGCATGTGGCGGCGAAGGGCCGGTTTACGATCGGCGGCGAGAGCTTCGACGTTTCGGGCTTCGGCCTGCGCGACAAGAGCTGGGGACCGCGCTACTGGCAGGCGATCCATTGGTATCGCTGGTGCCCGATGAACTTCGGCCGCGACTTCGGCATGATGCTGTCGATTGTCGCAGGCGAGACAGGCGAACCGCGTCAGGGCGGCATGGTGTTGAAGGACGGCAAGTACGACCTCATCACGGAAGTCTCAATCGATAGCGACTGGGACGAGAACTGGTACCAGACGGCGTTTCGTTCGCACATCAAGACGGAGTCCGGCGCGGTCTATGACGTCGAGGGCAAGGTGCTGTCGTTGATCCCGTTGCGCAATCGACGCCATGACGCGGACGGCAACGAACTCGTCACCCGCATCACCGAGGGCATGACCGAGTACCGCTGCAACGGCATGGTTGGTTACGGGCTTTCGGAATATCTCGACCAGATCGTCGACGGCAAGCCGGTCAGCGTCGGAGGCTGAGATGGGAGCCGAAACAAACCCTCTCGTGGCGCCGCTTGCCGATGCCGTGCGCAGGGGTATTGCCGGTGCAACGGGTATCGACAATCTGAAACGGCTCTCCGGCGGGGCGAGCCAGGAGACCTGGGCCTTCGATGCGACGACGGAAAGCACCGCTATTCCGCTGATCCTGCGGCGCGCGCCGGGCGGCACGCGGACGCAGGGCAGGTCTGGCACGGCGGCGGGTCTTGAGACAGAGGCGGCGCTTATTCAGCTTGCGGGTGCGGCGGGAGTGGCCGTGCCCCCCGTGCGGCTGGTGCTCGACGAGGCGGACGGCGTCGGCCAGGGCTTCGTCATGGACCGCATCGAGGGCGAGACCATCGCGCGGAAGATTCTGCGCGATGCCGAATTTGCCGAAGCGCGGCCAATGCTCGCGCGGCAATGCGGCGAGATGCTGGCGCGGCTGCATAAGATCGACAAGGCGACATTGCCGCCGCTTCGTGTCTCGCCGGCCCGCGCGGAAATCGAACAATATTTCCAGACCTACAAAACGCATGACCACCCTCACCCGGTTTTCGAACTTGCCTTTCGCTGGTTGAAGGACAATGCGCCGCCGGACACGACTGAGCTGACGCTGGTGCATGGCGATTTTCGCCACGGCAATCTGATGATCGGACCGGACGGCCTGCGGGCTGTACTTGATTGGGAACTCGCGCATATCGGGGATCCGATGGAAGACCTCGCCTGGATCTGCGTCAACTCATGGCGCTTCGGCAATATCGACAATCCGGTCGGAGGCTTCGGAAAGCGCGAGGAGCTGTTTGCAGGCTATGAAGCAGCCGGCGGCGGCAAGGTCGATCCGGACCGCGCGAAATTCTGGGAAGTCCTCGGCACGCTCAAATGGGGCGTGATGTGCACGACCATGGTGATGGCGTTCAAGGCCGGCGACCGCTCCGTCGAGCGGGCGACTATCGGCCGACGATCTTCGGAAACGGAAATCGATCTGTTGCGGTTGCTCGCGCCGCGAAAGAAAGGGTGACGATATGCAGGACCAGCCCACAGCCATCGAGCTCGTCGACATCGTCGCGGATTTCATCCGCAACCACGCGATGCCGCAGCTTCAGGGCCACGCCGCCTTTCATGCCCGGGTCGCGGCCAATGCGCTCGACATCGTGAAGCGTGAACTTGAAATTGCGCCGAAGGCGAACGCCGAAGAGCTTGGGCGACTGAGGGGTCTATTGAGGCGCGATGGAACTCTCGATGAACTCAATCGCGAGCTTTGCGCGGATATCGAGCGCGGCGATGTCACACTCGATACGCCCGGACTTGCAGAGCATCTCTGGCAGATCACCCTGACCAAACTCGCGATCGACCAGCCGAACTACTCGGGCTATACGCGGGCGCTCGAAGAGAGTCTTTGAAAAGCAAATAAGTTGCATTGCGGAAAGCGCCGATTTACTCTCGATCTGTTTCCTAAAACGCCAAATTCCCGCATCGGATAATCGGCAAACGGTGACTCCCCGGTAAGCATTCGCTCTTACCCTTCTTCCCGCCCAAGGGCGAATGAAGGGGACGCCGATGACCTATCGTGAAATTTCTTTAGCCGATGTACCGGCACAACATCCCGTGGCCCTGTTCGGCGAGTACTGGGAATCGAGGCGACGCAATAAGCCGATTCCTCTGCGTACAGATTTTAGACCCTGCAATCTGGCGCAGTTATTGCCGTGGATTCTGATCCTCGACGTCGTCGATATCGACGATATGCAACAATTTCGTTATCGTCTTACCGGAACGGGCTGCCGGGACCTTCTCGGCGTCGATTATACCGGCAAGCTGCTCGGTGAATCCCTGACCGCGCAAGGTGCCGAAATCCGGCGGCTCGAATCCCTCCGCGCCGTCGTCAGTGGCGAACCCATCTATATCTGGACGGCCCTTCCTGTTCCCGGACGCGAATTCCTCAAAGCGTATCGCGGCGTCTTTCCACTGAGCGTCAGCGGCGACAAGATCGATCAGATCTTCGTCGTCTACGCGCATGAGACCATGGAGCTTGACGCGCAAGTCGCGGTCGAGCTCAGGCGAGCCTGACACCGGCGTCCTACAGGTCCTTGAGCATATCTCTCACCCGATGAGGCTTGCGATCCAGCCGCGAAGAAGGTCCAATAAAAAAAGAACGGCCACAAGGCTGCAACGGAAGTCGGGGAAAGCATGTTGCGCAAGGTGCTCTGGGTACTTGTCGGGCTGGTGGTGATCGTCCTCGTCATTGGCGCGACATTCTATTTCGACCGGCCTCTTTTAAACGCAGCATTGTTCAAGCCGTGGCATTCCTTCGATGCGGCGACGCTTTCTCCCGCGCCGGATTACACGCATGACGACGCATGGGCTGCTCTGCCGGACAGGCGAGACAATGCCGATGTCGTTCCGCCGGGAAGCGGAGCAACGGACAATCAGGCCGCCGCGCAGGTCGATGTGTTTTTCATTCATCCAACGACCTATCTGAGCAAAGGCGGATGGAATGCTGCCTATGACGAAGGCGGGCTGACCCGAATCCAGCTTGAGAATGGCGTATTGCGCTTTCAAGCGAGCGCCTTCAACGGTTGTTGTCGGGTTTTCGCGCCTCGCTACAGGCAGGTCACGCTTTACGCGTTTCTGGCGGCCGGCGACGAAGGGTATCCCGCGTTCGACGTCGCTTATGCGGATGTGGCGCGGGCCTTCGACGAGTTCATCGCACACCGAAACAACGGTCGGCCATTCATCATTGCCTCACATAGCCAGGGCTCGCTGCACGGCATGCGTCTGGTTGCGGAAAAGATCATCGGTACGCCGCTCCAGAAGCGCTTCATCGCCGCCTATCTCGTCGGCTCGGCCTCCGCGCGCGACATAGGCATACCCGGTTTTACGCCTTGCGCCACACCGGTTCAGACGGGGTGCTATATCAACTGGAATTCCGTACAAAACACGAAGGCGCGCGGCAACTGGACCGAACGGGGTATCAGCTGGATCGGCGGTCGTTATCAGCGGCTGCAGGGCCGGCCTCTCACTTGCGTCAATCCGCTGATATGGACGCTTGACGGCAAGGCGGACGCGTCCGCCAATCTCGGCGGCATGCCTTTCGCCAAACCGGATGCGCCAGTCGGAATGCCTATCAAAAATCTGACGGGGGCGGATTGCGAAAATGGATTGCTCGTCGTCTCTCCGCCAGCCGTGGTCAATTTCGGCTCCTGGGGCGGCGACTATCACATCTACGATTACAATCTCTTTTACATGAACATCAGGGCCAATCTGGATCAACGAATTGCCGGATTCCTGAAATCACGGATGAAGTGACGCTCCGAATCAGAAAGGGCCGGAATTTCTTCCGGCCCTTTCTTTCCGTTTGTTGATTGCGGCTTTATGCGCCGTGAGCACCGATGATCGTGACAGAGCAGACGTTCTGCGACGGTGCGCCGCCGAGATTATGCGTGAGGCCGATCTTCGGCGCGGCGAGTTGGCGTTCACCTGCCCGACCCTGAAGCTGCAAATACATTTCGTAGGCCATGCGGAGCCCGCTCGCACCGATCGGATGACCGAAGCACTTCAGGCCGCCATCGATCTGGCAGGGAACCTTTCCGTCGGCGTCGTAGAAGCCATCCATCACATCCATGACGGCCCGACCTTCAGCCGAGATGAAGAGGTCTTCCATAGTGACGAGTTCGGTGATCGAGAAGCAGTCATGCACCTCCATCATGCTCACCTCATCGCGGGGGTTTTGGATGCCGGCTTCGGCATAGGCCTTCCTCGCCGCGATACGCGCGGTGTGGAAGTAGCTGCCGTCCCAGCTATTGTGCTGCGACTCGAGACCGTTCGAGACGGCAAGCTGCATCGCCTTCACCGTGACGATGTCCTTCTTGCCGAGCGCTTTCGCGATTTCGGGCGTGGTTACGATGGCGGCCGCCGCGCCGTCCGAGACGCCGCAGCAATCGAAAAGGCCGAGCGGTTCGGCGATCATCGGCGCATTCATGACCTGCTCTTCGGTCACTGCGTTGCGGAGATGCGCCTTGGGATTCTTCGCGCCATTCGCATGGCTCTTCACGGAGACATGCGCGATGGCGCGCTTCATGTCCTCCTTCGAAACACCGTGTTTCGCGCGATAGGCGGAGGCAAGCTGCGCGAAGTTGCCCGGCGCGGAGCCGGACGGCGCCCATTGCGGGATCAGCGTGCCGGCCTGACCGACCGGCAATCCGCCATATCCGGTGTCCTTCAGTTTCTCGACGCCGAGGGCGAGAGCAATATCGGCGGCACCCGAAGCAACCGCATAGACGGCGCCGCGCAGCGCCTCCGAACCGCCCGCGCAGAAATTCTCGACGCGCGTCACGGCGATATTCGGAAGACGCAGGGCGAGCGACAATGGCGTGCCGCCTTTGCCCGTTCCAGTTTCATCGATATGGGTCGAGAACCACGCGGCGTCGATCTGCGTCGGCTCGATGCCCGCGTCCTGCATCGCCTCGAGATAGGCTTCGACCATCAGTTCCTCGGGGCCGGCGTCCCAACGTTCGCCGAACTTCGAACATCCCATGCCGAGAATGGCAACCTTGTCCTTGATACCTGCAGCCATGATGTGTTCCTTCCCTGATTTTATTCGGCAGCCTGCGTTTTTGTCTGCTCGCTGGCGATCGGAACCGCCTTCCAGAAATACCGGCGGAAACCGCGTTTTTCATCAATGTCCTTGATGCGGAAGACGAGGCGCACTTCCATGCCGCTATCGACCGTGCCTTGTTCGACATCGGTGAAATCCATCATGATGCGCCCGCCCTCGTCGAACACGACCATGCCGTAGTGGTTCGGCGGGTTCATGCTGGCGGAGAGGAAGTCGGCCGACCAGGAGAGGATCTTGGCTTTACGCTCAGCGAATTTGTAGGGCTCTTGCGTATCGACCGTGTGGTTGTTCGGGTTGACCGAAATGCGGGAGCGCGGGAACTGCACGACGCCGGTCTCCTTGCAGCGACCGCCGACGAGACCCATGATCATGTCCTCGTTGCGGTAGAGCGTCGTCAGAGCGGTCTTCTTGTCCTGCTCGGCGCGCATACCTTTTTCCCACTCGATCAGGCCATTGAAGGTGAGGAACTTCAGATAGTTCGTCTCCTCCTTGCGATTGGCGAGCGACCCTGCGATGCCGCGCTTCGATGACTGGCTCGAAAGCTTGTCGGTCGCTTCGAAGACCAGTGCGTCGCAGCCGCCGCCAAAGTGAAGTACGACGAGCTTGTCGCCGGGCTTCGCTTCCTTCTGCAGCGTATGGACGAGCATGACGAGCGAATGGGCGGCGCCGGTTTCGCCGCAATTGCCGGCCAGCGTGTCGCGCGCGGTCTCAGGGGCGATGCCCGACTTCTTCGCCAGTTGCTGCACGAACTTGTCGCCGAAGGTGCAAGGCAGGATGAAGTGTTTGACTTCCTCCGCCTTGACGCCGGCATTATCGAGCGCCGCTTTCACGGCGCGCGGCACGATCTTCGAATAGCCTTCGTCGCGGATCCAGCGCTCTTCCCAGTTATAGTCGAAGTCTTCGCCCTCGCCCTTGAAGTGATCGACGAAGTCGATGGTGAGGCTGGCGCCGCCGAGATATTTCGCGATCACATTGTCGGTGCCGACGGAAACGGCCGCGGCGCCGTCGCCGATCTCGAGTTCTTGCGCGCTCGCCGCGCGAGCCTTGCGATGATCGGAGGCGAGCACGAGAGCGTGTTTCGCCTCGCCGGCCTTCACCGCCGTCAGCGCCTGCATCAGCGCCGAAGTGCCGGCGCGTTGCGTCGAGGCGATGTCGACGGCGCGGACCTTTTCGCCGAGGGTCAGTGCGGCAGCAATGATGCCGGAGTTAAGGCGATCCTTGAACGGCATCGTCGTCGAGCCGAAGTAGAGCGCGTCTACATGGGAGCGGTCATCGTCCGGACCCAGAAGGTCGCGGGCGGCTTCGACCGCCATGGTGATCGCGTCCTCGTCCCAGTTTGCCATGGAACGCTCGCCCTTCCCCTTGCCGAGAAAGTTCGGCGCGATCCAGGCGTTTGCCTGCGTCACCGCCTTACGCTGGAGGCGGAGTCTCGGAATGTAGCCGCCAAAGGCTGTGAGCCCGATCGACTGCTGGGCCATCGTTTCTCTCCCCGGTTCTGCCGTTATTGTTGGAAAGAGTTTACCGATGAAATGAGCAGGACGACAACAGCCGGGAATTGGCTCTGCCGCTACGTCACGGCCCGACTAGTCCATGCTTTCAGCGCGCCACGACGACGCAGACGATCTTTTTCGCGGTGAGGTCCGCACAGCGGGCCTTGGCTTCCGAAGCGGTTTTGAAGCCACCTGCCTGAAGGCGATAATAGGTTCCCTTCGCGCCCAGGTCCGCCGTCTCCACGCTATGGTCGAGACCGGTGAGTACCGCATCGCGATGCTGCATGTTCGCCCATGCCTTGGCGGCGCTTTCGGGCTTGCGGAAGGCGCCGAGCTGCATTCTGTAATGCCCGCCAGTCGTTGCCCCCGCACCGGCTTCTCGTCCCGACTCCAGTGATGCGATTTTCGCCGGCGACGGCGGCACTGCGGGTGTCTCTGGCGCTACCGCGGCCTGTACCGCCTCCTGACGGATGGGGGCTGGCGCGTCGGCACGTCCCGAGCGAACCGCCGTCGTGTCCCAGCCGCCGGCGGAGGCAACCTTGATGACGTTGCCGGAATTCCGATCGTCCGGCGTCTGGGGCATGGCCGCCAGTTGGGGGCCGAGTTCCCGCAGCTTCGCCCGTGCAGGTGCATAGGCCGGGTCGACTGCCAGCGCCTGATTGAGATCGGCGACGGCGGCTGCGAGATTGCCGGATTTTTCGTAAGCCAGCGCACGGCCGAAGAGCGGCAGCTTGCGCTTGTCGTCGTTCAACCGATCGATCGCCGCGCCATAGTCCCGTATCGCAGTCGGATAATCCTTCCGCTCGCGTTCGAGATTGGCGCGGTTGTGGTAAGCGGCGGCATAATCCGGCGCCAGGTCGATGGATTTCGAGTAATCGCGTTCAGCCGAGAAAGTGTCACCGGTGGCGGCGAGTGCAATGCCCCGGTTATAACACGCGCGCGCGGCAAGATTTTTCGGCAATGTCCCGAGATCGATTGCCTTCGTATAGTCGTCGAGGGCGCTGTTCTGAAGACCGAGCTTCTGATGCGCTATGCCTCGGTGATGATAGGCGATGGCAAGGTTCTGCTTGCTCAAAGTGCCGGTGTCGATCAGCCGGTTGAGCGTGTCGATCGACTGCTCATATTGGCCGCCCTCGATGGCCTTGCCGGTAGCGGCGATCTCCGCACTCGCATCGGTCACCGCCAGTTGCGGCGGGCTCGTCATGGGCGGTGCGGACGTTGCGGGGCCGGGCAATAGCAACAGCGCGGCCAGCGCCGTTCCGATCGTGAGCCGCCTCGTATCGTGTCGCCGCATCGACCGCCCTCCTAGATGGCCAGTTTAGCATGAGCGTCCGGACGAACGTTTGAGCGAGCGAGAAAACCCCATCCAAACAGAAACTTGTTGGGGTTGCCTGTAGCGTCACATCAGCGTGAGTTTTGCGAATCAGCTATTCGACGGTGACCGACTTCGCGAGATTGCGGGGCTGGTCGACATCGGTGCCCTTCGCCACGGCGGCGTGATAGGCGAGCAATTGCACAGGCACGGCGGCGATGATTGGCGCGATCAACGGATCGACTTTCGGCATCTCGATGGTCGCCCAGGCCTGATCGCCCGCCCGGGCAAGGCCTTCGCGGTCGGAAATGAGCACGACCTTGCCGCCTCGGGCGATCACTTCCTGCATGTTCGAGGTGGTCTTTTCAAAAAGAGCATCGACGGGCGCGATGACGATCACCGGCGTCGCTTCGTCGACCAGTGCGATCGGACCGTGCTTCAATTCGCCGGCCGCGTAGCCTTCGGCGTGGATATAGGAAATTTCCTTCAGCTTCAGCGCACCTTCCAGCGCGATCGGGAAGAAGTGCCCGCGTCCGAGATAGAGCACGTCGCGAACCTTTGCGATTTCGGCCGACAGCGCGTGGATTTCGCCGTCGCGGGAGAGCATCTCGGCGACGTGACGGGGAATTTCGAGCAGCGTGCGGACGAGGCGTGGCTCGTCGGCGGCATCGATGGTGCCACGAGCGCGGCCGGTCGCGATGGCCAGCGCGGCCAGCGCCACGAGCTGGCAGGTGAAAGCCTTGGTCGAGGCGACGCCGATTTCGGGGCCGGCATGGGTCGGCATGACGACGTCGGAGTCTCGCGCGATGGAAGATTCCGTGACGTTGACGATCGAGAGGATCGTCTGCCCTTGCGACTTGCAGTATCGGAGCGCTGCCAGAGTGTCCGCCGTCTCGCCCGATTGGGAGATGAAGATGGCAAGGCCGCCCGCTGGCATGGCCGCCTCGCGGTAGCGAAACTCGGATGCGATATCGACCTCGACCGAGACGCGCGCGTAGCGCTCGAACCAGTATTTGGCGACGAGCCCGGCATAGGAGGCGGTGCCACAAGCGACGATGGTGACACGCGGAACGGTGGCGAGGTCGATCGGCAAGGCCGGCAGGCGCAGCGTCTCGTCGACAGGGTTCACATAGCCCGCCAGCGTGTGGCCAATCACTTCCGGTTGCTCGAATATCTCCTTCGCCATGAAGTGCCGGTGATTGCCCTTGTCGACCAGCGCCGTAGAGACATCCGTGATGCGGACCGGACGTTCGACGATGCGGTCTTCGGCGTCATGGAAGACCACGCCCTCGCGAGTGATTTCGACCCAGTCACCTTCTTCAAGGAAGGAGACGCGATTGGTCATCGGCGCGAGCGCAAAAGCGTCGGAGCCGAGATACATTGCATTCTGACCGTGGCCTACCGCGAGCGGGCTGCCGCGTCGCGCGCCGATAATGAGATCGTCCTCGCCCTTGAAGATGATGCCGAGAGCGAAGGCACCTTCCAGTTCCTTGAGGGCCGCTGCCGCCGCGGCGCGCGGCGCAAGACCGCGATCCAGATAATGCGTGACGAGATGAGCCACGACTTCGGAGTCGGTTTCGGTCTGAAACTTCGCGCCGCCCGCAGTCAGCCGTTCGCGAAGGTCACGAAAATTCTCGATGATGCCGTTATGAACGATGGCGACGCGCTCGGTCGCGTGGGGATGCGCGTTGCGCTCTGTCGGGGCGCCATGCGTCGCCCAGCGCGTGTGGCCGATCCCGACGGTGCCGTCGAGCGGATGGCTGTCCAGCGCTTTTTCAAGGTTGAAAAGCTTGCCTTCGGCGCGGCGGCGTTCGATGTGGCCATGCGTCAACGTAGCGACGCCGGCGGAATCATAGCCGCGATATTCGAGCCGCTTCAGGGCTTCGAGAATGATGGGCGCTGCGGGCTTTTCACCGATCACACCGACAATGCCGCACATTATTCGCCTGCTTTCTTCAAACCTGAAAATCTCGCGCGGAAAGAGGCCGCCCAGCCCGGCTTTTCGAACTGCTTCGAGCGCTCGACAGCGAGCGCATCGGCGGACACGTCCTTGGTGATGACGCTGCCGGACCCTGTATAGGCGCCATCGCCGATCTTCACGGGTGCAACCAGCGAAGAGTTGGAACCGATGAAGGCGCCGGCGCCGATGTCGGTGAATTGCTTGTTGAAGCCGTCATAGTTGCAGGTGATGGTGCCCGCGCCGATGTTCGCTTTCGCGCCTACACGCGCATCCCCGATATAGGAAAGGTGATTGACCTTTGCACCCTCTTCGATCTTCGCTTTTTTCGTTTCGACAAAATTGCCGATATGGACATCGCGGCCGATTTCCGAGCCCGGGCGGATACGGGCGAAGGGGCCGATCTGCGCGCCCTCCTCTATCCTGCCGCCTTCGATGTGGCAGAAGGGCTTGATGGTGACATTGTTTGCGACTTCGACGCCAGGTCCGAAGACGACGTTCTGGCCGATGGTGACGTCCTGGCCGAAGACCGTGTCGGCGGAGAGATAGACCGTCTCAGGATCCGCCAGCGTAACGCCTGAGTCCATTGCGCGCCGTCGCAGGCGGTGCTGCAGGACGGCCTCGACGGAGGCGAGTTCGGCGCGGCTGTTGACGCCCTGAATGTCTTCCTCCGGCGCGCGGATCACCGTGCAACCGAGGCCTTCGGCACGGGCGAGCTTCACGACATCGGGAAGATAATATTCCCCGCTCGCATTTTCGTTGGTCACACGCGCAAGCAGACGGAACAGATGTTCGGCCCGAACCGCCATCGCGCCACCGTTGCAAAGCGTGATGGCGAGTTCTTTGACGGTGGCGTCCTTGCGCTCGACGATGCGTGCGAGCGAACCGTCGGTGTTGAGCACAAGACGGCCATAGGGTGTCGGGTCGGTGGCTTCGAAGCCGAGGACGACGACGGGTGTTTCCGGCCGACAGGCGCCGATCATGTCCGAAAGAGTTTGCCCGCGCACCAGCGGCGTATCGCCGAAGACCACAAGGACGACGCCGTCGCGCGGCGGCACGAAGGCCTCGGCTGCGCGAACCGCGCTTCCCGTACCGAGCGGCTTTTCCTGAATGGCGATGTCGAGACTGGCCGAGACACCTTTCGCATAGCGCGCAACGTCGTCCATGCCCGGCGCGAGGACAAGAACGGTTCGATTGCTGTCGAAGCTGCTCACGGTCGCCAGCACATGGCCAAGCATCGGACGCCCGGCGATCGGATGAAGCGCTTTCGGGATGCTCGATTTCATCCGAGTGCTTCGGCCGGCGGCAAGGATGACGGTGGTGACGGCGGTATTGGGCATGGAGCTCTTGGGCATGGTTTCCGATCATCGGTCCGTGACAGACGGACCCCGCCCCCCGGGCCCCTATCCGACGGAGCGGAAGGTGACATACGCTACATTTTGTCAGGAAATAAATTTATATTTCACTATATTGCGCGGCCACGAGCGGCGCTTCGTCAGGCTCGCCCCGGGCGATCGTCGCGTGGCGTTCCGAGAAGCCGGCTACGGCAATGTCGAGCAGTTCCAGCACGGCCCGGTCATCGTGGCGGACCGCGGCTTCATAGAGCTGGTCGATGAGCCGACAGACAAAGGCGTGATCCGCTACCTGCGGTCGCGCTACCATCAGGCTCTGGTGACCGGTGCCGACTACTTCCTCATCGTGCTGAAAGAGCGTTTCGGCCAACCGCTCGCCCGGCCGCAAGCCGGTGAAGACAATCTTGATGTCCTTGTCGGGCTTCAGGCCGGCAAGCTTGATCATCTGCGTCGCCATTTTAAGGATGTTGACCGGCTCACCCATGTCGAGAACGACGATATGGCCACGCTCGAGTTCGATGAATTTCAGCGTCGCGGCTTCGAGGACGAGTTCGACGGCCTCGCCGATCGTCATGAAGTAGCGGGTCATCAGCGGATGGGTCACGGTGAGCGGACCACCGGCCTCGAGCTGCTTCTGGAATAGCGGGACGACCGAGCCCGCCGATCCGAGGACGTTCCCGAAACGCACCGTAACGAAGCGGGTGCGGCTGGAATTCCGGTTTTCGTCCGGCTTGCGCGCCTCGATATCGAGGGACTGGCAATAGCTTTCGGCGATCCGCTTCGATGCGCCCATCACGCTGACGGGGTGCGCGGCCTTGTCGGTCGAAATGAGGACCATCGCCTCGACGTCATGACGGATGCAGGCGTCCGCCACGCGGCGTGTGCCGATGATGTTGGTGAGCACGGCCTGCGACGGATGCGTCTCGAGCAGAGGCACATGTTTCAGCGCTGCGGTATGGAAAACGAGGTCGGGCCTCTCGGTTGCGAAGACGTGCTCCACGCGCACGGCATCCGTTACATCGCCGATGAGCGCCGAGCGGGAGAGAGACGGCCATGAATTGCCGATCTGGCGGTCTATCTCGTAGAGATTGTATTCGGAGAGTTCGAACAGCGTCAGATGCGCGGGGTCGAGCGCGGCGATCTGCCTGGCGAGTTCGGCGCCGATGCTGCCGCCCGCGCCAGTCACGAGAATGCGTCGTCCGCCGATCAGCCTCAACATCGCCGCGCGATCGAGTTCGGCCTGCGGCCGGCTGAGGAGATCCGCGACATCGACAGGACGGACCTTCATGCCGTCGCTTGCACCACGTAGCTCCGACATCGCGGGAAGACGCTTCAGCTTGATCGAATGTGCATTGGCGACTTCGATGATGTCGTGCAGCGCCTGTCCGCGTATCGCGGGGTCGGCGATGATGATGTGTTCGACCCATGTTCCGTTGAGTGCAAAGCGCGTCAGGATCGCTTCGAGCTCCGGCAGATTGCCAAGCACACTCACGCCGCGAACGAGGCTGCCCACGGGCCGTGTTCCCGTGTTGATGATGCCAATGGCGCGGAAAGCAGCCTTCCGATCGCGCGCGGTGGTAAGGATGAACGCCTCCGCCTCATCGGTCGCACCGATCAGCATCACGGGGACGGCGGCATGGAGGCCGGCAGCGTCGCCCCGCCTTGAGAGGCGTTCGTGCCACAGGCGAAAGCCGAGCCGGGTGCCCACCATCAAGGCGGTGAGAAGGAGAATATTGATGACAATCGACGTGCGGGGGATTCCGTCCAGACGCGTCCAGAAGAACATCAAGGCGAGGAAGCAGAGATTGATGGTGACGGCGGTGCTCGTGATCAGGACCGCATCGTCGACGGAGATATAGCGCCAGGCCACGCGATGCAGACGTGCGCGCCAGATGACCGCGGCAGCAATCAGCACGAAAAGTATGGTCAGAATGAACAGCGTCGGGAGGTTCTGGACAATGCCGACAGTGCCGAGCCGAAGGTACACGGCGACGGGCAGCGATATCGCCGCCATCATCAGATCCGCGATAAAAATCAACGGTGTGCGGTATTTGTCTATCATTGTCATCCCCCACGGTAGTCTAAACGAAATGACGGGGAAGCAAAGCCTGTGCACACATAAGACAGAGATAGGGGCTGACTCCGCTCTTCATTTGAGCCGAAGCCGTCAAGATTTTGCAGATTAACCGGAAACGAGGCGAAGGGAGCCGCAGGCTGTCGGGGGTCAGCGCGCGCGCTTGTAATTGATTTTCGGCGTCCGCGTTGCCGGGACGCGTTTAATCGAAGATTTGGCGATCGGGCGATTCGAGGTGCCCCTGCCCTTGCCCTGGCTTTTCGATATGCGTTCGACGGCGCTCAACAGCTTTTCCACGCGGTCGCGGGCTTCCTTCGATTCTTCCATTGTCGCGAGGCGGCGGACCCACCGGGTATTCCGGACTTGAAGCGTTATCAGAATCGCGAACAGCAAGGCCGCGCCGAGCAGAAGAAACGCACTCTCGACAGAGAGGCTTTGCAGATAATTGGCAACAGACATTTTTCCCCCAGGACCGAGCGTGGTGTTGGCTGCCGCGCCTTTGCAGGTTTTGGGCCTCCTTCGGATCATGCCGTGTGCGCGGGATTTGCTGCAAGCCCTTCGGTTCGCTTGCCCTTTTTTGGTTATGTAGAAGGCATTTGCATAAAAATTAATCATAATTGAAAATTGAATGACCTGATTTGTGCTTTGGCGCGTTTCCCCATTCCCAAGAGGAGGTCGGGCTTCTTTTGGCGTGTTGCGCGATTTGATTTCGGGCAGAGTCGCTTCGGAAAGGCAGGCAATGCGAGTCGCCGGGCTTGGGGAGAAAACCAGAAGGAGAAGTCCCGCCTCAAACGGGACATCGGACAGAATGGCGTTTCGCACCGGGTTTGATCTGCTTCGTCTTCAAGGCGATGTGCTGTGGGCGGGGGGAGAGTTTGCCGCCAAGATCGTCAGCGAGCCCCTCCTCCGCATGATCGTCCCCAAAGGCGACGGCAAGACGCCGGTCATGACCCTGCCCGGCTTCACAGGGCCGGAGTTCTCGCTCCAGCCGCTCAACCAGTTTCTATGCAGCATCGGCTATGTCGCGCAGCCTTGGGGGCTCGGGACCAATCGCGGCATCCGCGACATGGATCACATGGAAGCCATCGCCAGTCAGCTCGGCGACAAATTGAGGAAGATGGCTGACGAACACGGCCGACCGGTGGCGCTAATCGGCCAGAGCCTCGGCGGCGTCTTTGCACGCGAACTCGCACGGCGGTTTCCGAAGGATGTCGACCGGGTGATCACGCTCGGCAGTCCCGCGCATTTCGGCGAAACGGATCATGAAGTCAACGCACTGGTCGCCCGTGTGATGCGGTTTTATACCGGCCGCAGCGTCGAAGAGCATCTGAGCGAAGTGAATAACGGCAAGTTCAACATTTCCGAACCGCCGCCCGGTGTGCCGCTGGTTTCAATCTACAGCGTCTATGACGGCGTCGCTCATCCGGCGACGACGAAAATTCCGGAACGGTTCTTGAACATCGAGGGCGACGCGCCGCGCGAGAATATCGAGATCGTGTGCTCGCATTGCGGGATGGGCGTCAATCCTCTCGTCTTGATCGCGATCGCGGACAGGCTTGCGGAAAAGGTGAAAGACTGGGTACCTTTCGACCCGCTGAACTATGCGGCGGGGCCGGTACGCAAGGTGTCTCGCTGGTTCTATCCCTCTCGCCTGAAGCCACGCGCGACGACCGGGGCGGCCGCTCAGGCCTAAACTACGTATCGAGTGAAAATGGACGCTATCGAAAGTTTGATCGAAGGCTATCGTGCCTTTCGAACGGGAATTTATCGCCAGAATGAAGAGCGCTACCGGGCGCTCGCCAACAGGACGCAAAAGCCGAAGGCGCTCATCATCGCGTGTTGCGACAGTCGCGCCGATCCGGCGATGGTGTTCTCTGCCGATCCCGGCGAACTCTTCGTGGTGCGCAATGTCGCAAATCTCGTCCCCCCCTACGAGCCCGATACGCATTACCACGGCACCAGCGCCGCGATCGAATTCGGCGTCACCGGTCTCGAGATCGCGGATGTGATCGTGATGGGTCACGCGCGCTGCGGCGGCATCGAGGCGCTTTACGAAAGCGGTCGGGGAAATCCACCCAAGGGTGAATTTGTTTCAGGCTGGATGTCTCTTGCGGAGGGCGTCGCCGAAGACGTGCGCAAGACCCATGCACATCTCGACCGCGAGGCCATGCTCCGTCAGATGGAGCAGCGCGCGGTGCTTCGCTCGATCGAGATGCTACGCACATTCCCTTTCATCCGCGAGCGGGAGGCGGATGGACGCCTCCGGCTTCACGGGTGGTTCTACGGCATCGGCAGTGGTGTGTTGTCGATCTATGACGAAGCGCAGGACCGCTTCGTCGATATGACCGACCATGCCTGAATTCAGGCTATCTGCCGCCAGTAATAGAACAGCGCGATCGTCAGGATCAGATGCACGATGCCGGGCCCGAAGGCGCCCGATGAGATTTTCGCGCCTTGGTAGAAGAGATTGACGACTGCGAAGATGTTGTAGAGAAGCAGCGCACCGAGGATCGGCCGGAGGGCGGTCGGGTCCGTTACATCGCGGCCGAGCCAGGCGAGCGCTGCCAGCGAAATCAGCGCCGTGCCAGCGAGCCGCGCCGAGGTGATGCCGTCGATGCCGGGAACGACGCCGGGAAGGGCCCTGGCCAGAAAGCGGGCCGGTGCCGAGACCATGAGAAGGCCGACGGCGACTTCGAAAACGGCGATGACGATCAACAGGATTTTCGGACTGTCCGGCATGGTTCTCCCCCTGAATTAATGCTCGGCATTATATGTACGATTCCAGCGGCGAGCGCCATCAGATATCGCGGTAGGGAACAGTCGACGCCTCGTCGTCTTGCGGCAGGCCATCGTCGATCCGGACCCAGTCGAGCTTTGCCGAGACCCAGATGTGGCGATCGGGCCGGACGGCCCTGGGGTCGTCCAGCGTGGCGATCGGTACGCCGATGCGATCGGGTGCGTCGATCGGCTCGATGAAAAGCCGCGTTCCGCAAATCCGGCAGAAATGCCGCCAGAGCCGGGCCGACGAGCGGAACCGCGCAGTTTCGCCGGTCACATTCAGCGACGCGCGCGGGAAGGAGGCCTGCGCCAGATAAGGCGCGCCCATGGCTTTCTGGCAGGCACGGCAGTGGCAGATACGCGCGCCGACCGCTGGTGCCGAGAAGCTGTAGCGGACGGCACCGCAGAGGCATCCGCCGTCATAAGGCGGTTCCATGTCCGCGCTCGACAAGCCCATTGAGGGCCTCCCACGTTGAAACTTTACTGGTTGCTTACCATGAAGCGCCTAGCGTCAGATGGGAAGCAGGCGGATGAGATGAGCGACATGTCACGAGGGACAATAAGGACAAAGGACCGTGCGGAGCGCCCGCTCGACGTCTGGGCGCTGTTCATCATCGCCGGGTTCTTTCTACTCGCATGCGATGCCTGGCTGCTTTATCACTCCGCCCGCGCGGGGCTTTGGCTCGTCGACAAGCAGGGCATGCCGGCGCCGCTCGACTTCAGCGCCTTTTGGGCAGCCGGTCGACTTGTCGTCGAGGGTAAGGCAGCCACCGCCTATCAGTGGGATGCGTTGAAGGCCGTCGTCGAGGCCTTGTCGGGCCGCTCCTTCGACGCCGCCAATTATCCGATTTTCTATCCGCCGGTGTTCCTGCTTTTCATCGCGCCGCTCGGATTTTTCCCCTACGTCACAGCGGCGGTCGTCTGGATAATGGCGACACTCGCTGCCTATCTCGCGGCTGCCTACGCCATTCTTCCGCGGCGAACCGGCGCGATCATCGTTGCGCTCGCGGCGCCTGCGGTGCTCTGGTGCGTTTGCGTCGGACAGAATGGTCTCCTGAGTGCCGGGTTGATTGGCGGCGGCCTGGCATTGCTTGAGCGCAGGCCGGTTCTTGCTGGCGTCCTGTTCGGCGCGCTCGTCTTCAAACCGCAATTCGGGCTGCTGATTCCCTTCGTCCTGATCGCAAGCGGCAACTGGCGCGCCTTTGTTAGCGCGGCCGTGACCGTCATTGTCCTTTTCGTGGCTGCAGG
The DNA here is from genome assembly GCA_903889655.1 of uncultured Alphaproteobacteria bacterium. GTDB lineage: Bacteria > Pseudomonadota > Alphaproteobacteria > Parvibaculales > Parvibaculaceae > Parvibaculum. The sequence goes on along the minus strand of CAISYL010000207.1, from coordinate 9,626 downwards.
TGCGATCTTCGGCGTCGAGATTTTTTCCGCTTTCCTTCAGGCAATGAGCTGGGCCAACGACAAGTTGCTGAATGTCGGCGTGCTGCCCTGGTACAAGGTGCAAAGCTTCTACGGTTTGTCCCGCGCGCTTGGCCTGGGGGCAACTCTGGCGTGGGCCATTCACGGCATCCTTGCGATTGCGGCCACCGTGGTGACGCTAGCGCTCTGGCGGGACCGCGATGTGGCGTATGAACTGAAGGCCGCTGCACTGGCCACGGTGACGCTCGTCCTTTCCCCCTATAGCTGCGTCTACGACCTGCCGATCGTCGCAATGGCAGTGCTGTTTCTGTTGAAGGACGATGCGCGACGTACGTTGCTGCCCCTGGAGATCGCAGGGCTCGGCTTCGCTTACGTACTGCCGATGTTCTTTCCCGCGCTCGCGATTCCCGTCGGCCCGTTCGTCTATGCGACGCTTGGGGCGATCATCGCCTGGAGAGCGGGAGAATGGTGGGTCCGCCGGGGCTCGAACCCGGGACAACTCGATTAAAAGTCGAGTGCTCTACCAGCTGAGCTACGGACCCTTCCACTATGCGGTTGGCAAAGTGTGGCGGGAACCTAACGGCGGCGCCGTTGCAGGTCAACCACCGCGCAAGGCAGGTCGGATTATCTCATGAATCCGCCGAAATCGGTTCCATGTCACCGGCGGCCTGGTCCGCCTTGAACCGGGAAATGAAGGTTTCCATCTCGCCTTTGGCGATCGCCGCGCGCAAGCCGGCCATCAACTCCTGGTAGTAGGCGATGTTGATCCAGCTGACGAGCATCGAACCCAGCATCTCGCCGGACTTGATGAGGTGATGGAGATAGGCACGGCTGTAATCCCGCGCGGCGGGGCATGCGCTCTCCGCGTCGAGTGGACGCGGGTCCTTTGCATGGCGTGCGTTGCGCAGATTGACGCGGCCCCGGCGTGTGAAGGCAAGGCCATGACGGCCGTTGCGTGTGGGCATGACGCAGTCGAACATGTCGACGCCGCGGCTCACCGCCTCGACGAGATCGTCTGGCGTACCGACCCCCATCAGATAACGCGGGCGGTCGGTCGGCAGCAGAGGCACTGTGACGTCGAGGACGCGCAGCATTTCAGGCTGGCCCTCCCCGACCGCGAGACCGCCGATCGCATAGCCATCGAAACCAATGCCGATAAGGCCCTGCGCGGAGCGGACGCGAAGATCGTCATAGGTGCTCCCCTGCACGATGCCGAAGAGTGCCTGCCCTTCCTTGCGCTGCGGCTGGGTTTCGAACGCCGCCTTGGAGCGTCTTGCCCAACGTAGCGAAAGCTCCATCGAGACGCGCGCCTGTTCCTCAGTCGCAGGGAACGGCGTGCATTCGTCGAGCTGCATCTGAATGTCGGAGCCGAGCAGGCACTGGATTTCGATCGAGCGCTCGGGCGTCAGCAGGTGCCGAGATCCATCGAGATGCGATGAGAAGGTAACGCCCTCCTCTGTCATCTTGCGGAGTTTGGTCAGCGACATGACCTGGAAACCGCCGCTGTCGGTCAGGATCGGATACGGCCAGTTGGCGAATTTATGCAATCCGCCGAGCGCGTGAACCTCTTCGGCGCCGGGGCGAAGCATCAGATGATAGGTGTTGCCGAGGATGATGTCGGCACCAGCCTCGCGCACCTGATCCATGTAAAGCGCCTTCACGGTCGCGGCCGTGCCGACCGGCATGAAGGCGGGTGTGCGGATCGCGCCGCGCGGCGTATGGATCACGCCGGTGCGCGCGGCGCCGTCGGTCGCTTGCAACTCATGGCGGAAGAGGCTCATGCGGCATCCCCGCGATAGATGAGGCAGGCATCGCCATAGGAATAGAAGCGATAATGTTCCGCGACCGCATGCGCATAGGCGCGCTTCATCTCGTCGAGGCCGCGAAGGGCCGAGACCAGCATGAAGAGCGTCGAGCGCGGCAGATGAAAATTCGTCATCAGCATGTCCACGGCCCGGAAGCGATAACCCGGGGTGATGAATATATCCGTCTCGCCTCTGAAGGGAGCTATCCGGCCATTGACGTCTGCGGCCGTCTCGAGAAGGCGAAGAGAGGTCGTGCCGACCGGAATGATGCGGCCACCTCCCGCTCGGGCGGCATTGATCGCCGAGGCCTCCGCTTCGGTGATCTCGCCCCATTCGGCGTGCATCTTATGAGCCTCGGTCGTTTCCGCCGCAACCGGCAGGAACGTGCCGGCGCCAACGTGTAGCGTCAGCCGCACCGTCGAGATGCCCCTGCCCTCGATGGCGGCGAGCAGTTCCGGCGTGAAGTGAAGCCCCGCTGTAGGGGCCGCCACGGCGCCCGGCTCCCTGGCGTAAAGTGTCTGGTAATCCGCGAGATCGGCTTCGTCGGTGCCGCGTTTGCGCTCGATATAGGGCGGCAGCGGCATTTCGCCGGCGCTCAGGATCGCCACATCGAGTTCGGCGCCCGAGGCGGAAAAATGAAACAGGACTTCCCCGCCCTCTCCACGCCTTTCGACTTCGGCCGACAGGCCCTCCGCGAACTCGACGCGTTCGCCCTCCTTCAGGCGCTTCGCAGGGCGCACGAAGGCGAGCCAGCGGGCTCCATCTTCGCGTTTATGCAGGAGAGCCTCGATCTTCGCTTCGGCTTCGCCGCGCCGGCGGATACCGAAGAGGCGCGCCGGGATGACGCGTGTGTCGTTGAAGACGAGCACGTCGCCCGCCCGTAGATGAGCTGGCAGATCGCGAACGCCTTCGTCGCAGAGATGTCCCGGCGCCGGACCGACCACGAGCATGCGGGCGCTGTCGCGCGGCCGTGCGGGCCTGAGCGCGATCAGCTCTTCCGGAAGCTCGAAGTCGAAATCATCGACACGCATTTTTCACCGGGCCAAAACAAAGCCCCTCCCCTTGATGGGGAGGGGTTCGGTCTCGCGACGAGACAGGCTGGACGAGGCGTCAGGCCGCGTCGGCCGCGACCTGCATCTTCACGATGCGATCGGGGTCGCGGACAGGCTCGCCGCGCTTGATCTTGTCGACGAATTCCATGCCCGAAGTCACCTTGCCCCAGACCGTATATTGCTTGTCGAGGAAACGGGCGTCGTCGAAGACGATGAAGAACTGGCTGTCGCCGCTGTTCGGATCTTGCGCGCGCGCCATCGAGCAGACGCCACGCACATGCGGCTCCGACGAAAATTCCGCCGGGAGTTTCTTACCCGAGCCACCCGAACCGGTGCCGGTCGGGTCGCCGCCCTGCGCCATGAAGCCGTCGATCACGCGGTGAAAGACGACACCGTTGTAGAAGCCCTCACGCGTCAGTTCCTTGATGCGCGCGACATGTTTCGGCGCGAGGTCCGGCCGCAGTTCGATGACGACGCGGCCATCCTTCAGATCGAGATAGAGAGTGTTTTCGAGATCGGTGCTCATGCTTTCAGCCTCAATTCTTTTTGACGTCTGCGGCGACCTGCATCCGGATGATCTTGTCCGGATCGACCGGCGGTTCGCCGCGCTTGATGTAGTCCACGTTTTCCATGCCTTCGACGACGCGTCCGAACAAGGTGTACTGGCCATCCAGGTTCGATGCGTCGTCAAAACAGATGAAGAACTGGCTGTTGCCACTGTCGGGGTCCTGCGAGCGTGCCATGCCGACGGCGCCGCGCGTGAAGGATTCCGTCTGGCTGAATTCGGCAGGCACATCGGGAAGCTTCGAGCCGCCCATGCCCGTGCCCGTCGGATCGCCCGTCTGCGCCATGAAACCTTCGATCACACGATGAAAGACGAGGCCGTTGTAAAAACCCTGACGCGTCAGTGTCTTGATGCGCTCGACGGTCTTCGGTGCGACATCCGGCAATAGCTGAATCACCACGCGACCGTCCTTGAGATCGAGATAGATCGTGTTTTCCGGATCGAGCTTCGGCGCCGGCGCAGCCGCATCGGCAGCAAAAACCGTTTGTGTCGCGAAGATGAGCGCGACGAAGGCGAACGCCAGACTTGTCAGACGACGCATTTGTTTCTCCCTGCTGAATTTCGTTTCTCGTGTGTCGCCGGCAGAACGGTACATGCTGTTCGCTCGTATCAGCTTACTTTCGGCCGGGTTTGGCCAGGCGTGCCAGAACTTTTTTCTCGACCCGCTTTGGCACGAAGGCCGAAAAGTCGCCACCCATCCCCGCAATCTGACGCACCAGCGTCGAGGAGATGAACTGCGTCTCGGGCGAAGCCGTCAGGAACACGGTCTCGACCTTCGGGTTCATGATGCGGTTCATGCCGACCATCTGGACTTCATATTCGTAATCGACCGCGCCGCGGAGGCCACGGATGATGACGTTGGCGCCATGCGCATCGGCGGCATCGACAACAAGGCCAGAGAAGGACGCCGTGCTGATTTTGGCGCCCAGCTTCCTTGCGATAGGTCCTGCTTCGGCTTCGATCAACGCGGCGCGCTCTTCAAAGGTCAGCATCGGCGTCTTGGTTGCGTTGATGCCGATCGCGACGACGAGGTGATCGACCAGTGTCAACGCACGGCGAATGATGTCGAGATGGCCATTCGTCATCGGGTCGAAAGTACCCGGATAGAGGCCCGTCCGTTTTGCCATCGGCGCCATTCGCTGTTCCTATTCGCCGTCCGAACCGTTTTCGCCGGCCTCGTCGACACGCTCGACGGAGACGACGCGTTCATCCGCCGTGGTGCGGAAGATGGTGACGCCCTGGGTCGCGCGGCCGGCGACGCGCACATCGTCGACCGGACAGCGAATGAGCTGGCCAAGATCGGTGACGAGCATGATCTCGTCCTGCTCTTCGACCGGAAAGGACGCCACCAGCTTGCCGTTTCGCGCGGTTACGCTCATGGCGATGATGCCTTTGCCTCCACGACCGGAGGTCCGGTAGTCGTAAGAGGACGAGCGTTTGCCGAAGCCCTTTTCGCTGACGGTCAGAACGAACTGCTCGCGGGCGCCCAATTCCGTATAGCGCTCAGTCGAGAGCGTCAGATCTTCAGACACCTCTTCCTCGCCTTCGTCGGCCTCGACAATTTCGGTCTCCGGCTCTTCGCCCTCGCCCGAAACGGCGCGGCGCATCGCGCTCGCCTGCTTCAGATAAGCGCGCGCTTCCGCCGGCGTCACGTCGACATGGCGCAGGATACTCATGGCGATCAGCTTGTCGTCGCCTTCGAGGCGGATGCCGCGCACGCCTGTCGAGTTGCGACCGGAGAATACACGCACATCGGTGACGGGGAAGCGGATACAGCGGCCATTGGCGACCGTCAGAAGTACATCGTCATCTTCGGTGCAAATCTGTACGCCGATGATCGAGTCTCCTTCGTCCTCGCCTTCGAATTTCATCGCGATCTTGCCGTTGCGGTTGATCTGGATGAAGTCGGAGAGCTCGTTGCGGCGGACATTGCCGTTGCGCGTCGCGAACATGACGTGGAGGTTTGCCCAGGTCTTTTCGTCCTCGGGCAGCGGCATGATCGTCGTGATCGTCTCGCCCTGCTTCAACGGCAGCAGGTTGATCATCGCCTTGCCGCGCGATTGCGGCGTCGATTGCGGCAGGCGCCAGACCTTCAGCTTGTAGACCATGCCGGTGGACGAGAAGAAGAGCACCGGCGTATGCGTGTTCGCGACGAAGAGACGGTTGACGAAATCCTCGTCCTTCGTCGCCATGCCGGCGCGACCGCGGCCGCCACGGCGCTGCGCGCGATAGGCCGAGAGCGGCACGCGCTTGATATAGCCCTGATGGCTCACCGTGACGACCATATCTTCGCGCTGGATGAGATCCTCATCCTCGAACTCGCCTTCAGCTTCCGCGATTTCGGTGCGTCGCGGCGTTGCGAACTCGGCCCTGAGCGCGACGAGTTCGTCGCGAATGATCGACAGCACACGCACGCGCGAGCGCAGGATGTCGAGGTAATCGGCAATTCTCTCGCCGAGAGCAGTCAACTCGTCGGCAATTTCATCGCGGCCGAGTGCGGTCAGGCGCTGCAGGCGGAGATCGAGAATGGCCTTCGCCTGCGCCTCTGAGAGCCTGTAGGTGCCATCCGGCGAGAGCTTGTGACGCGGATCGGCAATCAACTCGACCAATGGCGCGATATCGCCCGCCGGCCAGTCGCGCGCCATCAAGCGCTCCTTCGCGGTGCCCGGATCGGGCGCGGTGCGAATGAGGTGGATTACCTCGTCGATATTGGCGACGGCAATGGCGAGGCCGACCAAGACATGCGCGCGATCACGCGCCTTGCCGAGTTCGAACTTGATCCGTCGTGTCACGACCTCCTCGCGGAAATGCGTGAATGCCTCGATGAACTGCTTCAGGTTCATCAGCTCCGGACGACCGCGATAAATCGCCATCATGTTGGAGCCGAAAGTCGATTGCAGCGGCGAAAAGCGATAAAGCTGGTTCAGCACCACATCGGGCACGGCGTCGCGTTTCAGCTCGATCACGACGCGCATGCCGTCGCGGTCGGACTCATCACGCAAGTCGCCGATGCCTTCGATCTTCTTGTCGCGCACAAGCTCGGCGATGCGTTCGATCATCGTCGTCTTGTTCACCTGATAGGGAATCTCGGTGATGATGATCGCGAGACGGTCGCGCTTCATTTCCTCGATCTCGACCTTGCCGCGCAGCGTCAGCGAGCCCTTGCCCGTGAGATAGGTCGAGCGTGCGCCGGCGCGGCCGAGCAGAATGCCGCCGGTCGGGAAATCGGGGGCAGGCACATGCGAGATCAGTTCCTCGATCGTGATGGCCGGATTGTCGATCAATGCGATGCAGGCGTCGATGACCTCGCCGAGATTGTGTGGCGGCACGTTGGTCGCCATGCCGACCGCAATGCCGTTGGCACCGTTGACCAGCAGGTTCGGAAACTCGGCCGGCAGCACCACGGGCTCCTTCTCGGAGCCGTCGTAATTGTCCTGAAAGTCGACGGTGTCCTTGTCGAGGTCGTTGACGAGAGATTGCGCGATCTTCGCCATGCGTACTTCGGTGTAACGCATGGCGGCGGCGGGATCGCCGTCGATCGAGCCGAAATTGCCCTGCCCGTCGAGCAGCGGCAGGCGCATCGAAAAGGGCTGCGCGAGGCGCACGAGGGCGTCGTAGATCGACTGGTCGCCATGCGGATGGTACTTACCGATGACGTCGCCGACGACGCGGGCGGATTTGCGATAGGGCTTGTTCCAGTCGTAACCGTTCTCGCTCATCGAGAAGAGGATGCGGCGATGCACAGGCTTCAATCCGTCGCGCGCGTCGGGCAGCGCACGGCTCATGATCACGCTCATCGCGTAATCGAGGTAGGAGCGGCGCATCTCGTCTTCGATGGTGATCGGCGAGACGTCCTTCTCCGGCGGCGTCGCGGAACCGCCGCCCGCCGTGCCGTCGGAGCCCAAACCGCCCCCGTTGCCCGGGGTCGGCTCGTCGCCCGGAATGTCGCTGTCTGAGGTGTCGGACAAATGCTTTTCTAACGTTAGAGGGCGCCAGCGATCTCTGATCGCGCGGCGCCCAAAGGACCGAAAAAGAGCTCGGAAAACGACTTCCGAATCCCCTGATTTCACTGTCGCCGAGATTAACAGGTCCAGTGTTTTGCGGCAACCTTAAAGGCCCGGGATCGCTCGCTATAAGTTATTGTAACTATTGGAGAAATCGGAAGGATTTTAGCGTGTCTCAGAGGGGCTTCGGACCGGCCCGGAAAAGCACCGCCGTCGCATCGTCGGAACGCTTGAATCGGGGATAGAGCCGCAAGTCTGGATCCTCTTCCCGTTCGATTTTTCTGATCTCGGTAACGAGAGGTGCCAGGCCTTCGGCGCGGGCGCGGCGGGTAAGTTCAGCCGGGGTTAGACGCTCGTAATCATAGGCGAGCGAGGCGAAACCGTCGGTCATCAGGAGACCCGTCACGGGTTTCGTCAGCGGCACCTCCCAGCTCCGCATGAAATGGGCGGCGCGTGGATCGAGGCCGAGAATCCAATAGCCGCCGTCCGTATTTTGACGATCGCGGGCAGCGCGCAGATAGCGCATCACCTCGGGCGATGAACGCATGTCGTCGCCCGGCGCGACGCCGGCGACGAGTTCGGATGTCTTGCGGCGCGCCGCCGCTTCGCGGTCGAGATGATGATCGCCGAAAATCTCTAGCTCACCATCATCCGTCAGGAGCACCAGCCGGCAATCGGCGAAATTGGCGCAGCGCAGAACCGCGCCGTCGCTGTGGACCAGCGTCATAGCGGCGGATGGAAGCTCGTAGCGGCCGTTCGGTTCGCGCCGCCGGCCCGTTTCGAAACGTCCGCGCAGATCTTCGATCGCCGCCTTTGCGAGACCGGCGAGATCTGCCCCGTGATGCTGCGCATGATCCGCGAAATAGGCATTTGCCGTGTGCGCCAGCCAGTGAGCGTCGCTCGGCGCGTCGAGGAGCTCATCATCCGCAACGCCCGTCGCGCCATCGATCACCCATGCGTGGGCCGGCCCGTGGCCGAAAGTGTCTTCATTCGGCTTGTCCGGATGACCGGGATCGGAGATCGCGTCGAGGATGCGAAGCATGGGTCACCAATATTCCGGCTGCGTCACCATGAAGTAGAGAATGGCGAGGATGCCTATGAAGGCGGGCCAGCAGCACCAAAAACAGATTCGCATGAAGTTGCGATAACGCTGCGGCAAGGGCGTTCCGGCAGCGACCGCCTCCTCCGCTATGTTCCTGATCCGAATATGGAGCCAGACCGTCGGCAGCCAGAGGAGACCGACGAGAAGATAGAGCCCGAGGCTCAAGGCGATCCAGCTCTCCCAGAGATGGAAATGCGCGATATGGGCCATGCCGAGGCCAGTCAGAGGCTGCAACACGATAGCGGTCGCCGTGAACAGAAAATCGGCCATGACGACGATCCGAGCGGTGCCCGCGATCAGCGCGACATCCCCCGTCCGGTCCGCCATGAACATGAAAAAGGCAATGCCAAGGCCTGTGCCGAAGAGCACCATGGCCCCGAGAATGTGCAGATATTCGAGGAGTGTGAAGAGTTCCATCGGCGCGGGTTCTCGTCGTCGAGGATAAAAATCCGCCGACGGCTCGATCAGAACGGAATTTCGTCGTCGAGGTCCTGGCTGAAGCTGCCCTTCGATCCGCCGGAGCTTTTGCCGCCGCCGAAATCGTCGTCGCCATAGTCGCCGCCGCCCGATGAACCACCGCCGCCGGCCTTGCCGTCCAGCATGGTCAGGGACGAATTGAAGCCCTGCAGCACGATTTCCGTCGAATACTTTTCCTGACCGGACTGATCGGTCCATTTACGCGTTTGAAGCGCACCCTCGATGTAAACCTTCGAGCCCTTCTTCAGGTATTGCTCGGCGATCTTGCAAAGGCCTTCGTTGAAGATCACGACGCGGTGCCACTCTGTCTTTTCGCGGCGCTCGCCCGAATTCTTGTCGCGCCAGCTCTCGGAGGTCGCAATGCGGAGATTGGCGATCGGCCGGCCATCCTGCGTCCGGCGAATTTCGGGATCGGCGCCCAGATTGCCGATCAGGATGACCTTGTTGACGCTGCCTGCCATGTTTTCTCTCCGATGCTCCGCAAGGGCGCGCCGCGCCCGAGCCAGTCACTCATTTGACGATTCCGGCCTCACCATACAAGCAACCGCCTGGATTCGCAGATCGCCCGACAGGATATCCACAGGAAAAGGCGCGAGCGCCCGG
>CAISYL010000206.1 GCA_903889655.1 uncultured Alphaproteobacteria bacterium | reverse complement strand
CGCCTGCGGCACCCGCCGCGCCGGCGCGTGGCGGCAGGCCCGCAGCGCGTCCGACCAGCGAACGCGCGCGGTCCGGCGTTGTGCTCCGTACGCTGACGGAAGAAGAAAAGAACGCCCGCGCCCAGGCGCTCGACCAGGCCCGCTCCCGCGAAGGCGAGGAGCGCAAGCGCGCCGAGGAAGACACCAGGCGCCGTGCCGAGGAAGACGCAAGGCGCAAGAAGGAGCGCGAGGACGCGGCCGCCCGCGAGGCTGAGGAAGCTTCGCGCCGCGAGACCGACGATCTCGCCCGCCGCCGTGCCGCCGACGAAGCCAAGCGCCGTCTCGACGAGGAAGCGCGCACGGGATCCGTGCCGCGTGGCGCCGCGCTTTTGAAGGAAGAGGTTTCCGACGACGAGGACAAGCCGAAGCGTGCCCATGGCGCGCCGGGCGCCGCGCCGGCCAAGGTGCCCGCGACCCGTCGCAACGAGCCCAAGCGCCGGACCGGCAAGCTCACCATCACCAAGGCTTTCGACGACGAAGGCGAGCGCCAGCGTTCGCTCGCCTCGATGCGTCGCCGCGTCGAGCGCGAGAAGAAGAAGCTCGCCGGCATTCACGATGCGCCGCTGAAGGTCGTCCGCGAAGTCGTCATTCCGGAAGTCATCACCATCCAGGAACTTGCGAACCGCATGGCGGAACGCGCCGTGGACGTGATGAAGATCCTGATGAAGCAGGGCATCATGCTGAAGATCACCGACGTGATCGACAGCGACACCGCCCAGCTCGTCGCCGAAGAACTCGGCCACACGGTGAAGCGCGTCGCCGAATCCGACGTCGAAGAAGGCCTCGTCGGCGAAGCGGACATGGACGAGCATCGTGTGCCGCGCGCGCCCGTCGTCACCGTCATGGGCCATGTCGACCACGGCAAGACGTCGCTGCTCGATGCGCTCCGCAAAACGACGGTCGCGGCCGGCGAAGCGGGCGGCATCACCCAGCATATCGGCGCCTATCAGGTCGATATGGGCTCGGGCGCCAAGATCACCTTCCTCGACACGCCGGGCCATGCCGCCTTCACGGCGATGCGCGCGCGCGGTGCGCGGGTGACGGATATCGTCATTCTCGTCGTCGCGGCCGATGACGGCGTCATGCCGCAGACGATCGAGGCGATCAATCACGCTAAGGCCGCCGGCGTGCCGATGATTGTCGCCATCAACAAGATGGACAAACCCGAAGCCGATCCAACCCGCGTGAAGAACGAACTTCTTCAGCACGAAGTCGTGGTCGAGGATTTCGGCGGCGACGTGCTCGCCGTGCCGATCTCGGCAAAGACCGGCTTGGGGCTGGACAAGCTCGAGGAAACCATTCTGCTGCAGGCCGAACTGCTCGACCTGCGCGCCAATCCCGATCGTGCGGCCGAAGGCATCATCGTCGAGGCGAAGCTCGATCGCGGCCGCGGACCCGTGGGTACCGTGCTCATCGAACGCGGTACGCTCAAGGTCGGCGACATCATCGTTGCCGGCGCCGAATGGGGTCGCGTCCGCGCTCTCGTCAACGATCGCGGCGAGAATGTCGAAAGCGCCGGTCCCTCCGTGCCGGTCGAGGTGCTTGGCCTCGGCGGTGCGCCGGAAGCTGGCGACACGCTCTCGGTCGTCGAGAACGAAGCCCGCGCGCGTGAAGTCACCGCCTATCGTCAGCGCATGCAGCGCGACAAGCGCGTCGGCACTGGCGGGCGCACCTCGCTCGACCAGATGCTGTCGCAGTTGAAGGCGCAGAACGCCAAGGAACTGCCGCTCATCGTCAAGGCCGACGTGCAGGGCTCCGCCGAAGCGATCGTGCAGGCGCTTGAAAAGCTCGGCACCGACGAGGTCAAGGCGCGCGTGCTTCATGCGGGCGTCGGCGGCGTCACCGAAAGCGACATCACGCTGGCCACCGCCTCGGGCGCACCGGTCATCGGCTTCAACGTCCGCGCCAACACGCAAGCGCGCGAAGCCGCACGCAACGCGGGCATCGAGATCCGCTACTATTCGGTCATCTACGATCTCGTCGACGACATCAAGGCGGCGATGTCCGGCATGCTCTCGCCGGAACTGCGCGAAACCTTCCTCGGCAATGCGCAGATCCTCGAGATCTTCAACATCTCGAAGGTCGGCAAGATCGCCGGTTGCCGCGTCACCGAAGGCGTGGTGCGCCGCGGTGCGAGCGTCCGCCTGATCCGCGACGACGTCGTCGTCCACGAAGGCAAGCTCTCGACGCTGAAGCGCTTCAAGGACGAAGTCCGCGAAGTGCAGTCCGGTCAGGAGTGCGGCATGGCCTTCGAGAACTATCAGGACATGCGTGCCGGCGACGTGATCGAGTGCTTCGAAGTCGAAGTGGTGAAGCGCAGCCTCGCCTGAAGCCCACCTCCCCCCTTGAGGGGG
>CAISYL010000205.1 GCA_903889655.1 uncultured Alphaproteobacteria bacterium | reverse complement strand
GCGCGTTTCGATGACGCTGCCGTCGAGGACGGTCAGCGTCGCGATGCCGCGCGAGCCCACCGCGACGAGGCGCGTGTCGGCCCAGCGCCGTGCGATGCCCGTGGGGGTCAGCGAATGAAGCTGCTCGACATTGGGCGCGCGGCCCGGCGGGTTGTAGCGCTCGTCGAGCGCGACCGAGGCGACGTTGAGCTTGATCGGACGCCCGACGAAGCCGATCTCGGGTTTCGGCGCCGGCGGCGGTTCGCTCGCGCAAGCGCCGAGAAGAGCGGCGCAGGCGACCAGCGCCGCGGCGGCGAAGTGGCGCGAGGACAACAGCAGGCTCATTCCAATCCCTCTTTCAACTCGTCCGCCGCGAAGAGATAGACCTCGCTGCAGAATTCGCAGGTCGCCTCGATGACGCCGTCTTCCGCCATGTCGTCGATCTCCTCGACGCCGAAGGAACGGATGACCGATCCCATCCGCTCGCGCGAGCAATGGCATCCGAATGCGACATCGGAAGGATCGTAGACGCGCACACCGTCCTCATGGAAGAGGCGATAGAGAAGCCGCGTCGAAGCGAGCGCCGGATCGAGCAACTCGTGATCCTCGACCGTGCCCAGCAGGATCGAGGCGCGGTTCCAGTTCTCCTCCTCGTCGGTCGGCGGCTTGGCGTCTTCCGTCTCGCGGTGGCCGGTCAGGCCGCCGTCGCGGGCGATATGCTGGATCATGATTGCGCCGGCGCGCCAGGTCGTGCCCGCATGGCCATCCGCCTCGCGCTGGAAGAGCGGCCCGGCGGCAAGGCGGATACGCGTCGCGATCTGTTCGGAGCTTGCAAAATACTCGTGCGCCGCAGCGGACAGCCCGCCCGCGCCCAGCTCGACGATGCCCTGATAGCGCTCCATGTCGGCGCCCTGATCGATCGTCATCGCGAGATGTCCCTCGCCGAGAAGATCCGCGGTCGAGACGCGGCCCGCCGCAATGCTTTCGGCCAGGCGCTCGTCGTCCATCAGCGCATAGCCGCGCAGATGGCCGACGCCATTATCCTCCGCCGTCCAGAAATCGGCGACCAGCATGCTGACCGGGCCCTTGCCGTTGGTCTGGAGCGTGAAGCGCCCCTTGAACTTCAACGCCGAGCCGATCATGGCGGTGAGCGCCAGCGCTTCGCCCAGCATGCGCGAAACGGGCTCGGGGTAATTGTGGCGCGTCAGCACCTTGTCGACCAGCGGCCCCAGCCGGATCACACGGCCGCGAATGCCCAGCCCCTCGATCTGGAACGGCTGCACGAGATCGTCGGGATGGGACGCGAAAAGATCGGTCAGGGAGCGCGGCTCCATTTCACTCATCAAAAATACTCACGGACAAAAATCGGACAGACACCGGGAAAGCCGCCCGGCGTCGGGAACGCGACAGGCGTCAGGAAAAGCACCAGGCCAGCACGCCCTTCTGCGCGTGAAGCCTGTTTTCCGCTTCATCCCAGACGACGGAAGCGGGGCCGTCGATCACGTCCGCCGTCATTTCCTCGCCGCGATGCGCGGGCAGGCAATGCATGAAGATCGCGTCCTTGCCGGCCGCCGCCATCAGCCTGTCGTTCACCTGATAGGGTGCGAGCAAATTGTGGCGATGTCGTGCCTTTTCCTCCGGCGTTCCCATCGAGACCCAGGTATCGGTGTTGACGCAGTCGGCGCCCTTCACCGCTTCGAAGGGATCGGTGGTCACGAAAATCTTCGCGCCCTTCTTGCGCGCCCAGTCGACGGCGCTGCGGTCCGGTGCGAATTCCGGCGGGCAGGCGACCCTGAGTTCGAATTCGAGCTGCGCGGCGGCATGGATCCACGAGGTCACCATGTTGTTGCCATCGCCGACCCAGGCCACGGTCCGGCCCTTGATCGGGCCCTTGTGTTCCTCGAAGGTCATCACGTCGGCCATCAGCTGACAGGGATGCGACTTGTCGGTGAGACCGTTGATGACCGGCACGCTCGCATATTCGGCGAGCTCCATCAGATGCTTGTGGTCGGTCGTGCGGATCATGATCGCGTCGACATAGCGCGACAGCACGCGGGCCGTATCGGCGATGGTCTCGCCGCGGCCGAGCTGCGTGTCGTTGCCGTTCAGCAGCAACGTCTCGCCGCCAAGCTGGCGCATCGCGACGTCGAAGGAGACGCGCGTCCGCGTCGAGGGCTTTTCAAAGAGCATCGCGAGGAGCTTGCCCTTCAAGGGGCTGTCCATATCGGGCTCGGCCTGCGCCTTGCCGTTGCGCGCCGCCTTGCGGGCCCTGGCGCCGTCGAGAATTTCGCGCAACGCGGCCGTCTCGATCGCGTCGAGATCGAGGAAATGCCGCGGCGCCTTGATCGGGGATGCGTGGGCGTTCATGCCGCGCCTCCCGCCGCCCTGGCTTTCTTGTCGGCGAGATCCGCTTCGAGGCTCGCGCAGGCCCGTTCGAGCTTTTCGATCGCCTCGTCGAGATGCGCGTCCTCGATGATCAGCGGCGGCAACAGCCGCACCACGTTGTCGCCCGCGCCGACGGTGAGCAGATGCTCCTTGCGCAGCGCCTGCACCAGATCGGTGTTGGTGATGCGGCATTTGATGCAGAGCATCAGCGCTTCGCCGCGCACGCCCTCGATGATCTGCGGGTGCTGGTCGGCGAGCATGGCGAGCTTCTGTTTCAGCTTCACGCCGATGTCGCGCACATGGGCGAGGAAGTCTTCCCGGACCATCATCGAGACAGCGGCATCCGCCACCGCCATCGCCAGCGGATTGCCGCCATAGGTCGAGCCATGCGTTCCGACCGTCATGCCGCGCGCCGCGTTTTCGGTCGCAAGACAGGCGCCGACCGGGAAGCCGCCGCCCAGCGCCTTCGCGACCGGCATGATATCGGGCGTGATGCCGGCGAGTTCATGCGCGAAGAGCTTGCCGGTCCGCCCGAAGCCCGTCTGCACTTCGTCGAGCACAAGCAAGATGCCCGCCTCGTCGCACATCGCACGGATTTTCCTCAGGTCCTCGTTCGGCAGCACACGGATGCCGCCCTCGCCCTGGATCGGCTCGATCAGGATGCCTGCGGTCGTCGACGTGATCGCCTTTTCCAGCGCCTTCATGTCGCCGAAAGGCAGATGCACGAAGCCCGGCATTTCGGGGCCGAAGCCTTCAAGATACTTTTTGTTACCACCGGCTGCGATGGTCGCGAGCGTACGGCCGTGGAAAGCACCTTCGAAGGCGATAAGTTCGTTCCGCTCCGGCGCGTCGCCGACGAAGTGATAGCGCCGCGCCATCTTGATCGCGCATTCCAGCGCCTCGGCTCCCGAATTGGTGAAGAAGACCGTATCGGCGAAGGTCGCCGCGATGAGCTTCCTCGCCAGTTTTTCCTGTCCCGGAATCCTGTAGATGTTCGAGACGTGCCAGACCTTCTGCGCCTGTTCCGTCAGTGCGCTGACAAGCGCCGGATGGGCATGGCCGAGCGCGTTGACCGCGATGCCCGCGCCGAAGTCGAGATAGCGCTCGCCCGACGCGGTGAAGAGGTAAGGCCCCTCGCCTCTCTCGAATTCAAGGTCGGCCCGCGCATAGGTCGGCAAGACTGGGGTAATCAAGATCAGGTCCTTCTCATTATTCCTTGGACCGAAATGCTCGATGAAACGGCGGCTCAAGCATCGCGGTCCGGGCGACGGTCGGGATATCCGAACGACAAGACTGTCCTTCTTCCGCGAAGCCTTGATGGCTCCGCGGTTCGTCCAGTCAGCGTCGTCGTTTCCCGTTCAGGATCATTCGATCACTCCGTCCCCTCGACGGTACATTCCGGCTCTGGCCGCGGCGTACCAATAGAAAAAGCCGCCTTTTGCGGGCGGCGATCCGAGAAGCGGTGGAGTATTACGGAGGGAAGCGGGGCCTGTCAAATCGGCTTTTTCGGGAAAGGCTTGACCAATCCATAAGCATGTACTTATATGTCGGTCATGGAGATTCAACCGGCAGTCATCGAGACCGAAGTCTTCCGCGCCCTGGCCGATCCGACGCGCCGGGCCGTGCTGGAGCGCCTTGGCAATGGCGAGCAGACCGTCACGGAGCTCCGCTCGGGCTTCGCCGTCTCGCAGCCCGCCATATCGCAGCATCTGGCGGCGCTCAGGCGCGCCGGGCTCGTTTCCGAAAGGCGCGCGGGACGCCATGTCTATTACCGCGCCGATCCCGCCGGCATCGCGCCGCTGATCGGCTGGATCGAGCGTTATCAGAGCTTCTGGCGAGAGCGGATGGATCGCCTGAAGGACGTCTTGCAGGAGATGGACGAATGAAAATCCCGCGCGATGAAGTCACCCTCGATTGCGAATTGCCGCATCCGCCGGCCAAGGTCTGGCGCGCGCTGACGGAGCCGGCGCTTCTCGCCCGCTGGCTGACGACGCCCGACATCGACGCTGAATGCGAAATCATCGACGCCGAACTGCATCGCCTGCTCCGCCTCAACTGGAGAGCCGAGAAAGACGGCGAGACGATCGACACCGTGGTCACCTTCACGCTCACCGAAACGGAGACGGGCACCCATCTTCATCTGGTGCATGACGGTTTCCCCGCCTCGCAGCCCGTCGCGATGCTCGCCGGCACGAATGTCGTCCCGCTCGCGCCGCGTCGGCTCCGCGCCCGTCGCATCACCTCGATGTGCGAGATCCGCTCCGGTCTCGGAAAGGCGGCATGATGAATCTCATTCCGATGGTCATCGAGCAGTCGCCGCGCGGCGAGCGTTCCTTCGACATCTTCTCGCGGCTCTTGCGCGAGCGCATCGTCTTCGTCAACGGCCCGGTTGACGACGGCATGTCGGCGCTCGTGTGCGCGCAGCTTCTCTTTCTCGAGTCCGAAAACTCGGAGCGCCCCATCGCGATGTATATCAATTCGCCCGGCGGCTCGGTGACGGCCGGCCTCGCCATCTACGACACGATGCAATATATCCGCGCGCCAGTGTCGACGGTCTGCATGGGCTTTGCGGCCTCTATGGGCTCGCTCCTTCTTTGCGCGGGCACGCCGGACAAGCGCATCGCGCTTCCCAACGCGAGCATCCTCGTCCATCAGCCCTCGGGCGGCTTTCAGGGCACGGCGTCCGACATCGAGCGCCATGCCGAGGACATCATCAAGACGCGGCACCGCATCTACGGCATCTATGCGAAACATTGCGGCCGGACGATCGAGGAGGTCGCAAGCACCCTCGACCGCGACCGCTACATGACGGCGGAAGAAGCCCGCGACTGGGGCCTCATCGACCATGTTTTCGAAAAGCGCGAAGCCGCCTGAGCCTCAGCCCTTCAGCCGGTAACCACGGCGGAAGAACTGGTCGCTGACGATCCAGAGCACAAGATTGACCGCGATGGTGAGGATGACGCCTGTCTCCACATTGCCATCGGCCTGGCCGGTGAAGCCGTAGCGGAAGCCGTCGATCAGGTAGAAGACCGGGTTCCAGTGCGTGATCGCATGGGCGAAGGCCGGAAGCTGCTCCACCGAATAGAAAGTGCCCGAGAGGAACGTAAGCGGCAGGACGACGAAATTCGTCACCGCCTGCAGATGGTCGAATTTCTCCGACCAGATGCCGCCGATCATGCCAAGCAGCGAGAGCATCAGCGAGGCGCCGACGGCGAAAAAGACGACCGCCCAGAGATGCACGACATTCATATGGACGAAGGGCAGCATGCCGCCCGCCGTGACGAGGCCGACGGCGACGCCGCGCGTCACGCCCGCCATGGCGATGCCGAAATTGAGTTCGCCCGGTGAGAGCGGCGGCATCAGGATGTCGACGATATTGCCCTGCACCTTCGAGATCAGCAGCGACGAGGAGGTATTGGCGAAAGCGTTCTGGATCATCGTCATCATGATGAGGCCTGGCGCCAGGAATTCGATGAAAGGCACGCCGTGGACGGCGGGGCGCAGGCTCCCGACCGAAAGCGCGAAGATCGCCAGATAGAGAAGCGTCGTGATGACCGGCGCGACGACCGTCTGGGTCAATATCTTCCAGAAGCGCTGCACTTCCTTCAGATAGAGCGTCCAGGTGCCGAGCCAGTTCACGGCGCCGAAGCGGCGCATGCCGGCTGCGGGAAAGCGTTCCTCGTTCGTCATCACGCTCATTGATCGTTCCTCATCATGCGGGGAGGGCCCGCGAGCTTTACGCCCGCCTTCCGGTCGTGGCAATCGTCGGCTGCGGCGTCATGCCTCGACCCCGGTTCGGCGCGGATTTCTGTGGATAAGGGATTGGCCCTGTTAAGGCATTGTTGCGGAAATCCGACCTTATATTGTATATTTATTACTAGGGCCTACGAAATCTAGTGCGGTTGGATGCCGGAGGCCCATTTGCGACGTCCCACCCTCGTCATGGGATGTCGCCGCCTACAAGTGCCTCGATCGGCTGTCCGCGGCTTCGCGCGGACCGGGCTGAGCATCGAGGTGAGGGGAAGGTGATCCAATGTGGACCGACGAACGCGTTGAAATGTTGAAGAAGCTCTGGGCGGACGGGCTGAGCGCCAGCCAGGTCGCCAAGCAGCTTGGCGGAGTTACGCGGAATGCCGTCATCGGCAAGGTGCATCGTCTCGGCCTGTCCGGCCGCGCGACGCCGAGCCGCCCGGCACGTCCTCGTCCGCAGACGACGGCCAGGGCCATGGCACCGCTGCGCGGGCGCCCCGATCCGCTGGTCGCGGAACGGCGGGCCGAGGAGCTGCGCTCCGAAGCTCACGTGGAACGCGCGGAGATCGCACGCGTCGAGGCGGAAATCGATCCGTCGCAACGCGCGACGGTGCTGACGCTCACCGAGCATACCTGCAAATGGCCGATCGGCG
>CAISYL010000204.1 GCA_903889655.1 uncultured Alphaproteobacteria bacterium | reverse complement strand
GTCTTCGGCGATCGGAACGAAGGGTGATTTGGGACTGTGCACTCGGCCGAGCGGGTCATTCGCCGCCGGCTGGAGCTTCTCGACCGGCCCGGAGCTGACCCGATATCCCCACTTCAGCCCCTTGGGCGTGCGCTCATTGCACACGTCAAGCCTGAGCAGACCATCCGGCGTCGCGGCGTAGACCATGCCGTCCACGCCGAGGTTCCAGCGCGCATTGTTGCGCACCAACCCAACCAGAGCGAGGCGGCTATCGTTGAACTGCCGCGTGTCCCCACGGCTCAGCGGACTCGTCACTTTGATCTCCATCAGATTCAGCCACTTGATCAGCTTCTCGGCGTATTCCTTCGGGGTGTACTGCTCGGTGATCTGAGGCAGGTCCGAATAGTCCTGAAGCGCTTCGCTCACCTGGCCATAGGTAACCGCACACCGCGCAACGAGCTGCTCGCTGAGTTCGCGGATGAAGTCCCTGGATGGCTGTGGCGCTTCGTTGTTCGTCATCGAACGTGCCTTCCGAATATGTTTAACCCGATACGAAGATGATCTTGAGGGCTGCAAGAGACCAGATAGATGGGCCAAGAGACCACGAGCGCCAACGATAGCACAGTGACGTCAGCTGAAAAAGAAAAGTAGTAGAGAAAACGCAAAACAAGGTTTCTGTTGAGTATTCGCGCGCTAACCTTTATATGGCTTGTAATTATTGCAACTGGAGCAATAAAAATGCCTTCGATTGAAAATCATCCGCTCGAGCCAGGTCACCATCGCGTCACCTACGCTCCCGATGGCGCGAAGATCGCTTTCCACGGAAGGTTCGATAATGGCGTTCCCTATGACGTCACCACGGACCTCGATGCTCCAGGTGGACTTGAAATCGTTGGCATCGCAACGAGGGACGGCGAACAAACCATTCACTTCTCTAACGGAGCGTCGATCTCAACCGACGGCTCCCGGGTGAAGAATATCCACACGCCTCACGGCCAGCACATCTCGATTCATCCGGACGGTCGCCGCGCGATCATGCTCGGCGACGGCACGCAGGTCTACCGCGTCGGCGCGTCGACGAAAGTCGTCTATCGGGATGGGCGCGAGCGACATTTCCAGATGCTGAACGGCAAGCCTGTTCTCTCACGCGATCCGTCTCAGGGGCCGGCGGTCGTAAATGCAGACGGCACGACGGCCTACTTCTGGCTCGGTGAAGAGATATCCCGGCCTGGCATCCAATTCGCGCACTGATTTCCATGCTGGCCCAGCTGCGCTCAAGCTTCGTCGAAATGCCTCCCTGTCAGGAGCGCGATCAACTTGCATCGTTGCTGGAGGCGGCGGTGCAGTACCGCTTCGCCTCCGACGTTGTCCTGGGAGTCGAACAGACGGTTGATCGCGTCCCGTGGACTGTCGAGCACAATCTCGACCGGCTCGCTCGGCCAACCGAGCCCCTATGGTTCGAATTTGAAATGCCGGACGGTCAGGAGAAAGCGGCTCTGATATTCGGGGATGTTGAGCGGCTCTACATTCTCCCGGTGTGGAGGCGAGACGAGATTGTCTACCATTCCAGAGCGCTTCTGACTTTCTCGTTCGCTGCCACCGAAAAACTGGGGCAGGTGTCCCGGCAATATCTGAGCCGTGATCGCGCTGAAGCTCTGGAGCGCATGATGATGATCGTCGCGGCATATGTCCCAAAGGGCTTCCACGGCGAACTCGCGTCGATCTCTTTGCGCAAGGACTTC
>CAISYL010000203.1 GCA_903889655.1 uncultured Alphaproteobacteria bacterium | reverse complement strand
CCCGGATATTCCCGCTGGAGAAAATCGATCAGTTTCTCACGGACCTCGCAGCGCAGATCCCAGGCGGCACCTGACGACCGCGCGCTGATGAGAGCCCGCAGTTCGATGGTCTGTTCCTTCACATCGGAGACCTGAAGATTGACGACATCTCCATCCCAGAGCTTCGAAGCCTTGGCGATTTCCGTCAGCCTCTGGCGCACCCGCTCGACCGGTACCGAATAATCGACATAGAGAAAGACCGAGCCGATCAGCGAGGACGTCTCCCTGGTCCAGTTCTGGAACGGATGTTCGATGAAATAGGAAATGGGAACGATCAGGCGCCGCCAGTCCCATATCTTGATGACCACATAGGTGCCCGTGATCTCTTCGACATTCCCCCATTCGCCTTCGACGAGAACGGCATCGTCCATGCGGATCGGCTGCGTCATCGCGATCTGGATGCCGGCGATCAGATTTGCGAGCACCGGTCGTGCCGCGAAGCCGACCACGATGCCGGCGACGCCTGCCGAGGCGAAGAGGCTGACGCCATATTGCCGCACGGCCTCGAAGCTCATCAGCACGGCGCCGGTCGTTACCACGACGACCAGCGTGTTCGCCGCGCGCCGCAGGATACGCACCTGCGTCACATGCTTGCGGGCAAGCAGATTGTCGGCCGTATCGAGTGTGAAACGCGAGACATAGAGATCGGCGGCAATGCCTGCAATCGTCAGCACGGTCCATCCCATCAGCGCGATGAAGGCGACGAGCAGCACCTGCGACACGGCTTCGGTCATGCGCTCGGGGAACGGCGCAAGCTTGATGATCGCGCTCCAGGCGAAGATCAGCAGCGCAAGGCGCGACAGCGCCTGCGTCCGCAACAGGAAAGCGCGGAGATAGCGGCTGCGCGAGCCGACCCAGCGGTTCAGGAGATCGATAGCGAGGCGGTGCACGACAATCGCAAGCACCGTCACCAATGCGAGCAGGAAAATGCCGACGATCCAGTCCGGCACCCAGGCGAACCAATGGCGTAGATGTGCCAGCGCAACGGCTGCCCAGTTATCGGCCATCTGATTTCCTTCTCCATCTCATGAACGAGAGCGGTTCACATGAACCTGCGGCGGGCGTTCCGGTATGCGGGCTCAGGTCTAACAACGGAGAGACTTGCCCGAGGTTGCATCGCCTGTTCACACAGTCGCGAAATGCCGCGGAAATCTGCGGGCTTCGGCCAACCAGGCGGAACAAATCGAACCTCGAAAGGTTCTTCCCTCGACGGTCCCTCCTTCCCGATGGCTCCCTTTGCATATGAAGTCGCTTTCCGCGTCACCATCGACCATTCGAGATCGTGGCCCGCGCGATGCGTGGCGCATCTATTACCTGCATCCGCTGATGACATCGCCGGACCGGCTCATCGACGAGATGGAGCGCTGCGTGGCGATGGGTTTCAACGCAATCCTGATGCCCCCGCTCTTCCGGCCGTCTCCGGATGGCAATCTTTTTCTCACCGCCGATTACGACACACTTCATCCCGCCATCGGCGAAGGAAGGGCCGACGACTATCTCGCGGTCCTGGCGGAGGCGGCCCGCGCCCGAAACCTTGCGCTCTACCTCGACCTCGTCATCGACCGTCTGGCGCTCGACGGCATCCAGCCCGGCCACCAGCCGGAATGGTTCAGGACCGCCGCGCGCGATGCCGGCGCGCCTCCCGATCCGCGCGATCCGCCGGAGGCGCCCAACATCGCCGAGGTACGCTTCGACGTCGAAGCCGTCGCCCGCGCCATGACCGACTGGTGGGCGGAGCGGCTCGCCGCCTGGACGGCGCTCGGCGTTTCGGGCTTTCGCTGCAAGCGGCCCGACCGTGTGCCTGCCATCGTGTGGCAGGAACTGATGGCGTTCACGCGACAGAGCGCGCCCGAATGCGTCTTCTTCGCCTGGACGCCGGGCATACCGCTCGCCGCGCAGGAAAAGCTCGCCGGTCTCGGCTTCGATGCGGTCTTCTCGTCGGCGCGCTGGTGGGATTTCCGCTCGCCCTGGCTCGTCGAGGAACATGCGCGCCAGCGCCGCATCGCGCCCAGCATCGCCTTTCCCGAAGAGCCCTTCGGCGAACGGCTCGCGGGCGAATTCCATCGCGCCGACGAGGTTCAGGCCGCCTGCCGCCGCGCGCTCTGGCTCGCCGCCTTCGCCGGCGACGGGCTGCTGATCCCAATGGGTTATGAATATGCGGCGCGCCGGCCGCTCGATGCCGCGCATGCCGATCCGAACGACCTCGACCGCCTGCGGCAATCGGCCGGTATCGATCTCACCAGTGACATCGCGGAGGTCAATGGCTGGATGAGCGAACGCAGCCTCGCCTGCGGCCGCGGCGCAATGCTCGATCTTGCGGGCGGAAGCGCCGATGCCGTGGCGCTTTTGCGCACCGATCTCTCTTCGCCCGCCTGTTCGGACGACGCATTTCTGCTGCTCGCCAATGCCGATCTTCATCACAGCACCGATGTCGATACGGCGAGCGTGCTGACGCATACCGGCCTCTTCACGCATTTCGAACCCGTCGCCGCGCAACCGGCCGCCCTTTCGCCTTCGACCGCGCTGCGGCTCGCGCCGGGCGAAGTTCGCGTCTTCAAGGGCGAGCGGCCGCATCCGATTATCGTCGACAGCGAGAGCCGCAAAGCGCTCGAAGCGGCAACCCATGCGCCGCGCATCGCGATCGAGAATGTCCAGCCCACCGTCGACGAGGGCCGCTTTCCCGTGAAGCGCGTCGTCGGCGAGCGCCTCACCGTCGAGGCCGATATCTTCGGCGACGGCCATGACGAACTCGCCGTCGAGCTGCTGTGGCGGCCCGCCGATCGGGCCGACTGGTCCCGCACACGCATGGTCCCGACGGAGAACGACCGCTGGCGCGCCGAATTCCCGCTCGACCGTCTCGGCACCTGGCTCTTCACCATCGAGGCATGGCGGGACGAATTCTCGACGCTGCAAAACCACCTGAAGAAGAAGCTCGCCGCCGGCGTCGCGCTCCGCAACGACGTCGAGGATGGTCGTGCGCAGGTCGCCGCCGCCATTCCGCATGCCGACGACGAAACGCGCGCCACGTTGCGCGCCGTGCTTACCGAACTCGACACCGTGCCGGACGAGATGGCGCAAGCCAAACTCCTTCTCACCGACGCTTTGTCCGCCGCCATGAAAGATGCGGCGCGCCGCGCCTTCCTGTCCCGCCATCCGGCAGTATTCCCGGTCTGGGCCGAAAGGCTCGAGGCGCGTTTTGCGAGCTGGTACGAACTCTTTCCGCGTTCGCAAAGCGGCGACGTGCATCGCCACGGCACCTTCGATGATGTCATCAAGCGCTTGCCCGCCATTCGTGACATGGGCTTCGACGTGCTCTACATGCCGCCGATCCATCCGATCGGCCGCGTCAACCGCAAAGGCCGCAACAATTCGCTGACGACGGAACCGGGCGATCCCGGCAGTCCCTACGCGATCGGCAGCGCGGAAGGCGGGCATACCGACATTCACCCCGAACTCGGCACGCTCGCGGATTTCCGCCGGCTGCGCGACGCCGCGCGCGATCACGGGCTCGAACTCGCTCTCGACTTCGCGATCCAGTGTTCGCCCGATCATCCATGGGTCAAGGAGCATCCAGACTGGTTCAAATGGCAGGCGGACGGCACGCTGCATTACGCGGAGAACCCGCCGAAGAAATACGAAGACATCACCAATGTCGAATTCTACGCCGAAGGCGCCGCGCCCGAATTGTGGCTCGCGCTCGAAAGCGTCGTGCTCTTCTGGGTCATGGAGGGCGTCAGGATCTTCCGCGTCGACAATCCGCACACCAAACCCTATCCGTTCTGGGAGTGGCTGATCGGCAGCGTCCGCGCGCGCCATCCCGATGTGATCTTTCTGTCGGAGGCTTTCACGGCGCCGAAGCGCATGTACCGTCTCGCCAAGCTCGGCTTCTCGCAGTCCTACACCTACTTCACCTGGCGCCACACCAAGGCGGAGTTCGCCGAATATCTGACGGAGCTCAACGGAGAAGGCGTTCGCGATTTCTTCCGGCCGAACTTCTTCGTCAACACGCCGGACATCAATCCGCCTTTCCTGCAGACGTCGGGACGGCCGGGGCATCTCATCCGTGCGGCGCTCGCGACGCTGCTGTCGGGTCTCTGGGGCGTCTATAGCGGCTTCGAGCTCTGCGAGGCGACACCGCTGCCCGGCCGCGAGGAATATCTCAATTCCGAGAAATACGAGATCCGCGCATGGGACTGGTCGCGGCCCGGCAACATCGTCGCCGAGATCGCGCAGCTCAACCGCATCCGCAAGGCGAACCCCGCGCTTCACACGCATCTCGGGCTCGAATTCTACAATGCCTTCAACGACCAGATCCTCTATTTCGCCAAGGCGACGCCGGCGCGCGACAATGTCGTTCTCGCCGCCATCAATCTCGATCCTTTCCGCGCGCATGAGGCGGCCATCGAGCTGCCGCTTTGGGAATGGGGCCTCGCCGATCACGCCGCGCTCAGGGCGGAAGATCTGATGCGCGGCCACAGCTTCGTCTGGCACGGCAAAAATCAAACCATAAGGCTCGACCCGGCGGAGCTTCCGTTCGCCGTCTGGCGCGTCCGCCCACACGAGGAACTTTGAATGGCGAGCCTGAAAGTGCCGCTGAACGATGATCCGCTCTGGTACAAGGACGCGGTCATCTACCAGCTCCATCCGAAATCCTTTTTCGACGCCAATGGCGACGGCATCGGCGATTTTCCGGGGCTGATCCAGAAGCTCGACTATATCGCCGAACTCGGCGTCGATACGCTGTGGCTTCTGCCCTTCTATCCCTCGCCGCGTCTCGACGACGGCTACGACATTGCGGCCTACAAGGACGTCCACCCCGATTACGGCGTCATGGCCGACGTCCGTCATTTCGTGAAGGAAGCGCATGCGCGCGGTATCCGCGTCATCACCGAGCTCGTCGTCAACCACACTTCCGACCAGCATCCGTGGTTCCAGCGCGCGCGCCGCGCCAAACCGGGTTCGCGCTATCGCGATTATTACGTCTGGTCCGACAATGACCAGGCCTATGCGGGCACGCGTGTAATCTTCTGCGACACCGAGAAATCGAACTGGACATGGGATTCCGTCGCGGGCGCCTATTTCTGGCACCGCTTCTATTCGCACCAGCCCGATCTCAACTACGACAATCCGGCGGTGCTGAAGGAAGTTCTGCGTGTGATGCAGTTCTGGCTCGAGATGGGCGTCGACGGGCTCAGGCTCGATGCCGTGCCCTATCTCGTCGAGCGCGAGGGCACGTCGAACGAGAACCTGCCCGAGACCCATGCGATCCTGAAGCAGATCCGCGCCTATATGGACGAGCATTTTCCCGGTCGCGTGCTTCTCGCCGAGGCCAATCAATGGCCGGAGGACACGCAGGAATATTTCGGCGACGGCGACGAATGCAACATGGCGTTCCACTTCCCGCTGATGCCGCGCATGTACATGGCGATCGCGCAGGAAGACCGCTTCCCCGTCACCGACATCCTGCGTCAGACGCCGGCGATCCCGGAAAATGCGCAATGGGCGATCTTCCTGCGCAACCATGACGAGCTGACGCTCGAAATGGTGACCGACAAGGAGCGCGACTATCTCTGGGAGACCTATGCGGTCGACAAGCGCGCGCGGCTCAATCTCGGCATCCGCCGCCGCCTCGCCCCGCTGCTGCAGCGCGACCGCCGCCGCATCGAGCTGATGACGAGTCTGCTTCTTTCGCTGCCCGGCACACCGGTCATCTATTACGGCGACGAGATCGGCATGGGCGACAACATCCATCTCGGCGACCGGCACGGCGTGCGCACGCCGATGCAATGGAGCGCCGACCGGAACGGCGGCTTCTCCCGCGCCGATCCCGAACGCCTCGTCCTGCCGCCGATCATGGACTCGCTCTACGGCTACGATGCCGTCAATGTCGAGGCGCAGGCGCGCGATCCGCATTCGCTGCTCAACTGGATGCGCCGCATGCTGGCGACGCGACGCCAGCACAAGGCTTTCGGCCGCGGGGCGATCAGGTTTCTCTATCCCGGCAACCGCAAGATCCTCGCCTATCTGCGCGAGCACGAAGGCACCACCGTTCTCTGCGTCGCCAATCTCTGCCGCGCCCCGCAGGCCGTCGAACTCGATCTCGCCGCCTATGCGGGTTATGTGCCGATCGAGATGATGGGCTCCTCGCCTTTTCCGCGGATCGGACAACTTACTTATCTGCTGACGCTGCCGCCCTACGGCTTTTACTGGTTCGAACTTCGCCAGAATGCCGAAGGACCGGCATGGCAAACATTGGCGCCGGAACAGATGACCGATTATGTGACGCTCGTTCTTCGCAAAGGCATCGAGGACGTTCTGACGGGTGAACGCCGTACGCTGCTGCAGGACGAAATCCTGAAAGCCTATCTGCCGCTGCGCCGCTGGTTCGCCTCGAAGGGCGAACCCATCCGCGCGATCCGCATCGCCGGCTCCGCCGCGCTCCGGCATGGCGATCGCGATATTCTGCTGACCGGCATCGACGTCGATCTCGATGGCCGCACCGAACGCTACGCCGTTCCGCTCGGCATTTTCTGGGAAGACGAGAACCTCGCCTCCCCGCTGCCGCAGCAGCTGGCGCTGGCGCGCGTCCGCCTCGGTCGGCGCATCGGCTATCTTACCGACGCTTTCGCGCTGGAGGAGTTCGCGCATGGCCTCATCGATCACCTGAAGAGCGGCACGACGGTGCCGACGCAGACCGGCGAGATCGAATTCCGATCCTCGCCGGCCTTCGCCGAAACGCCGTTCATGGACGACATGTCGCTGCGCTGGCTCACCACCGAGCAGTCGAACAGCTCGCTCGTCATCGGTTCGACGGCGGTGCTGAAGCTCATCCGCAAGATCAATCCCGGCATTCATCCGGAAGTCGAGATGAGCCGGCACCTGACGACGCTCGGCTATCGCAACACGCCGCAATTCCTCGGCGACGTGACGCGCTTCAGCACCGACGGCGAGCAGGCGACCATCGCCATTCTGCAGGGCTTCATCCAGAACCAGGGCGACGGCTGGAACTGGACCGTCGATTATCTGAACCGCGCGGTAGCCGAGCACGCGCTTCCCGATACGAAGCCCGACGAAGAGATCGATCCGCTTGAGGAATACGACACCTTCGCGCGCATCATCGGCCGGCGCGTCGGCGAGCTGCATGCGCTTCTCGCCGCCCCTTCCGGCGAGGCCGACTTCGCGCCCGAGCCCGCCGATGCCGATACGCTCGATCAATGGGCGGAAGGCGCGTGCAAGATGCTCACCGATGCGCTCGATGCCCTGTCGAAGCGCACCGAATGGCCGGACGAGGAGACGGGCCGTCTCGCCGCCGATCTCGTCAGCAAACGCGAGGTTCTGCTCGCCGCGACATCCGACCTCGCCTTTGCCGGCAGCGATTCCCTGCGCATCCGCATTCATGGCGATCTCCATCTGGGGCAAATCCTCGTTTCGCAGGGCGACGCGATCATCATCGATTTCGAGGGCGAGACGGCTCGGCCGCTCGCCGAGCGTCGCGCGAAGACGAGCCCGATGCGCGACGTCGCCGGCGTGCTGCGCTCCTTCGACTATGCGGCGGCCGCCGTCGAAACCGTCGATAGCGAGCCTCTGCCGCCGCCTTCCGCCGAGGCGCGCCGCAAGCTGATCGCCGATTTCCGGCGCCGCGCCGCGCAAGCACTGCTCGCCGGCTACGACGATGCGATCGACGGTGCGGAACATCCCTGGATTTCGCGGAAGGGCCGCGCAGCTTTGATCGATCTCTTCCTGCTCGAGAAGGCGGCCTACGAAGTTCTCTACGAAGTCGCGAACCGGCCAAGCTGGCTCGGCATTCCGGTGCGCGGCCTTGCGGCGCTTGCCGTGCGCGTCCTCGAAACATCCGAAGGAAAGGAGGACGCCCATGCCTGAGACCCTGACCGCTCATGTACCGGTGGAACAACGCGCGCTCGACGCGCTGGTGCAGGGACGCAACGGCGATCCCTTCTCGCTGCTCGGCCGCCACCCGACGAAGGGCGGCGCCGTCATCCGCGCCTTCATGCCCGGGGCGCTCGCCGTTTCCGTGCTGTCGCGCAAGACCGGCGAGACGCTGGGCGAGCTTCCGCGCATTCACAATGCAGGGGTCTTCTCGGGAACGATCGCGCGCGACGAGCCTTATAGGCTCCGCATCCAATGGTCGGAGGCGGTACAGGAAACCGAAGATCCCTATTCCTTCGGGCTTCTCCTGTCCGACGACGATCTCCACAAATTCTCGGCCGGCACGCATCCCGATCCCGCGAACTGCCTCGGCGCCTTGCCGCGCACCATCGACGGCATACCCGGCGTGCGCTTCGCGGTCTGGGCGCCTAATGCGCGGCGGGTTTCCGTGGTCGGCGATTTCAACGCCTGGGATGGACGGCGTCATCCGATGCGTCTGCGACATGGCGCGGGCATCTGGGAACTCTTCATTCCGCGTCTCGGCGTCGGCGAGCCTTACAAATATGAAATCGTCGGCCCGGACATGAGCGTGCTGCCGCTCAAGGCCGATCCCTTTGCGCGCGCCACCGAAGTGCCGCCCGCCACGGCTTCCATCGTCGCCGGCGTCGCGCCTTATCGCTGGACGGACGAGGACTGGATGGCCAACCGCGCGGCGCGCCAGCGCCCCGACGCGCCCATTTCCGTCTACGAGGTTCACGCAGCCTCATGGTTTCGCGACGAAGCGCACCAGAGCCCGAGCTGGGACGTGCTCGCCGACCGTCTCGTCCCTTATGTCGAGCGCATGGGCTTCACGCATATCGAGTTGATGCCCGTCATGGAGCATCCCTTCGGCGGCTCATGGGGCTATCAGCCCTTGAGCCAATATGCGCCGACCGCGCGCATGGGCGAACCCGACGGCTTCGCGCGCTTCGTCGACCGCTTCCATGAGGCGGGCATCGGCGTATTGCTCGACTGGGTGCCGGGACATTTCCCGAACGATGCCCATGGCCTCATCCGTTTCGACGGCACCGCGCTCTACGAGCATGAAGACCCGCGCGAGGGCTTTCATCCCGACTGGCATTCGATGATCTACAATTTCGGCCGCAACGAAGTCTTGAACTTCCTGATCGGCAGCGCGCTTTTCTGGCTCGAGCGATTTCACGTCGACGGGTTGCGCGTCGACGCGGTGGCCTCGATGCTCTATCGCGACTACAGCCGCAAGGCTGGTGAATGGATTCCGAACGTTCACGGCGGCCGCGAGAACCTCGAGTCGATCTCGCTCCTGCGCAATCTCAATCGGATCATCGGCGAGCGTTGCCCCGGCGCGATCATGCTCGCCGAGGAATCGACCGCCTGGCCCGGCGTCACCCACGATACCGAACATGGCGGCCTCGGCTTCACCTACAAATGGAATATGGGCTGGATGCACGACACGTTGAAATACATGTCGGAAGATCCGATCCACCGCCGCTACCACCACGACGAAATGACCTTCGGCATGATCTATGCGTTCAACGAGCGCTTCCTGTTGCCGCTTTCGCATGACGAGGTCGTTCACGGCAAGGGCTCGCTGATCGGCAAGATGCCCGGCGACGCCTGGCAGAAATTCGCCAATCTGCGCGCCTATTACGGATTCATGTGGACGCATCCAGGCAAGAAGCTCCTCTTCATGGGCGGCGAGATCGCGCAGTGGCACGAGTGGAACCACGACCGGTCGATCGAATGGAGCCTGCTCGACAATCCCGCGCATCTCGGCGTGCAGCGGCTGGTGCGCGACCTCAATCATGTCTATGCGACCGAGCCTTCGCTTCATGTGAAGGACTGCGAGCCGGGGGGCTTTGCCTGGCTCGTCGGCGACGATCGCGCGAACAGCGTCTTTGCCTATGAACGCAGCGCACCGGGCCATCCGCCCGTCGTCGCGATCTGCAACATGACGCCGGTGCCGCGCCACGACTATCGCATCGGCGTTCCGCATGCCGGCCCCTGGCGCGAATGTCTCAACACCGACGCGGATATTTATGGCGGTTCGAATGTCGGCAATGGCGGCGTCATTCACGCCGACGACATCGCGAGTCACGGACGGCAGGCATCGCTTCGCCTCACCCTGCCGCCGCTCGCGACGCTCGTTCTGAAGCCGGGAACCTGACCATGCAGAACCTTCGCGACCGCATGACGGCCGGGCTCCCCTATCCCCTCGGCGCGACATGGGACGGGCTCGGCACGAATTTCGCCGTCTTCTCCGCCAATGCGGAAAAGATCGAACTCTGCGTCTTCGATCCATCGGGTCGCCGCGAGGTGGCGCGCTACGAATTGCCGGAATGCACCGACGAAGTCTGGCACGGCTATCTGCCCGATGCGCTGCCGGGACTTCTTTACGGCTATCGTGCCTATGGGCCTTATCAGCCCGCACAGGGACATCGCTTCAATCCGCACAAGCTTCTCGTCGACCCTTACGCCCGGCAGGTCAACGGGCCGGTCCGCTGGTCGGATTCGCTCTTCGGCTACAGGCTGCACTCGCCGCGCGGCGATCTTTCCTTCGACCGCCGCGACAGCGCGCCGGCCGTGCCGAAATCGATCGTGACCGACGACGCCTTCCACTGGGGTGACGACAGGCCGCCCTCCATTCCGCCCAAGGACGTCGTCATCTATGAACTGCACGTCAAAGGCGCCTCGATGCTGCGGCAGGATCTCCGCGCCAACGAGCGCGGCACCTTCGCCGCGCTGACCGATCCCCATTTCATCGATCATCTCGTCAGGACAGGCGTCAATGCCGTCGAGCTGATGCCGGTCCACGCCTTCATGCAGGACCGCATCCTGATCGAGAAGGGTCTGCGCAACTACTGGGGCTATAACACCCTCTGCTTCTTCGCGCCCGAGCCCGCCTATCTTTCCGACGGCGCGCTCAACGAAGTTCGCGTCGCGGTGCGTCGTCTGCACGAGGCCGGCATCGAGGTCATTCTCGACGTCGTCTACAATCATACCTGCGAGGGCAACGAGCTCGGCCCGACGATCTCGTTCCGCGGTCTCGACAATGCGAGCTATTACCGCCTCATCCCCGGCGACGAGCGCTACTACATCAACGAGACCGGCGTCGGGAACACGGTCAATGCGTCCCACCCACGCGTCTTGCAGATGATCATGGATTCGCTGCGCTACTGGGTGAACGCCTATCACGTCGACGGCTTCCGTTTCGATCTCGGCATCACGCTCGGCCGCGAGGGCAATGGCTACGATGTGGGCTCCGGCTTCTTCGACGCAATCCGGCAAGACCCCATCCTCTCGCGCGTCAAACTCTATTCCGAACCATGGGACATCGGGCCCGGCGGTTATCAACTCGGCCAGATGCCACCCGGATTTTCGGAATGGAACGATCGTGCGCGCGACAATTTCCGGCGCTTCTGGCGCGGCGATGCCGGCCAGCGCGCCGATCTCGCGGGACACATCACCGGCTCGGCCTGGCTGTTCGAGCGTCGTTTTCGCAAACCATGGGCCTCGGTCAATTTCATCGCGGCGCATGACGGCTTCACGCTGCGCGATGTCGTCAGCTATTCGCAGAAGCACAACGAGGCGAATGGCGAGAACAACAATGACGGTCATGGCGAAAATTACAGCGCCAACTGGGGCGCCGAAGGGCCGAGCGAGAACGCCGCAATCAACGAGACGAGACGCCGCGTCCAGCGCGCGATGCTCGCCACGGTTCTGCTTTCGCATGGCACGCCGATGCTGCTCGCGGGCGACGAGTTCGACCGCAGCCAGAAGGGCAACAACAACGCCTATTGCCAGGACAACGAGCTCTCCTGGCTCGACTGGAAGGCGGCGGAGGCCCCCGATGCGCGCGCGCTGACCGCCTTCGTCGGCAAGCTCACGCGGTTGAGGAAGGAATTCTCGATCCTTCGCGCCGCCCATTATTTCCACGCGCATCGTTTCGCCGCGCCCCACCTCGCGGAAATCGCCTGGTTCGACGAGACGGGGCAGGAAATGACGCCTGAGCAGTGGAACGAACCCGAGGGTCGCACACTTACACTTCGGCTTGCTGGTCCCGCAAGCAAGACGAGCCCGGAGGGGCAGATCGACATGCTTCTCATTTTGTTCAACGCTTCGGCGGCGGATGTCGCCTTCAAGCTTCCTGCCCTGCCGGGGAACGTCCCGGTCGACTGGCGGCTGCGTCTCGACAGCGCGGCGGACCCGGCCGAAGATCAATCCATCGGCAACGATGTGACGGTCGCCGCCCATGCCCTTGCGCTGGTCACGACGCGCATTCCGGCGCATGCGGCATGAGTGCGCGCGAACCATATAAATGGTCGTTCGGCGCCGAACGTGCCGGTGACGTCGCGCGCTTCCGTCTCTGGGCGCCGAGCCGCGATGCGGTTACGGTCGCCATCGACGGCTCCGCCGATCTGCCGATGACGAAGCGCGACGGAGGCTGGTTCGAAACGGAAGCCCGTGTCGCTGCGGGCACGCCCTATCGCTTTCGCCTTGCGCCGGACGATCTCGCCGTGCCGGACCCCGCGGCCCGCGCGCTCGAAGGCGACGTACCGACAGGCGCGAGCCGCCTCGTCGATCCCGACAGCTATCAATGGCAGGTGCCGGACTGGCGCGGGCGGCCGTGGCGCGAGACGGTGCTCTATGAATGCCATGCGGGGTTGCTGGGCGGTTTTCGCGGCGTCATCGAGAAGCTCGATCATCTGGCCGCGCTCGGCGTCACCGCCGTCGAGCTGATGCCCATCGCGGATTTTCCGGGGGCGCGGAACTGGGGTTATGACGGCGTTCTCCCTTACGCGCCCGACGGTGCCTATGGCACGCCCGACGATCTCAGGGCGCTCGTCGATGCCGCGCATCAACGCGGGCTGATGATGTTCCTCGACGTCGTCTACAACCACTTCGGGCCCGTCGGAAATTATCTTCACGCCTACGCCTCGCCCTTCTTCCGCGAAGACGTCTCGACGCCGTGGGGCGCCGCCATCGATTTCCGCCAGACGGAGGTACGGCGGTTCTTCATCGAGAACGCCATCTACTGGTTGACGGAATTCCGCTTCGACGGGTTGCGTTTCGACGCCGTCCACGCAATCGCCGATCAGGACATCCTGACGGAGCTATCGGAACGCGTGCGCGCGGAGACGGACCCCGACCGTCATATTCACCTCGTGCTCGAGAACGATGCCAATCAGGCGCACTATCTCGAGCGCCATTTCGACGCGCAGTGGAACGACGACGTGCATCACGTCCTCCACGTCCTCCTCACCGGCGAGACGGAAGGCTATTACGAAGATTACGCCGAGGCGCCGGCGACGAAACTTGCACGCGCCCTTTCTTCCGGCTTCGTCTATCAGGGCGAACCGTCCCCGCATCGCGGCGGCGAAATGCGCGGCGAGCCGAGCGGACATCTGCCGCCGACGCGCTTCGTGCATTTCCTGCAGAACCACGACCAGATCGGCAATCGCGCCTTCGGCGAGAGGTTGACGACGCTTGCGGAGTCCCAGCCGCTCGAAGCCGCGCTGGCGCTCATCCTGCTCAGCCCGCAAATTCCGATGCTCTTCATGGGCGAGGAATGGGGCGCGCGAACGCCCTTCCTCTATTTCACCGATCACGACCACGAACTCGCACAAGCCGTGCGCGAGGGAAGGCAGCGCGAATTCGCCGCCTTCAAGGCATTCAAGGATCCGGCGCGGCGCGCCCTCATCCCCGATCCCAACGATCCGGAGACCTTCTCCTCCTCGCGTCCCGATTTCAGCGAGACGCAGAGACCGGAAGGTGCGGCGCGGCTGGCGCTGACGCATGACCTCCTCGCTCTTCGGCACAAGGAAATCGTGCCGAGGCTCGACGGTTCCCGGTCGGAAGGCGCGGAGGCCATCGGCGCCGCAGCCGTCGCCGCGCGCTGGCGTCTCGGCGACGGTGCGCTGCTTTCGCTCTACCTCAATCTCGGTCGCGAGCCGATCGAGGTCGCCGGCGACAAGCGGGGCCGACTTCTTTTCGAATCGCATATGGGCGATGCGGAGAGCCTGCGGGCCAGCAGCCTGCCCGCCGTCTCCCTCGTCGCCCTTCTGGAGGATCGCCCATGAGCGACGACAGCCTTCGCGAGCTTGCGCAATTCGCCGGCATCGCGCCGTCATGGGTCGACGCCGCCGGCCAACCGCATGAGGTTTCGCTCGACGTGCTCCGGACGATCCTCACCGCCTTCGGTCTTTCCGCCACCACGGCCTCGCAGATCGCATCGAGCCGCGTCGCGCTGCGCAACATCGCCTCCGACGCGCCCTTGCCGCCGCTTCTGATCGTCACGGTGGGAGAGCCTGTCCGCCTGCCGCCGCTCGCGCGCTTCGGCGAGATCGCTCATTACAGGATCGTGCTCGAAGACGGCGCTTTCGTCGACGGCGCCGTTCAGCGCGACGCGGATGGTTTTCACCTGCCTGCGGTCGGCGATATCGGCTATCACAAGCTCCAGCTCGGCCCGGAGGAAGTCACCCTCGCCGTGGCCCCGGCGCGGTGCTTCACGATCGCAGACATTCATAGCGGTCACGGCGGGCAGGCTCGCCTCTGGGGTGTACAGGCACCGGTCTACAGCTTGCGCCGCAAGGGCGATGGCGGCATCGGCGATGGCGGCGCCCTCGCGCAAGCCGCCCGCGCCGCCGCCGCGCGAGGGGCCGCCGCCTTTGCGATCAATCCCGTCCATGCGCTCTTCTCCGCCGCGCCCGACCGCTACAGCCCCTATGCGCCGTCGAGCCGGGCCTTCCTCAATCCGCTCTACGCCAATCCGGCCGCGGCCCTCGACTCCGACCTCATCGCGCGCGCGCTGCAAGACGGAGATCTCGCCACATCCTTCTCCGCGCTCGAAGCCCTGCCGCAGATCGACTGGCCGGAAGCCGGACGCGCCAAGCTCGCGCTCTTCCGCCGCCTGTTCGACATCTTCTCCGGCTGCAATGGCTCGTTGAAGGAAGATTTCGAGCGCTTCCGCATCGAAGGCGGCGAGGCGCTGGAGGATCACGCCCGCTTCGAGGCGCTGCATGCGCATCTGACAACCGAGGACCGGGCGCTCGACGACTGGCAGAACTGGCCGAGCCTTTACCGCGATCCGCGCGGCTTTGCGGTTCTCGATTTCGCCCATGCGCATGAAGACGAGGTCGCATTCCATGTCTTCCTGCAATGGATCGCGGATCGCAGTCTCGCTTCGGCGCAAACCTCCTGCCGCGACGCCGGCATGGCGATCGGCCTCATCACGGATTTCGCCGTCGGCACCGACGCGAAGGGAAGCCATCCCTGGAGCCGGCAGAGCGAAATGCTTTCCGGGCTTTCGGTCGGTGCGCCGCCCGACCTCTTCAATGCGAGCGGCCAATCCTGGGGCATCGCCGCCCTCTGCCCGCATGCCATGCGGCCGCATGGCTACCGCGCCTTCATCGAGGCCCTGCGCGCGACCATGCGTCATGCGGGCGGCATGCGCATCGACCATGCGATGGGCCTTACCCGTCTCTGGGTCGTGCCGGATGGCGCCAGTCCCGTCGACGGCGCCTACATCACTTATCCTTCGGACGATCTCTTCCGGCTGATCGCGCTCGAATCCTGGCGCAATCGCGCCATCGTGCTCGGCGAGGATCTCGGCACGGTCGAGGCCGGATTCCGCGAGCGCCTGCATCGCGCCGGTATCCTCGGCACGCAGGTCATGTGGTTCGAGCGCGACGACATGGGCTTCTTCTCGTCCTCCATCTATTCGCCGAACGCGATGGCGACGACCTCGACCCACGACCTGCCGACGGTGGCCGGCTGGTGGGAGGGGCGCGACATCGCCGACCGCGAAGGTGCGGGCGTCATCGGCGCCGAAGACGCTGCCAGCGAACGCCATACGCGCGGCATCGACCGCGAGGCGCTATGGCGCACCTTCCGCCATGACGGCGTCGTCAACGGCACCGGCGCGCATGAGGCTTCGGCCGAACGCGCGGTGGAGGCGGCCGCGAGTTTCATCGGCCGGACGTCGTCCCCCCTTGCCATCCTGCCGATCGACGATGCGCTGGCGCTCCGCGACCAGGCGAACATGCCTGGCACGGTCGATGAATATCCGAACTGGCGACGCCGCTATGCCGGCGAGGCATCGAAACTCTTCGACGATCCGGCCGTCGAACGGCGTCTTTCGGCCATCGCAGACACGCGCGGCAGGTCATGACGACGCCTCGCGCAACGGCCCGGCTGCAGTTTCACAAGGGCTTTCGCTTCGCCGATGCGGTGCCGGTCCTCGGCTATTATGCGCAGCTCGGCGTCAGCCACATCTATGCCTCGCCGATCCTCAAGTCGAAACCCGGTTCGATGCACGGCTACGACATCGTCGATCACGCCGAGATCAACCCCGAACTTGGCGGCGAACCGGCTTTCCGGCGTTTCGTCGCGGCGCTGCGGGCGCTCGACCTCGGCCTCATCGTCGACATCGTTCCAAACCATATGTGCGTCTCGGACAACGCCAATCGCTGGTGGAACGATGTACTCGAATGGGGACCGGACAGCGCCTATGCCGGTTTCTTCGACATCGAATGGCACTCGAAGGACGCCTCGCTCCGCAACAAGGTCCACTTGCCCTTTCTCGGCAAGCCCTATGGCGAGGTGCTGAAGGCAGGCGAACTCTCGCTCCATGTCGCGCCCGATACCGGCCGCCTGTCGGTCGCCTATTACGATCGCCTCTTTCCGTTGAACCCGCGAAGCCACGAAGACCTCGCGGGCGATTTCGCGAAGGCCTTCGACACGCGCGAACCGGAAGGCCGCGCCAATCTGCACCGTCTTCTCGAACGCCAGTATTACAGGCTCGCCTGGTGGCGCACGGCGGCGGACGAAATCAACTGGCGGCGCTTCTTCGACATCACCGACCTCGCCGGCCTCAAGGTCGAGCGGCCGGACGTCTTCGAACAGACGCATGCGCTGATCTTCAAGCTCTATGCGGAAGGGCTCATCGATGGCGTACGCATCGACCATGTCGACGGGCTCGCCGATCCGCGCACCTATTGCCGGCGCCTGCGCCGGGTGCTCGACGATCTTTCGGCGCATCGTCCCGCCGCCGCGCCGAACGGCCGTCCCTATATCATCGTCGAAAAGATTCTCGGCGCCTCCGAGCGGCTGCAGACCGACTGGCTGGTCGACGGCACGACCGGTTACGACTTCATGGATCAGGCGGCGGGCGTCCTTCACGATGCGCGCGGCGAGACCCCGCTGACCACGCTCTGGACCGAACTCACCGGGCGCCGTCCCGATTTTCGGGCGGTCGCCGAAACGGCAAAGCGCCTCATCCTCGACGAGAACCTCCATAGCGAGCGCGACAAGACGGCGGACGCGCTCCACCGTCTCGCCCGCAACGATCCGGCGACGCGCGACTACACGCTGCCGGCCCTTCGCCATGCGCTCACCGAAGTGCTGGTCAATTTTCCGGTCTATCGCAGCTACGCGACCGTCGACGGCCGCGTTCCTTCCGACGGTCCGCTCTTCGAGGCGGCAATGGAACAGGCCCGTCAGATCATCCCCGAAACCGATCACCACATTCTGACGCTGATCGACGACTGGCTGGGCGCAAAGCCCGTTGCCGGGCGAGCCGCCCGCGCCTTGCAGCGCCGCGCCATCGCGAGCTTCCAGCAGCTCACCTCCGCCTTGACGGCGAAATCCATCGAGGACACGGCCTTCTACCGCTACGGGCGCCTTATCTCGCGCAACGAGGTCGGATCGAGCCCCGCCGACTTCTCGCTCTCGCGCGATGCCTTCCATGCGGCCTGTGCCGAGCGGTCGCGCAATTTCCCGTATGCGATGCTCGCCACCGCGACGCATGACCACAAGCGCGGCGAGGACACGCGCATGCGCATCGCCACCTTGAGCGAGATCCCCGACACATGGGGCGAGGCGGTGCGGCACTGGATGCGTCTCAACGCGCCGTTCCGCGCATCGCTTCCCGACGGCGTCGCGCCGGAGCCCGCCGACGAACTGATGCTCTACCAGACGCTGATCGGCGCCTGGCCGGTCGATGCGGATGCGACCGATCAGGCGGCGCTTGCTACGTTCCGCGACCGCATTCTTGCCTGGCAGACGAAAGCGATCCGCGAGGCGAAGCGCCGCTCGCGCTGGATCGCCCCGGATCAGGGCTATGAAGACGCGGCACAGGATTTCACCCGCGCCATTCTCGACAATGAGCGCTCATCCGCCTTCCTCGGCGAGCTTGCGCGCTTCGTTCGCGCCATCGCGCCGGCGGCCGCGTTGAACGGGCTGACGCAGACGCTGTTGCGCCTCACAGCACCCGGCGTGCCGGACCTCTATCAGGGAACGGAGTTCTGGGACTTCAGCCTCGTCGATCCCGACAACCGGCGACCCGTCGACTATCAGCGTCGCATCGCTTCCCTTGCCGGGACGCATGACCTGCCGGCGCTCCTGCACGACTGGCCCGACGGGCGCATCAAGCAGGCGCTCATTCATCGCCTGCTCTCCCTTCGCGAGCGGTATCGCGACGTCCTTGCCGACGGCGTCTATGAGCCGCTGGCGCTCGAAGGCGAGGCGGCGGAGAACGTGATCGCCTTCACGCGCGGCGATCGCATCGGCGATCATGCCGTCGTCATCGCGTCGCGCTATTCGCTGCGCCGCCTCGGCGACGACAACGTGCCGCTAATCCCCGCCTCCGCCTGGGGTGGCACGACGCTTCTGCTTCCATCGCCGGCTGATCGGACGTGCAATCTGTTGACAGGTGAGACCCATGCCGGCGACGGCCGCATCGACATCGCGCAAATTCTCTCGCAGCTTCCTGTCGCAGTGTTGTGGCGGGAACGAAGCGGCGCCTGATCCCGCGCCGACATGCTCAATTCGTGAAGAAGAGCAGCCAGGCCAGAAGGACCAGGGGAACGGGTATCGTCGATATCCAGAGTATGACGTATCTCATTGTGGGATGACTCGAAAGCACGTGCGTTTGTTCCGCGTGAAGCGATGATTTGAGGGTCGAACGCCTCCCGCCGGCCACCGTTCCCGTCGAGACGACGCCAGGACGTAGTCGCGTGACATGATTGTCACAACGGAACCATCGCCTTCGCCGCGCATTTTCTAGCCACGAACCCTCATGTCAGCTCGTCGAAGTGGAGTCGCCCGTGGCCGATACGCAATCGGAGATCAACGCTGGCGGAAGCCCGGCCCCGTCCGTCGCGCCTCGCGGCTTGTTTCCCACCGCATCGTTTGACCTCCGCACCGAAGTCGACGCCCTGCTCGCGCGGTATCAGAACGTGCGCAAGCGGAGCGAGGCGCTGGCCGCGCCCTTGTCGCCCGAGGACCAGATGCTCCAGTCCATGCCCGATGCGAGCCCGACCAAATGGCATCTCGGCCATACGACCTGGTTCTTCGAGACTTTCGTTCTGGAGCCCTTCGTCCGCGGCTATGCGCATTTCGCGCCCTCCTTCCGCACGATCTTCAATTCCTATTACAACGGCGTCGGTCCGCAATTCGCGCGCGCGCAGCGCGGTCTTCTCTCGCGTCCTTCCCATAGCGACGTGATGGCCTATCGCGCGCATGTCGACGATTGCATCAAGCTCGTCATCGAAGCGGCCGATGCCGAGCGTTTTGCCGAGATCGGCCCACGCATCGTGCTCGGCCTCAATCACGAGGAACAGCATCAGGAATTGATCCTCACCGACATCCTGCATGCCTTTTCCCTCAATCCTGAACGCCCGGCCTACGCGCCGGAACAGTTCACCGAGACGGCATCGGCTTTCGCTTTCGATGAAGACCAGAATTTCGCCGGCGGCTTCGTCTCCATCGGCAATGACGGGCGATATTTCTGCTTCGACAACGAGACGCCGGCGCACAAGGTCTGGCTGAAGCCCTATCGTCTCGCGACGCATCCTGTCAGCAATCGCGAATGGCTCGACTTCATGGCGGATCGCGGCTACGAGCGCCCCGAGCTCTGGCTTTCCGACGGCTGGACACATGTGCAGCAGGAACGCTGGCAGGCGCCGCTCTATTGGGAGCAATCGGACGGCCGATGGTTTTCGATGACGCTTGGCGGCTTCCGGCCACTCGATCTCGACGCGCCGGTCTGCCATGTCAGTTTCTACGAGGCGGATGCCTATGCGCGCTGGGCCGGCAAGCGCCTGCCCACCGAGGCCGAATGGGAAGCGGCGGCGCGCGAGAAGAACACGCTGCAGCAGATGTTCACCGGCGTCTGGGAATGGACGCAAAGCGCCTATGCGCCTTACCCCGGCTTCGAACCCGCGCCGGGCTCGGTCGGCGAATATAACGGCAAGTTCATGGTGAACCAGATGGTGCTGCGCGGCGGCTCCATCGCCACGGCGCCGGGGCATACGCGCGCGAGCTACCGCAATTTCTTCTACCCGCATCAACGTTGGCAATTCTCCGGCCTTCGCCTCGCCGAGGATGCCGGCCGGCAGACCGCGCCCATCGCGCTCGCGCCGCGCACCGAACGCGAGCGGTTCCGCCGCGACGTTCTCCAGGGCCTCTCGGAACGCCGCAAGACGTTACCCAGCAAATATTTCTACGATGCCGAGGGCTCGCGTCTCTTCGACGAAATCTACCGCCTTCAGGAATATTACGTGCCCGCCGCCGAAGCGCCGCTGCTCGAAGAGGCCGCGCGCGACATCGCCGCCATGGCAAAGCCCGACGGCGTCCTCGTCGAATTCGGCAGCGGCTCCAGCGTCAAGACGCGCGCGCTTCTCGATCGCGCGGAGTGGCTGACCGCCTATGTGCCTCTCGACATCAGCCATGAGCATATGGAGAAAGCGGTGGATATGCTGCGGGCTTCCTATCCGCGGCTCGATGTACGGCCCGTCGCCTGCGACTTCACGCGCGGCGTGGAGCTGCCTGCCGATCTTGGCGACCGACCGAAGCTCGGCTTCTTCCCCGGCTCGACGCTCGGCAATTTCCTCACGCATGAAGCGGTCGGCTTTCTGACGCAGGCGAGGCGTACACTGGGGCATGGACAATTCCTGATCGGCGTCGATCTCGTGAAGGACCTGCCGACCATGCTCACCGCCTATGACGATCCCAAAGGTGTGACAGCGGCCTTCAACAAGAACCTGCTGGCCCGCATCAATCGCGAACTCGATGCCGACATCGATCTCGATGCTTTCGGTCATCACGCGACATGGAATGCCGAAGCCGCGCGCATCGAGATGCATCTGGTCTGCGAGCGCCCGACAAGCTTCTCGATCACCGGCCGGCATTTCTCGATGGACAGCGGCGAGACGATCCACACCGAGAACTCGCACAAATATACGGTGCAGTCTTTCACGGAGATCGCAACGAAAGCCGGCTGGCGGATCGCGCAAAGCTGGATCGGCGACGAACCGGCCTATGCGATGTTCCTGCTGGAAGGGTGAACTCCGTCAGAAGCCGAACGACGAAAGGCCTGGATGATCGTCGGGCCGTCTTCCATTCGGCCAGTGAAACTTGCGTTCGGCCGGCGTGATCGGCTGCTCGTTGATGCTCGCGATCCGGCGGCGCATCAGGCCGTCTTCGGCGAATTCCCAGTTCTCGTTGCCATAGGCGCGAAACCACTGACCGCTTTCGTAGCGATATTCATAGGCAAAGCGCACCGCGATC
This sequence comes from uncultured Alphaproteobacteria bacterium, assembly GCA_903889655.1. GTDB lineage: Bacteria > Pseudomonadota > Alphaproteobacteria > Parvibaculales > Parvibaculaceae > Parvibaculum. The sequence continues at coordinate 18,438 of CAISYL010000203.1, read as the reverse complement.
CGGTTGCCCGCGAAGGTCCAGAGTTCCTTGATGAGCCGGTAGTCGAGTTCGCGTGTCCATTTGCGTCGGAGAAACGCCTCGATCTCCCGGCGCCCCGTCAGAAACTCCGCGCGATTGCGCCACTGGCTGTCCGGTGTGTAGGCCAGTGCCACGCGCGCCGGATCGCAGCTGTTCCAGGCATCTTCCGCGAGGCGAACTTTCTCGGCGGCCGTCGCTTCGTCGAAAGGCGGTAATGGTGGACGGGACATGTGTCTCTCCTCTGAACGGAATGCTCACCCGCGCCAGCGCGACCCGCGGATGACGCTGCAGAAATTTCCGCGATGGAAATGCGGATCCTTGTCGGCAAGCACATCGGCTTTCACATTGCCGAAGGTCGTTTCCGGCTTGTGCCGGATGCCGTCGTAGAAGGCCTGGATGATGTCCTCCTTGAAATGCGGCGATCGTGGAAAGGCTCGCACCACTTCCTCGCGCTCGGCCTCGGAATAGGCATCATAGGCAAGACCCAGCACGTCCATCTCGACGCCCGCCGTCACCAGCGCAATGACCGAATGCATGTGCTCCGGAATGCCCGGCGTCGTGTGCAGCGCGATCGCCGTCCAGACGGTGTCGATATCCGCCTGCGCGATGCCGTGTCGCCTGAGGAAGTCGCGCGCCGCATTGGCGCCGTCCACCTCGAAGCGTTCGTCGGCGCTTCCGTGCTCATGGGTCAGGCCCATGTCGTGGAACATCGCGCCCGTGTAGAGCAGTTCCCGATCGAAACTCGATCCGCGGCGCTCGCCTGCCAGGGCGGCGAAAAGATAGACGCGGGACGAATGGTTGAAGAGCAGCTCGGATTCGGTTTCGCGGACGATCTCGGTCACTTCGCGCGCGAGCTTGCTGTCCGGGATGGCGATCGTTCTGGTCGTCATGACGCACCTCCTTCGTAACGTCTCGATCCTAGAAATCGCGGCACATGTCCGATATAGTCCGACAACGACAAATATGGACATTTGACGCCGGAATGAGACACGCCCCCGCACGCCGCATCGGACTCCTCGCCTTGCCCGGCGCGCAGATGCTGGATATCGCCGGCCCTCTCGACGTTTTCGCGGAGGCCAATGTCCAGTCCGGCAAACCGGCCTATATGTTGAGCGTCGTTTCCACCGCGAAAGGACCGGTCGTCACCTCGTCGGGACTGCGCCTCACGCCCGACCTCGTGACAGGCGTCGACCGCATGCCTGCCTTCGACACGCTTCTGGTCGCCGGAGCGCCCCATTTCGTCAACTTCTCTCCCGACCCGGCGCTGCTCGACTGGCTGAAACGGGAAACGAAGCGCGCCCGTCGCTTCGGTTCGGTTTGCAGCGGTGCGTTGATCCTCGCAGCCGCAGGTCTTCTCGACGGGCGGCGCGCCACGACGCATTGGGCGGTCGCCGACCGCATGGCGGAGCGCTTTCCAAACGTGAAGCTTGAGATCGATGCGATCCATGTCAGGGACGGCGCGCTCCGCACGGCGGCTGGCGTCACGGCCGGGCTCGATCTGGCGCTGGCGCTCGTCGAGGAAGATCTCGGCCGCGAGGTCGCGAAGAAAGTCGCCTCGCGGCTCGTAATGTTCTTCAAGCGGCCCGGCGGACAGCTCCAATTCAGCCGTCGCGGCGAAGCGAACCCTGCGGGTCGGTCGGCCCTGCAGGAAGTGCAGCGATGGGTGGCGGCCAATCTGGCGTCCGATGTCGCCCTGCCGGCGCTGGCGGCACGCGCCGGCCTCAGCCCCCGGCACTTTGCCCGCCTCTTTCGCCATGAAATCGGCACGACGCCGTCGGCCTGGGTCGAATCCGTCCGGATCGATACGGCGCGGCATCTTCTCGAGGCGGGCGAGCGCCCCAAACAGGTCGCCGCCGCCTGCGGCTTCAACGATGTCGATACGTTCCGCCGCGCCTTCGTGCGCCGCACCGGCGTGACGCCGGCCGAATATCGGCGACGTTACGAGACCGTCATTTGATCTTTATACTGAATAGGTAGCAGCCAGAGGCTTGCCGAAAGCCCGCTTCGCTTACTCGACCATGCCGAGCGCGTGCAGATAGAGTTCCAGGATCGCTTCCTGTTCCTGCCGCTCGGCCTTGTCCTGCTTGCGGATGCGCACGACCTGACGCAGCGTCTTGGTGTCGTAGCCGTTGGCTTTCGCCTCGGCATAGACTTCCTTGATGTCGGCCGAGGTCGCGGCCTTCTCTTCTTCGAGGCGCTCGATCCGTTCGATGATGGATCGAAGCTGATCCTGCGCGACGCCGCCCGAATTCACAGGGGTATTGCCGTCCGCCATGATGCGTCGCTCCAGTTCGTGTCAGCGCGTGTGAGGGGTGAGACACTATCGGCGACGTCCGCCGGCGGCAACATCAGGCCCCAAGAAAGCTGTGGATATATCGGCGGCCCAAAAAATCGTTTCAGCCGTGGCTCTTTTTCTGCGCCGCCTCGAAGGCTGCGAGCTGTTCCGGCGTCGCCTCCGGCTGGTACTTCGCCTTCCATTCGGGGAACGGCATGCCATAGATCGCAGCGCGTGCATCGTCCTTCGTCAAGGCGATGCCTTTTTCTTCCGCCGCTTCGCGCACCCAGTCGGCAAGGCAATTGCGGCAGAAACCGCCATGGATCATCAGATCGATGTTCTGCACGTCGGTCCGCGTTCTCAGATGTTCGACGAGCCGACGGAAGGCCGCCGCTTCGAGTTCCGTCTGTGTCGATTTGTCCATCGCATTCTCCCTTGGCTCCGGGCTCCTTTGGGCTCACTCATATGGTGAGCCGCGCATCCGTATGCGAGCCGTAGTGACGCCGTTCGCGCAGGCCCGGCAGCTTCGCCGCCTCGCGCAGCATTTCCTCGATCCGCGCCGCCCATTCGCGCTGGCCCGCGACGTCAGCGATCAGATCCTGCCGGATCTCGATCAGCACATGCGGCAGCCCCTTCACCGTTCCGTGCCGATGGAGGCAGTCGCCCTTGAGCCGCCCGGAATAAGGTTCATTGTCGCCGACCGTGAGGCCCGGTTCCAGCCTCAGCAGGCGCAGCAGTTCATGCGGCAGCCTGTCGTCCTTGTCCCATAAAATACCCACCTGCCAGGGCCGCGCCCGTCCCCGCCAATGGGGCGTGAAGCTGTGGATCGAGACGATGGCCGGCACCGTGTCGCCCGCCCGCGCCAGCGCCGCCTCGATCGCCGCGTGATAGGGCTCGTAGAAGAGCGCGATCCTGCGTTCGAATTCGGCCGCGTCGCGAAACGGATCGGCGTCGCGGTTGCCGGGAATGATCGCGCCGTCGGAGAGCTTCATCACCAGCGTCGGATCGTCGGGCCCGCGGTTCAGATCGATCAGCAGCCGTGACCAGCGCGCCAGCACGGCCGGGCAATCGAGCGCCTCCGCCAGCATCCGCGAAACGCCCGCCGCGCCGATGTCATAGGCGATATGCCGCTCGAACTCCGCCGCCGCCAACCCCAGCGTGCCATAGCCCGGCGGCAGCGCATTCGAGGCATGGTCACAGACGACAAGAAATCCCGAATCGCTGTCGGGATTGATAGACTCGAAAGCTGGGAGATCGCTCGGGGAGGTCGTCCCGTCGCGTGACCGGGGTTGCATGGCCCCACTATACCCAAGCCGAGAAATGCAGAGAATGATCTCCCGCATGCCGAGCGACAATTCTGCAAAGCGCCGCCTCCTGATGAGCCTCTTCGAGGAGGCCATGCGCTCCGCCCTGCCCGAACATTGCCTCGGCGCCCATCTGCCATCACCGCCCAGGGGCCGCCTCGTCATCTTCGCCATCGGCAAGGCCGCCGCCTCGATGGCCGCCGCGGCGGAAGCGCATTATGCGCGGACCGCTCCCGACGCCCGCATCGAGGGTCTTGCCCTCACCCGCTATGGGCATGGGCGGCCCACGCGGCACGTCGAGGTCGTCGAAGCCGCCCATCCGGTCCCCGATGCCGCCGGCGTCGCGGCAAGCGAACGTCTGCTTGCGATGGCCGCCACGCTCGGTCCCGACGATCTCGCGCTGGTCCTTCTGTCGGGTGGCGGCTCCGCGCTCGCGACACTCCCCATCGACGGCGTCGGCCTTGCCGACAAGCAGCAGATCACCCGCGCGCTGCTTGCCTCCGGCGCGCCGATCTCCGAGATGAACTGCGTCCGCAAGCACCTCTCGCGCATCAAGGGCGGGCGTCTCGCCGCCGCGATCCATCCGGCGCGGATGGTGACGCTGGCGATCTCCGACGTTGCCGGCGACGATCCGAGCGTCATCGCCTCGGGCCCAACCGTTCCCGATCCGACGACGCGCGCCGACGCGCTCGCCATTCTCGATCGCTACGGCATCGACGTTCCCACTCACCTGCGCGACGCGCTTCTCGCCCATCCCGAAAGTCCGAAGCCCGGCGAAGCCGCATTCGATGGCATGCAGTACGAGATCGTCGCCAGCGGCGCGCAGGCGCTCGATGCCGCCACGAAAACGATCGCGGCCGCCGGCTACGAGGTCATCGATCTCGGCGATCGCATTGAGGGCGAGGCGCGCGAGGTGGCGGCCGATCATGCGCAGCGCGCCCTTGCGGCAAAGTCTCGAGGACATCGTGTGGCCATCCTTTCCGGCGGCGAGACCAATGTGACGTTTTCAAAAGGCGCTTCGGGCGGCAGCGGCGGACGAAACCAGGAATATGCGCTGGCGCTCGCTCTGAACCTCGGCGGCGCCTCCGGCATTTCGGCCATCGCGGGCGACACCGACGGCATAGACGGCGGCACGGGACGGGCCGACGATCCGGCCGGTGCGCTCGTCCTCCCCGATACGCTCACCCGCGCGACAGCCTTGGATATCGATCCGCTTCTGTCGCTGAAAAGCCACGATTCGGGTGGATTTTTCGCCGCGCTCGGCGATCTCGTCGTTACCGGGCCGAGTTACACGAATGTGAACGATTTCCGCGCCATTCTGGTAGAAGGGGAGCCATGATGAGGAGAGCCACCCGGTGATACGTCGGCGCAACGTCAAGATCATAGCAACGCTCGGGCCCGCTTCGAGTTCGAAGGAGATGATCCGCTCGCTTTTCGAAGCCGGCGCGGATGTCTTCCGGCTCAACATGAGCCATCTCAATCACGAGAATCTCCGCAAGGTCCACGCGATGATCCGCGAGGTCGAAGCCGAGGTCGAACGGCCCATCGGCATCCTCGCCGACCTGCAGGGACCGAAGCTCCGCGTCGGCGAGATCGAGGGCGGCGCCGTCATGCTCGAGGCCGGCGATAAATTCCGTCTCGATCTCGACAAGACACCCGGCACCAGGCTGCGCGCGCCGCTGCCGCATCCCGAAATCTTCGCCGCCGTCAACGAAGGCAACAGCCTGCTCCTCGACGACGGCAAGATCAGGCTTCGCGTCACCAGGGCCGGTCCCGATTTCGCGGAAACGGAGGTCGTCGTCGGTGGACGTCTGTCCAATCGCAAGGGCGTCAACGTGCCCGAGGCGGTGCTGCCGGTGAAGGCGCTCACCGAAAAGGACCTCGCCGATTTCGAGGCCGCGCTCAATCTCGGCGTCGACTGGGTGGCGCTTTCCTTCATCCAGCGGCCCGAGGACATGGCCGAGGCCCGCAAGATCGCGCATGGCCGCGCCGCCGTGCTCGCCAAGATCGAGAAGCCGCAGGCCCTCGTTCATCTCGACGAGATCATCGACATCTCCGACGCGATCATGGTCGCGCGCGGCGATCTCGGCGTCGAACTGCCGCTCGAACAGGTGCCCGGCTGGCAGAAGCGCATCACCCGCGCCTCGCGCCGCGCCGGCAAGCCCGTCGTCGTCGCGACGCAGATGCTCGAATCCATGATCACCTCGCCGGTGCCGACTCGCGCCGAGGTTTCCGACGTCGCGACCGCCGTCTTCGAAGGCGCCGATGCGATCATGCTCTCGGCTGAATCGGCCGCCGGTCAGTATCCGATCGAAGCCGTGCAGACCATGAACAAGATCGCGGAATCGATCGAGGCCGACCCGACCTATCCGGGCATCATCTACGCCCAGCGCAATGAACCGGAAGCGACCGGCGCCGACGCGATCAGCGCGGCGGCCCATACCGTCGCCGACACGCTGAAGGCCGCCGCCATCGTCTGCTGGACCAATTCAGGTTCAACGGGCCTCAGGGCCGCGCGCGAGCGGCCGCTTTTCCCGATCATCGTGCTGACGCCCATCGTCGCGACCGCGCGCCGCCTCGCCCTCGTCTGGGGCCTGCATTGTGTTCTCACCGAAGATGCCCACGATCTCGACGACGTCGCCGAACGCGCCTGCCGCATCGCCTTCCGCGAAGGCTATGCCCAGCCCGGCCAGCGCATCATCGTCACCGCCGGCCTGCCGCTCGGTACGCCGGGCGCGACCAACATGCTGCGCGTGGCCTTCGTCGGGCGGAAGGGAAGCTCCGTCGACTGACGGGCGCAGTTCTGGATATAGCGGTTCAAGTGGGAAGCAGCGTCACGCTGGTCAAGGGGCGGCATGAACGGAATATTTTCGCCGGAACTTATCCCCGCCCTGGCGACCTTCAGAAAATCGCCGTCGGCGCTTCCGGCCCGATCTCATGGGTTCCCGCCCTCGGCGCCTCGCCGCGCGCCAGCCGTTCCAGCGCATCGATCACCACATCTGGACGCACGTAATGCGGCATATGGCCGATACCCGCGAGCTTGATCAGCTCCGAACCTGCGATCTCGCCATGCAGCGCATAGGAATGAAGCTTCGCCCAGACGACCTGGTCGCGATTGCCGGTGATGATGATCGTCGGCACGCGGATGCCGCCATAGCGTTTGCTCTGGCGGATGAGATGACTGCGCAGCCGGCCCGAATCCATGCTGTTCGAGCGGAAATGACCGGGACGGAAAAGCAGCGGCAATCCGATCGCATGGACATAGCCTGCCGGCACGGGATCGGGCGCGAAGACGCCCTTGACGCCGGCGTCCGCCAGAAAGCGCCCGGCCGGAGCCATCAGTGTACGAAGGAAAAGAGGTCCGGCGACCGGCGTCGTGACCAGCCTGTGATACCATGCCGCTTCGCCCTCCCAAACATGGGTCGCGCCGGCGAGCACCAGCAGTCCTGAAAGCTCGTCCGGAAATTCCAGCGCCCAGGCAGTTGCGACGGCACCACCCCAGCTATGACCGAGCAGCACCGGCTTCTCGATCCCGAGTTTCCTGCAAGCCTCATGCAGCAGACGCGCCTGCGCGGCGGGATCGCTCATGTCGCCGGCGCGCGGGCGTTCGCTCCAGCCGTGGCCCGGCCGGTCGAAGGCGACGACGCGATGGCGTCCGGCGAGGTCCGGCATCAGGCTTTCCGTCATGTCGCCGAGATTGCCGCTCGCGCCATGCACCAGGACGATCGGCGCGCCTGTGGGCTCGGCCGGTCCCATCTCGACATAATGGATGCGCGTGCCGTCCACATCGACGAAACGCCCGCGCGGCGGATAGGTCCGCGATACGCGCGCCGTGTAGAGCGCTGAGTAAAGCCCGAGCGCCAGAACGAGGCCGAGCAGGATTTCGAGAAGGATCATGTTCGTCAGATGCCCCGGCCTTCGATGTCGATCGAGAGCGATTTTTCTGCTTCGGCGGCGCCGTCGAACCATGGATCGAGTTTGAGCGCGCGGCGATAGATGTCGAGCGCGCCCTTCTTGTCGCCGAGATCCTGCAGGATGACGGCGAGGCCGCCCATCGCGCCGAAATGGCGGGGCTCGAGCTTCAGCACATGCTCGATGTCCTTCAGCGCCGAGGCGTAATCATCCTTCAGGAAGAAGATCGCGGCGCGCTTGTCCCAGCCTTCGACGAAGTTGGGATCGAGCGCGACGACTTCATTGAAATAAAAGAGCGCGCGGTCGTAGTTCTTCTCGCCGAAGGCATCGAGCCCGCGGCCCATCAGCAGATCGACGCTGGGACTGCCCGACCGCATCCAGACGTCGTAAATCGCGGCTTCGATCGCCTTGGCTTCGGGTGCGCTCTTTGCCTGCGCGAGCTTGCCGAAGAGCGTATTCAACACCTCGGCGCGACCTGCTTCTTCGGGTTTCGGAGACGCGTCAGGCAGCGCAGGCGCATCGAGGGGCGCGGCCGGCGCCGTGGCCGCCCATGCTTCTCCCCCGCAGGTCAGAACCTGCGCGGCGATGAAAAGGCTGATGACAAAGCGGCTGGTCATGTGCCGAGCATAGGCGGGGTCCGAAGCGCGGCCAAGGCCCATGGGTCTCAACTCAGCTGTTCAGATCCTGCCGGATGCAGCCATCGAACTCGGTGATGTAGTCCGCGCCGAATACCATGGAGGGGGTCTGGAAACCCGGCACCGCATCGCCGCCAAGAACACGGCGGACCGTTTCGAGGCTCGTCATGGCCGTCAGCGTATAGCCTTCGGGCGTACGGAGCTTCGAGACCACACGGTCGCCGGCCGCGTTCACCGCCTCGCCGATCAGCACGGCGAAACCCTCGCGGCGTTCCGCGTCGGTGGGGCCTTCCGGCTGCTGATCGACCGCCGCCTTCAGCCGCCGCTGCATGAAACCGCGGCTCGCGATCCAGCGCTTGAAACCACCCAGCGCGGCCATCTGCTCGAGTTGCGGGCTCGCCTCGAAATAGACGGTGATGTTCGGAATGCCGGTCGAGTGCCAGGCGGTCGAAACGTCGCCCCAGCCGATCGCGATGGCGGGCCTCGCCCCCGCGCCGAAGTCGAAGTCGCGGCGCGGCGTCTGCTTTGCCGTCGTCAACTCGCCGTCGCGCCGAATGCGAATACCCCTGCCGACGCTCTCGATGCCGGTCTTGGCCGTGCCGCGTGACATGTGACCGAGGCCCGAAATCGCCAGCGTCAGTTCGATGGCATTCGGCATGCGCGCCTTCATATGCGCGGCAAGACAATCGCTCGGCACGACGTCGAAGCCGACGCCGGGCATGACCATGATGCCGGCCTCGCGCGCTTCCCTGTCGCGCGCGGCACAGGCCTCGAAGACGTCAATCTCGCCCGTGATGTCGAGATAATGCGTCTTGGTCCGGATGCAGGCGTCGAGCATCGGCTTTGAGGTCTGCGAAAAGGGACCGGCGATATGGAGCACGGCATCGACCTGCCCCAGCGCGGCGGTGAGCGCCGGTGTGTCGTCGAGATCGAAGGCCCGATAGTCGAAGCCATGCTGTCCGGCCACGGATTTCAGACGCGCCTCGTTGCGTCCGGCGAGCAACGGCCGGAAGCCCAGCGCCTTGGCGGTGCGGGCCACGAGCTTGCCCGTATAGCCGGTCGCGCCGTAGATCATGAACCTGGCCGTCATCGCTCCTCCAACCCAAGCGCCCAATCGCATTTGTATCGACTATAACGATTTTTGCTCAGTCGAGGAGCCCGCGCGTCGCAAGTTCGATCCGAAGCGACGCGGCACCCTGAAAAAGAATGCCTGTCATGCCGAGATCGCGCGCCGCATCGATATTCTCGACGAGATCGTCGACGAAGACGGCGTCCGCCGGTGCGAGGCCGAATCGTTCCAGCGCATGGCGATAAATTTCCGTATCCGGCTTTCTCATGCGGACGCGACCCGAGACCACGATGTCCTCGAAGATATCCAGAAAGGCGTAGCCTGCGCGGGCGTCCTCCGCGACGTGATCCGTCGGAGGCCAGACCTGATGCGGCCAGTTGGTCAGACCAAAGAGCGGTACGCGGCGCGCCGCGAGGTCGTGCAGGACCGCGACGCTGTCATGCATCGGTCCGGTGAGGAAGCTTGCCCATTCGAGTTCGTAGGTCTCGATCAATGCGAGCTTGTCGGGATGCGCTTCCTTCAGCGGCGCCAGGCACTCGGCCATTGCGCGCGGATCGTCGTGGACAGCGTTGTATATCTCACGAAAGAAACCCGAGAAAAACGAAACGAGCTCCGCGGCATCGGACAGGTGGCGGCGATAGGGCGTATAGGGATCCCAGCCGATCAGCACATTCCCCATATCGAAGATGACGGCCTTCGGCATGCGGTCACCCGATGAGGCCGCGTGCGGCGAGGTCTTCCCTCAGTCCCTCGGCATGCTGAAAATGGTGCGTGCGGAAGCCGAGCGATGCCGCCGCTTCGACGTTGCGGCGCGAGTCGTCGATGAAGAGCACGCGCTCCGGCGCGAGCCCCGTCCGCTCGATCAGGATTTCGAAGATGCGCGGATCGGGCTTCACGACGCCTTCGGCGCCGGAGACGACCGTAGTGCCGAAACGCCGAAGCTCGGGATAGAGCTCGGTCAGCTTTTCGAAAACCGGCACCGGCATGTTGGTGAGGCCGTGAAGCACGGTGCCGCGATCGGCCAACGCATGCAGCAATTCCGCCGTGCCGGGTACCCGACCGGGAATCATTTCGAGATAACGGAGCGACCACATGTCGATTAGGTCGGCGTGGTCCGGGTGAAGGGCTTTCAGCTTCGCGCCGTTCTCCTCGAAGGAGACGCCGTAGTCATGGGCCAGATGCCAGTCGAGCGTGCAGACATTCGCCAGAAAATGCTCGACCTCGTCCCCGGTCGCAAAGACCTTGCGGTAGAGATGACGCGGATCCCAGCCGATCAGCACGTTGCCGATGTCGAAGACCACCGTGTCGATTCCGCTCATCGCCTCCCCCAAAACGAAAAGGCCGCACCCTTGAGGCGCGGCCTTTGCTCGATCTCAGACGCCAGCCTCCGGGGCCATGCGTCCAATCCCTGCTTTAGCCCTGACGGGCCTTGTAGCGGGGATTCGTCTTGTTGATGATGTAGATGCGGCCCTTGCGCCGGACGAGACGGTTGTCGCGGTGGCGATTACGCAGCGATCTCAATGAGTTACGGATCTTCATGATAAACCTTCGGGCGCTTTGTCTCGGATAGGGGCTCTGCGATCGGTCAATAAAGACCCCGCCTCCGGTCCCCCGGAGCGCCCTTGGATTGGCGCGGAACCTAAGGGCCCGCCTCCCGCCTGTCAACCGGGAAGCTGAGCCCCGGCCGAACCGGACCAAGCGGACCTTTCCGACGCTTTCCCTCTCCCGAAAATCGGGCTAGATCATGCCTTAACATGAAAATGGCGCGGGCGTCATTTTGGCACCCGCCGAACAGAATTCAGTCCATGGCGTACGAAAAACCCAATACCTATCTGACGGACCCGGCCGTCCGCTCGATCCCGGACGAGGACATCGTCCGGCACCGGCCCCTCTGGTTCCGGCAGGCGCTGGCTGCGCCGCGCGAGAGCCGGCGTCTGACCGTCGACGGCGCGAGCATTCATTATCTGCGCTGGGGCAATGACGACCCGGCGCGGCCGGGCATTCTCTTCGTTCATGGCAATGGCGCCCACGCCGAATGGTTCTCCTTCATCGCGCCGCTGCTGACCGACCGCTACAACATCGCGGCCATGGATCTGGGCGGCATGGGCGACAGCGACTGGCGGACATCCTATGTGCGCGAGAGCTTTGCGCATGAGATCGGCCAGGTGGCGCTTGCCGCCGGCCTCGGGCCGAAGCCGGTCGTGGTCGGACATTCCTTCGGCGGCTTCGTGACGCTCATTGCCGGCAAGCATTACGGCGAGAAGCTCGGCGGCATCATCCTCGCCGACTTCACCGTGCGTCCGCCCGAGACCATGCGCGAGTGGTTCCTCAACGATCCGCTGCGCCGGCCGACACGCATCTATCCCGACTTCGAGACGGCCAGGGCGCGCTTCCGCCTTGCGCCGCTTCAGCCTTGCGCCAACGGCTTCATCATCGACTACATCGGGGCCTTGAGTCTTCGCGAGGTGAAGCTCGGCGACAATCCCGGACGTCGCCCTTCGACGGAAGCAGGTTGGACATGGAAGTTCGACGCCGAAATGTTCAACGGCTTGCGCATGGGCAGCGATCACGCGGACATCTATAAAAATCTTGCCTGCAAGGGCGCGACGATGTTCGGCCTCGAAAGCCGCGACTACGATCCGGAGAGCATCGCCTTCCTGCGCAAACTCGCGCCAGAGAAACCCGTCTTCGCCATACCGGGCGCGCAGCATCACATCATGCTCGACCAGCCTCATGCTTTCGCCGGCGCCGTTGCGGGGCTGATGGCGCAATGGGAAGCGGAAGGTGCGCTCGGACGGAGCTGACGATGGAAGATGTTCTTCCGCTGCCGATGACGCTTGCCATTCTCGCGGCGAGCGTCGCCGTCGGCGTCCTGCTTCTCTGGCTCGAACGGCGCCCGCGCGAATTCGGCAAGGTGCGTCTCGTCCCGACGACGCCGCTTCTCTTTCTCGTGCTGGTCGTGGTCATGCTGATGGGCGCGCATTTGCTGACGCTCGTCGGCGCATCGCCCCAGCAGAGGTCTTACTGACATCTGCTATTGAAGGCCGATGCCTTCCTCTTCGTCTTCGTGATCGTCGGCCGCCTGGTTCAGCCCGCGCATGGTCGGGTGGAAGAAGGCGAAAGCCAGAATACCGGTCACGAGCAGCGCGCCGACGATGAACGGCGCCTGATGCATCCGCTCATAGACGTTGTAGCCGATGAACGAGTTCAGGAAAATGAAGGGCGTGAGGATCATGCCCGTCGCCGAGGTGCCGGCGATGAAGCCCGCCATCGCGCCCTGATCGCGATGCGAGACGGAAAGCGAGGCCCCCGCCTGCAAGCCCGGACGCAGCAAGCCGAAGCCGAGGCCCGACAGCGTCAGCGCAGTCACCAGAATGCCATAAGAGAAACCGGCGATCAGACCGATGAACGAGAAGATCGTAATGATCGCGCCCCAGCGCAACAGCCATTGCACCGAAAGATTGAAGCGCTGGATAAGGCCGATCTGCGCGAAGAGCGCGGCCATCGCCATTGCCATCAGGCCGACGCTGACCATCTGCGTCGCGTCCTCGAGCTTCAGATGCAGCATGTCGATGAAATAGAAGGCGCAGAGCTGCATCACGATGGATTGCGCGAAGCTCAGCGTGACGCTGACCGCGACCCAGGGCAGCGCGCGGCGGTCATACCATTTGAGGCCGGTATTCTTGCCCTTCTTTTCGGAGACGCGGTGGGACGGCTTCGTCCGTTCGGGCAGGAAGAACCAGATGAGCCCGGCGCTGACATAGGCGAGCGCCGCGACCGCGAAGAAGGGCGCGACGACATGGATGACCGCGAAGGCGGCAGCCACGCCCGGACCGATCGCCGTGCCGATGCCGAAGGCGGCGCCAAGCGAGGCGACACCGGAAGCGCGCTCCGAGCGCGTCGTTCTGTCGGCGACATAGGCCTGCGCGGCCGAACCGTTGCCCGAGCCGAGGCCGCCGAAGATCGAACGCGCGACGAGCAGCATCGGGAAGAGGATCCCCACCCTGACCCAGCCCTGCAGGCCGATGAGCACCAGGCAGGCGAAGATCGTGGTCGAGATCGCGAAGGCGAGAAGACCCACCATCATGATCGGCTTGCGGCCGACCATGTCGCTGCGCCGGCCCCAGAAGGGACTCGTCACGATCCAGAGCAGCGACGATAGCGAATAGATCATCGTCGTCTCGAACTCGCTCATGCCGAGGCGGCGCGCGATAGGCGGCATCACGGCATAGACGAGCGTCTGCCCCATGCCGCCGGCGAGCTGGCAGAGAAAAAGTATCTGGAAGGCGCGCTTTCGCTCGGCGGGCGTGGTGATGCTCTCACCGAATGCGGATGCCGGGCTGCCGGTGGACGGCGCTACCGCCACGGCGTTTTCCTCTGTCGTCATAGGGGCCTCTGTCGGGCCTTTTTAAAGTCAGCCTCATTTACGTGAATTACGCTGCGTCGCCAATGGGGCAATCAATTTTTTGTGCGAAGGCGCGTGCCGAACGCCGCTTGTCATCCTGTCCGGCTGGCCTAACCTCGCGGAAAAAGCCATTTCGATAAAGGGGAGATCATCATGAACCTGTCGTTGAGCGCGCGGGATACCGCCTTCCGCGACGAAATACGGCGTTTTCTCGACGAGAAGCTGACGCCCGATCTGCGTGCCGCAGGAGAGCTCATGACCAGCGTCTACGCCGATTACGAGACGACGATGCGCTGGCATGCTGCACTCCATGAGAAGGGCTGGGTCGCGCCCGCTTGGCCGGTCGAATATGGCGGCTGCGACTGGTCGGTGATGCAGCATTACATCTTCGCCAGCGAGCTTTCATCGGCCGGCGCGCCGGCACTCTCGCCGATGGGCCTTGGCATGTGCGGGCCGGTGCTGATCGGCTATGGCACGTCGGAACAGAAGGCCTTCTATCTGCCGCGCATCCTGAGCGGCGCCGACTTCTGGTGTCAGGGCTATTCGGAGCCCGGGTCCGGCTCCGATCTCGCCAGCCTGAAGATGAGCGCCGTCGACATGGGCGATCATTTTCTCTGCAATGGATCGAAGATCTGGACCACCCACGCGAACTACGCCAACCGCATCTTCAATCTCGTGCGCACCTCGAAGGAAGACATTCCCCAGCGCGGCATCACCTTCCTGCTGATCGACATGGAAACGCCCGGGGTCAAGGTCGAGCCGCTGGTGATGCTCTCGGGCGAGCACATCCAGAACCAGGTGTTCTTCACCGACGTCAGGGTTCCGAAGGCGAATGTCGTCGGCAAGGTCGGCGAGGGTTGGACGGTCGCGAAGTATCTCATGCAGTTCGAACGCGGCGGCCACGCCTATGCCCCGGGTCTGCATACGCGGCTCCGCCGCATCCGGGCGATGGCCGGGGGCGAGAGCAACTCGAATGGCGCGCGGTTGATCGACGATCCGGATTTTGCCGACAAGCTCACCGCCGCGGAAGTCGAAATCACCGCGCTGGAATTCACCGAGCATCGCATCATGTCGGCGCTCAGCCACGGCGATGCGCCGGGCGCCGAATCCTCGCTGCTGAAGACGCGCGGCACCGAGGTTTCGCAGCGGCTGACCGAGCTCGCGCTCGAAGCTGTCGCCGCCTATGCGCTGCCCTATCAGCCGCAGGCGACGCGTCCCGGCGGGCCGGTGCCCGGTTTCACGCCGCCGACGGGCAACGCGACGCCGGTCGGCCCGCGGCACAGCTGGCCGGTCGCAGCAAAATATCTCAACGACCGGGCCGGTTCGATCTATGCCGGCACCAACGAAATCCAGCGCAACATCATGGCGAAGGCGGTGCTGGGGCTCTGAGCTTCGGACTCCAGGCCCTTCACCCGCCGCGCCTTCGCCTGCTAGAACTCGGGCATCGCTCCTAACCGGAACCCACTCATGCATATCGACGACGTGTTGCGCGCCCGAAAGTCCGTGCGCGCCTTCAAGCCCGATCCCGTGCCGCTGGACCTTGTGACCGAAATTCTCGAAATCGCGTCATTGGCCCCGTCGGGCACCAATATCCAGCCCTGGAAAGTCCATGTGGTCGCGGGCGACGTGCGCCGCCGCCTCGAAGAGGAAGTTCTCGCCCACCGCGAGACGCAGCCTTCCGATGCCAGCGCCGAATTTCCGCGCACGTCGAAGCGCAAGGAGCCTTACACATCCCGCATGCGGAAACTCGGCAAGGACATGTATTCGCTGCTCGGGATTCCGAAGGGCGACCAGACCGCGAACTGGCGGCAATGGGGCCGCAACTACCAGTTCTTCGACGCACCGGTCGGCCTCATCTTCACGATCGACAAGGATCTCGACGCGATGAGCTTCCTCGACATCGGCATGCTGATGCAATCGATCATGCTGGCGGCAAAGGCGCGCGGGCTCGACACCTGTGCACAAGGCGCGTGGAACAATTACTGGACGGCGACGCGCCGCATTCTCGGCGTGCCGGAAGACGAGTATATTATCTGCGGCATGTCGCTCGGCTTCGCCGACGAAAACGCGCCGGTGAATACACTCGTCTCCGAACGCGAGCCGGTATCGAGCTTCGCGACGTTTCATGGCTTCGAGTGAAGAGCCGGCTTCGAGTAGAGAACAGGACAGGTCGCCGATGAGCGAACCGCAATTCGATCCGGCCCGTTTCGAAATCCGCCCGCTCTTTCCGACGCCGGTCGCGATCGCGCCTGTCGTGGGCGCGGAAACGCTCAATGCCGAACTCGGCGCCATCATCCTCGCGCGGGCCGATGCCGCCGAAGGCGTTCTGCGCAGCAATGATGGCGGCTGGCAGTCGAATGACGACTTCGCCGCATGGAGCGGCGAGGCCGGCGCACGGCTGACCGCGCTGGCGACGGAACTGGCGAACAGCCTGACCGCCGTGCAGACAGATAGCGAATTCATCCGCAAGCCGCCGGTCTGGAAGATCAATGCCTGGGCGAACGTCAACCGTACAGGCGACGCCAACAAGATGCACCATCATCCAGCCGCCTTCTGGTCGGCGGTCTACTGGGTCGATGCCGGCGACGAAAAGAGCGGCGGCGAATTCGAGGCGTCCGATCCGCGCGGCGTTCTGCCGGCCTTCTATGCGCCGCGCGTCAAATACGACATTCCGGGCTGCCTGAGTGCCGGCGGATCGGACTTCATTATTCCGAAGACAGGGACCATGCTGCTTTTCCCGTCCTGGCTCGAACATGCGGTCAGGCCCTATCGCGGCACGCGGCCGCGCATTTCTGTGGCGCTCAACTTCTGCGTCTGAGACGCAGAACGGGCGCGCAATACGCGCTTCACATGTTTGTCGCCGCCATGTCACGGCGGTTTCACTCCCCTCTCCTATCGAAGCTGTAGGGCGCATGTCGCGCTCGCTACCAAGCCCCGCGCATCGACGGATCGCGCATCGGAGAGGATTATTTCATGCACATCGACCGCCGCCGCGCGCTCGGCCTGCTGGCGCTTGGAAGCGCCGCACCGGGCGTCGCTTTTGCCGCAGAGCCCGCCCAGAACCAGAGCGTCAGCTTTCTTCACGGCGTGGCAAGCGGCGATCCGCTGCAGGACCGCGCCGTGCTCTGGACGCGGGTGACGCCGGTCGAGGGAAGCGCCGCGGACCTCTCCGTCAAATGGGAGATCGCTGAGGATGAGGGCTTCAAGCACATCGCCGCGCGCGGCACGTTCCGCACCGGCCCGTGGCGCGACTATACGGTGAAGGTCGATGCGGCGGGACTGAAACCGGGCCGCGAGTACCGCTATCGCTTTCATATGGGCAAGACCATCTCGCCCATCGGACGCGTCAAAACGCTGCCAGACGGCCATGTCGAGGACGTGGTGCTCGCCTTCGTCACCTGTTCGCTCTATCCGAACGGCTATTTCAACGCCTATCACCACATCGCGGCGCAGCCGCGCGTCGATGCCGTCGTCGAACTTGGCGACTACATCTACGAATACGGCGCCGGCGAAAACGACTACGGCATGGAGAACGGCCGCAAGCTCGGCCGCATTCCCGAGCCGCCGCACGAGATGGTGACGCTCGCCGATTATCGGATGCGCCATGCGCTCTACAAGCGCGATGCCGATCTTCAGGCCGCACATGCGCGCTGCGCCTGGATCTGCGTGTGGGACGATCACGAGGTCGCGAACGACAGCTGGATGGGCGGTGCGGAAAACCACCAGCCGAAGACCGAAGGGTCCTGGCTCACGCGAGAAGCGGCGGCGCTCAAGGCCTATTATGAATGGATGCCGATCCGCGAGCCGGAACCGGGCCGCGCCTTCGAAGCGATCAACCGCTCTTTCCGTTTCGGCGATCTCGCCGATCTCATTATGGTCGAGACGCGGCTCGTCGCGCGCTCCTATCAGCTCGAACATGGCCGCGCTGGCGATATTCCGATGGCCGTCTATCAGGGCAACACGCCCGAAACGCGCAAGCGCGTGACAGATGCGGCGGTGACGGCAAAAGTTCTGGCCGACGCGGCGGGCGGCCGGAAGCCGGAGGCGCCCTATGTCGTCGGGCCCGATCCGGAAGCGCTCAAAGCCATCGTTTCAAATCCCGAACGCCAGATGCTCGGCGTGCGGCAGGAACAGTGGCTCTCCCAGACCATCGCCGCTTCGGCGGAGGCCGGACGTCCGTGGCAGCTTCTCGGCAATCAGGTCGTGATGGCACGGACGGTTGCCCCCAATGTCCTGAAGACGATGGGAGCCGCCGCCGTGGACAAGGCGATCGCGGCGCTGCCGGAAAGGATCAGAGACAAGGCGCGCGCCTATGTCGATCTCTATACCTACGACATTCCCTACGATCTCGACGGATGGGACGGATACCCGGCCGCTCGCGAACGCGCCTATGACACGATCAAGGCGGCGGCGGGCAACGTGATTGTCTTTTCCGGCGACAGCCATGCTTTCTGGGCCAACGAACTTCATGACGACAGCGGCACTTTCGTCGCGGCGGAATTCGGCACCAGTTCGATCACCAGCCCGCAGGAAGAAGACTACGTTCCCGGCATCGAATTCGGCCGGACCTTTGTCGAACAGAACAAGGAGGTCGTCTTCTGCAGCCAGCGCGACAAGGGTTACATCCTGCTGACGCTGACGCGGGCAGAAGCGAGAGCGGCATTCGTCGCCGTCGAGACGCTGGCGAAGCCCTACAAGGCGGCAGCGCTCGCCAACTTCCGCGTCACGCCCGCGCCCGGCTTCGCGACGAGCCGGATCGAGAAAATCTGACAAGGCATTCTGCAAAAGGAAAAGGCGTCGCCGATGGCGACGCCTTTTTG
>CAISYL010000202.1 GCA_903889655.1 uncultured Alphaproteobacteria bacterium | reverse complement strand
GGCCGTTCACGTTTCGGTTATCCGATATCGGGTTGCGGAATTGTGCGGTGCGGTCGCGGCGGTTTCGTCCTAAACTCGCTTTATGTCCATCTGGGGTAAAATCGCGGGTGCCGGCGTCGGCCTGGCCGTCGGCGGGCCGCTCGGCGCGCTGCTCGGCGTGGTGGCCGGCCATTTCGTCATCGATCGCGCGCTCGATGACGACGAGGTCGTCTTCACTATCGCCCTGATCGCGCTATCCGCCAAAATGGCAATGGCCGACGGCAAGGTGACGGACGAGGAAATCAGGGCTTTCGAGGACGTTCTCCGCGTGCCACCGGCCGAACGCACCAACGTCAACCGGCTCTATCGCATCGCCCAGCAGGATGTCGCGGGCTTCGAGGCCTATGCGGAGCAGGTCGCGCGCATCTATCGCGGCAAGCCCGGCACACTCGAAGACGTGCTCGACGCCTTGTTCCACATCGCCAAGGCTGACAAATACATCCATCCGGCCGAAATCGAATACCTCCGCACGGTGGCCGACATATTCGGCTTCTCGGAGGTCGAATTCGCGCGTATTCGGGCGAGCCATCTCGGCACGCCTCGCATGGACCCTTATCTGGTTCTCGGCATCACCCCCGAGATTTCCGACGAAGACCTCAAAAAGGCCTATCGGCGGCTCGTCCGCGAAAACCATCCGGATACGCTGATTGCCCGCGGTGTGCCCGAGGAGCTGGTTTCGATCGCCAGCGACAAGCTCGCCTCGATCAACGTCGCCTATGAAAAGATATCGAAAGCGCGCGGGCTGATGGAAAGGAGCTAGGCGAGGCCGTCAGGCTGGTCTAACAAGAGCCGGCCCGTTCCTCGCGTTTCTCCGCCCCGAAATGACCCCGCTGCACCTCGCCTTCATGATGCTCATCAACCTCATCTGGGGGTTCGCGCTGGTCGCGGCCAAGGTGAGCCTGGGGCATTTCCCGCCGCTGATGTTCACGGCCCTGCGCTTCGGGCTGATCGTCATGGTGCTGTTTCCCTTCCTGCGCCTCCATGAAGGCCGGATGAAACAGCTCCTCATCATAGCGTTTTGCGCAGGTCCCCTCGGCTTCGGCTTTTTCTTCGCCGGCGTGGCGCTTTCGAACCCGTCGGTCGTCGCCATTGTCAGCCAGCTCGGCGTGCCCTTCGTGACGATCATGTCGGTCGTTTTCCTGAACGAAAAGGTTCATTGGCGCCGCTGGACGGGCATCGGGCTCTCTTTTCTCGGCGTCATGGTCATCAGCTTCGATCCGACGGTGTTTCAGTTCATTGCGGGCGTCGCCTGCGTGGTCGTATCGGCACTGATCGGATCGGTCGGGCAGATTTTCCAGCGTCAGATCAGGCGCGTCGGCGTCTTCGAGATGCAGGCCTGGATCGCCCTCGTGGCCGCGCCCGTCATGATCGCCGGATCGCTCGTCCTGGAGCGGGACCAGTGGCACCTCCTGCAGACGGCGAGCCTGCTGCAATGGTCGGGCATTTTCTACACGGCCTTTGCCTCGAGCCTGATCGGTCATGCCGGCATCTTCTATCTGCTGCAACGCTATGAAGTCTCGCAGACGGCGCCGCTCACCTTGCTTTCACCGATTTTCACCGTCATGTTCAGCGTGGTGCTGCTCGGCGACGTGCTGACGACGCAGATGATCGTCGGTGCGCTGATCGCGCTCTCCGGTGTGCTCATCATCTCCATCCGTCAGAAGCGGATCGTCGATACAGGCCCCTGAATGAGCCTAACCATTCCCTTCCGCCCTTCGCCCAATTTCAACGAGCGGCCCGATCTGGCCCGCATCGACATTCTCGTTTTACACTACACGGGCATGGCGACGGCGGAAGCTGCCATCGACCTTCTCTGCAGCCCGGACTCGAAGGTCTCGTCGCATTACGTCGTGGATGAGACGGGCGGCATCGTCCGGCTGGTCGACGAGGAAAAACGCGCCTGGCATGCGGGTGTTTCGAGCTGGGCGGGGGAGCGCGATATCAATGGCCGTTCCATCGGCATCGAAATCGCGAATGGCGGCCACGACTTCGGCTGTCCGCCATATCCCGACGTCCAGATGAAGGCGGTGGAGGCGCTCTGCCTCGACATCCTGTCACGGCATCCGATTTCGCCGCGCAATGTCGTCGCGCATTCCGATATCGCGCCGGAGCGGAAATCCGATCCCGGCGAGCGGTTCGACTGGGCGCGCCTTGCCCGCGCGGGCGTCGGCCTTTGGGTCGAGCCAGTGGAGATCGTCGATGGACCGTCGTTGAAGCTCGGCGATCGCGGCGACACGGTGTCGGAGTTGCAATACCGGCTCGGCAGCTACGGCTACGGGCTGGAAGTGCTTGGCGTCTATGACACGAAGATGGAAGCCGTGGTGCGCGCCTTTCAGCGCCATTTCCGTCCCGCGAAGGTGGACGGGGTGGCGGATCTTTCGACTGTCGCCACCCTCCACCGGTTGCTGGAACGGGTCTGATCCTTACGGGATCAGCAGCACGCGACCGACAGCCTTGCGGCTCTCGATATATTCATGCGCCGCCTCCGCATCCTTCAAAGAAAACTCCCGGTCGATCACGACCTTGAGCTTTCCCGCCGCCGCATCGTCGATGTGGCGCTGGATGTTGGCGTGAACGCGGTCGCTGAAAATCTCTGCGCCAAGGAAGACGCCGGAGAGCGACTGGTTCCCGCCCATCATCGTCGCGACGTCGACGACCATCGGCTCGCGGCCGGCATTGCCGACGAAGGAAACGCGACCGCGATAGGCGAGGGCGAGAATCGACTTCTGCAGTGTCGTGCCGCCGACCGGATCGACGACGAGATTGACGCCGCGATTGTCGGTGAGGCGCTTCGCCTCGGCGACCAAGTCCTGTTTGGCGTAGTTGATGCCGTGATCCATGCCGAACGCCTTGAGCTTCTCAAGCCGCTCGTCGCTCGATGCCGTGGCGATGACGGTTGCGCCTGCGCGCTTGGCGAGCTGGATCGCGGCGAGGCCGACGGCGCCCGCGCCTGCCTGAATGAGAACCGTTTCGCCGGCTTTCAGATGGCCGAACTCGAAAAGGCAATCGTCGGCCGTGCCGAAGGGCACTGGAATTGCGGCCGCCTGTTTGATGTCGAGACCGTCCGGCACCGGCCAGGCTGTGCGCGCGAAGACCGAGCGCAGTTCGGCATGGCTGCCATGGACGTTTACCGTCGTGACCCGTTGCCCGACCTTGAAGTCCGTCACTTCCGCGCCGACTTCGACGATGGTGCCGGCGGCTTGATAGCCCACGATATGCGGACGCGTGGCGAGTTCGCCGCGGGCCCGGTTCAGCGTGTCGCCGCCTTCGATGCTGACGGCTTCGACCTTGATGACGATGCCTTGCGGCAGGCAGGCCGGATCCTCCACATCCTCGTATTTCAGCACGCTGGGCGGACCGTTTTCGTAATAGACGGCGGCTTTCATGGACGTCTCCCTGTTTGATGGCTTGTCCGGGCAATGTCGTGGCTCGGGGCGCCGACTACAAGGCCGTTGCGTCTGGCTTGCTTCCGTTTCCAAAGCCCCCTATGTGCAGAGGGTCAGATGGCCGGATGGCCGCTGTCCTTCGGGGCAGAGGAAAGTCCGGGCTCCACGGAAATACGGTGCCGGTTAACGGCCGGCGGGGGCGACCCCAGGGAAAGTGCCACAGAGAACAGACCGCCCGGCCAAGGCTTCGGCCTCCCGGGTAAGGGTGAAACGGTGCGGTAAGAGCGCACCGCGCGACCGGTAACGGAAGCGGCACGGCAAACCCCACCGGGAGCAAGACCAAATAGGGGCGGCATTGTCGGTTCGCCGGCAAGACCCGTTTCCGGGTTGCCGCCCGGGTTGGTTGCACGAGGCGTCCGGTAACGGGCGTCCCAGATGAATGGCCATCGCCCGCAAGGGTACAGAACCCGGCTTACAGGCCATCTGACATTTTCCTGTCCGCACGCGCCGCAGCGCCTCGTCGCAATTCGGTCGAAGCAACGGCTTCGTCTCGCCGCACTGTGCCGGTATGGCATGGAACAGGGTGGGAAAAGGTCGGATGTTCTTCTTGTGTTCTCAAATATTCGACGCCTTTAATCCCGGCTTAACCAGTCGTGACCCCACGCAAATGCGCGGAATTACTAGGTTTTCCCATTGACTCTCCAAGCTTTCCCATGTTATTCCATGATGTCCCGGAGACCAGCTACACCGGCCCAGCCGGCACCCGCGCTTCGGGCGGGGATAGGGCGATACCCGAGGGGACCGGGCCGCCGAACAGGGAATGAGTACGGCCAATGGAGTCGTTCCGGGGGCGTTTCACCAACAAGATCGATGCGAAGGGCCGCGTCTCGCTGCCGGCCAAGTTTCGTTCTGTTGCGACCTCGCAGGGGCTCAACGGCGTCGTCTGCTTTCCCTCGTTCCAGGGCAGCTTCATCGAAGGCAGCGGTCCGCGCTTTGCCGACGAGATCGCCCAGATGTTGCAGCGCCTCGATCCGTTTTCTTCCGAGCGCGACATGCTCGCTTCGGTTCTCATTGGCGACAGCGCCGAACTGATGTTCGACAGCGACGGCCGCATCGTGCTGCCCGAGGAATTGCGTGCCCATGCCGGTATCGCCGACGAGGCGACCTTTGTCGGCCTCGGCGAGAAGTTCCAGATCTGGGAACCGAAAGCCTTCGAAGCCTTCCGCGCCGAAGCGCTGGAAAAGGCGCGGGCGCATGGCGACCTTTTGAAATCGCCGGCGGCGCTTCCGCCCGTCGGAGGTGCGCGATGAGCGAGCGCCCCTTGCATATTCCCGTCATGCTCGACGACGTGCTCGAAGTTCTCCAGCCGAAGGATGGCGGTGTCTATGTCGACGGCACCTTCGGCGCCGGTGGCTATACGAGCGCCATTCTCGGCAGTGCCGATTGTGCCGTGCTGGCAATCGACCGCGATCCGAGCGCCATTCTGCGCGGCCGCGAACTGCAATCGAAATTCGCAGGTCGTCTGACGCTCGTCGAAGGCTGCTTCGGCGACATGGTGCGGCTGGTGCGCGACCTCGGCCATCAATCGGTCGACGGTGTGGTGCTCGATCTCGGCGTTTCCTCGATGCAGATCGACGAAGCGGAGCGCGGCTTCTCCTTTCAGAAGGACGGCCCTCTCGACATGCGCATGAGCGGCCAGGGCGTCTCCGCCGCAGACGTGGTCAATACATTCGACGAGAGCGATCTTGCCCGCATCATCGCCGTCTATGGCGAGGAGAAACGTGCTCGCGCCGTCGCCCGCGCCATCGTCAAGGCGCGCGAAGCGGAGCTCTTCGAGCGCACGCTGGCGCTCGCCGACACGGTTGCCCGCGTCATCGGCCGCCGCCCGCAGGACCGCATCCATCCGGCGACGCGCACCTTTCAGGCGCTGCGCATCTATGTGAACGACGAACTCGGCGAACTGGCGCGCGGCCTCTCGGGCGCGGAAGAGCTGCTTCGCGAAGGCGGGCGTTTTGCCGCCGTCACTTTCCATTCGCTTGAGGATCGCATCGTGAAGCGCTTCCTCACAGCGCGGTCGGGTCGCGCCGCTCGCGCCAATCGCTACATGCCGGAGATCGACGAGGCGGCGCCGTCCTTCCGCGAGATCGAACACAAGGCGCGCAAGGCGTCCGATGCCGAGGCCGATATCAATCCGCGTGCCCGCTCGGCGAAGTTGCGTGCCGCCGAACGCACTGCCGCACCGATGCTGGCCCTCGATCTCGCCGATCTCGGACTTGCCCGCATGCCCACCATCATGGAGGGCCACGCGTGATCCGCACCTTGAACATCATTCTGGTGATCGCGGTGATCGGTCTCTCGGCCGGGCTCTACGACATCAAATATCGCGCCGAAGCGGCCGAGAAGCGCGCCGACCAGATCGAGCACGACATTGCGAGCGAGCAGGAGGGCATCCGCGTCCTCCGCGCCGAATGGAGCTATCTGAACCAGCCGGAACGGTTGCAGGAACTCGCGCAGCGCTACACCGGCCTGCAGGCGTTGAAGGCCTCGCAGATCGGCTCCTTCCAGGACGTGCCGGTCCCGCACAAGACAGACGAGTTCTACGCGCCGGTCGCGCGCCGTCCTCCGGCGGGCTACGCGGGCGTCGCACCGGAAGATGTCGGCGGACCCGAAAGGACAATCCAATGATCGGCCGCCGCAACCAGCCGCCGTCGCGCGGTCGCGTCGTTCTCGCCGGTTACGATGCCATCGCCAAGCCGCGTATGCCGCATGCGGTCGGGCAGGACGAGGACATCCGCACGCCGTCCGAGCGCCGTATTTTCCTCGCGCTTGCGCTGTTCGCCGCCTGCTTCTCGCTCGTCGGTGCACGTCTCGTCGAACTCGCGATCGTCGGCGGCGATCGTGGGCCGCGTCTCGCGGCGGCCGACGAGCCTGATCCCATTCATCGCCCCGACATCGTCGATCGCAACGGCGAAGTCATGGCGACCGATATCGTCACGGCTTCGCTCTATGCCGACGGCCGGGCCATCGTCGATCCTCAGGATACGGCCCGCCAGCTCGCCTCCGTACTGCCGGACATCAATCCCGAGGAAGTCGCCGAAAAGCTCGAAAGCGGCAGAGCCTTCATCTGGCTGAAGCGCGACCTGACGCCGAAGCAGCAATATGCGGTTCACTATCTCGGCCTTCCGGGTCTCGGCTTCCGCCGCGAGCAGAAGCGCGTCTATCCGAACGGGCATACCTCCTCGCATGTGCTCGGCACTGTCGATCTGGACAATCGCGGTACCGCCGGCATGGAGCGCTACATCGACAAGGCGCTCCAGCTTGGCAAGGGCGACGACGGTGCGCCGCGTGCCCAGCCGGTGGTGCTGTCGACGGACATGCGCGTCCAGTTCGCGCTGCGCGACGAGCTCGAAAAAGCGCAGAAGGAATTCAGTGCCAAGGCCGCCGTCGGCATTATCATGGATGCCTATACGGGCGAGGTCGTGGCGATGACGTCGCTGCCCGATTTCGACCCTAACGATCCGATGGTGGTCTCCGACGATGCGCGCTTCAATCGCGCGACGCTCGGCGTCTATGAACTCGGTTCCGTTTTCAAGGCGGTGACGCTCGCCGCCGCACTCGATTCCGGCAAGGTCCATATCGACACGAAGCTCGACGCGACTCAGCCGATCCATTATGCACGCTTCACGATCCACGATTACCACGCGGAAAACCGCTGGCTCTCGCTTCCTGAAGTCTTCATGTATTCGTCGAATATCGGCACGGCCAAGATTGCGCTCGACCTCGGTACGGATGCCTATCGCGGCTATC
>CAISYL010000201.1 GCA_903889655.1 uncultured Alphaproteobacteria bacterium | reverse complement strand
GCTTCGCACCCTGCGCCATCTTGATCTGCATCATGTCCGAGTTGACGAGATACTCGGTGGTGACGCCGAAACGGCCGGATGCCACCTGCTTGATCGCCGAGCGCATCGAATCGCCGTTCGGCATCGGCTTGAAGCGGTCGGACTCCTCGCCGCCTTCGCCGGTGTTCGAGCGGCCGCCGATGCGGTTCATCGCGATGGCGAGTGTCGTATGCGCCTCGCGGCTGATCGAGCCGTAGGACATGGCGCCGGTCGCGAACCGCTTGACGATCTCGACGGCCGGCTCGACCTCGTCGATGGAGACGGGCTTGCGCCCGTCCTGCTCGGCCGTCTTGATGTCGAAGAGGCCGCGGATCGTCAGCAGGCGCTGGCTCTGATCGTTGATGCGCCTTGCGAACTCGCGATACTTGTCCTGGCTGTTGCCGCGCACCGCATGCTGAAGATCGCGCACGCTGTCCGCCGTCCATGCGTGCTCTTCGCCGCGCACGCGATAGGCGTATTCGCCGCCGACCTCGAGCATGTTGCGCAGATAGGGCACGTCGCCGAAGGCCGACTGATGCCGGCGGAAAGTCTCTTCCGCGATTTCGGTGCAGCCGACGCCTTCGACCACGCTCTGCGTCCCGGTGAAATACTTCTTCACGAAAGCCGAGTTGAGGCCGACGCCGTCGAAAATCTGCGCGCCGCAATAGGACTGGTAGGTCGAGATGCCCATCTTGGACATGACCTTGAGGAGCCCCTTGTCGACCGCCTTGATGAAGCGCTTGTTGACTTCGTAGGCCGTCAGCTTCTCGTCGAGTTCCGGCAGCATCGCTTCCAGCGTCTCGAAGGCGAGATAGGGATTGATCGCTTCGGCGCCGTAGCCCGCGAGACAGGCGAAGTGGTGGACCTCGCGCGCCTCGCCCGTCTCGACGACGAGACCGACCGAGGTACGCAGACCCTTGCGGATCAGATGATGATGGACGGCCGACGTCGCGAGCAGCGCCGGGATCGCCATCCGTTCCGCCGAAACCATGCGGTCTGACAGGATGATGATGTTGAAGCCCTTCGTCACCGCCTCTTCCGCGCGCTGGCAGAGTCGGTCGAGCATCGCTTCCATGGCTTGCGCACCGCGCTCGGCCTGATAGGTGATGTCGAGCGTCTCGGCGCGGAAATGATTGTCCGGCACCTCGCCGATCATGCGGATCTTTTCGAGGTCTTCATTGGTAAGGATCGGCTGGCGCACTTCGAGCCGCTTCACGCTCGACATGCCCTTGAGGTCCAGGAGGTTCGGACGCGGGCCGATGAATGAGACCAGCGACATGACGAGTTCCTCGCGGATCGGATCGATCGGCGGGTTCGTCACCTGGGCGAAGTTCTGCTTGAAATAGGTGTAGAGCATCTTCGGCTTCGAGGAGAGCGCCGAGATGGGCGTGTCCGTGCCCATCGAGCCGACCGCTTCCTGGCCTTCGATCGCCATCGGCGACATCAGGAACTTGATGTCCTCCTGCGTGTAGCCGAAGGCCTGCTGCAGATCGAGCAGCGTGGCATGGCCGGCGGGCTTCGGCGTCGCGGCCTTCTTCGGCGCGGGCATGTCTTCGAGCACGATCTGCGTACGGTCGAGCCACGTCTGATAGGGATGAAGCTTCGCAAGCTTCGCCTTGATCTCGTCGTCCGAGATGATGCGGCCTTCCTCGAGATCGATCAGCAGCATCTTGCCGGGCTGGAGACGCCACTTCTCGACGATGGTTTCCTCGGGAACGGGCAGCACGCCCATTTCCGACGCCATCACGACATTGCCTTCCTCGGTCACGAAGTAGCGCGCCGGACGCAGGCCGTTGCGGTCGAGCGTCGCGCCGATCTGGCGGCCGTCGGTAAAGGCGACGGCGGCGGGGCCGTCCCACGGCTCCATCAGCGCGGCGTGATATTCGTAGAAAGCGCGGCGGTCCTCGTCCATCAGCGGGTTGCCCGCCCAGGCTTCGGGGATGAGCATCATCATCGCCTGCGAGAGCGAATAGCCGCCCATGACGAGAAGTTCGAGCGCGTTGTCGAAATAGGCCGAGTCCGACTGGCCCTCGACCGCGATCGGCCAGAGCTTCTTCAGGTCGTCGCCGAGAATTTCGGACTGCATCGACGAATAGCGCGCCTGGATCCAGTTGACGTTGCCGCGCACCGTGTTGATCTCGCCATTGTGGCAGATCATGCGGAAGGGATGCGCGAGGCGCCATGTCGGAAAGGTATTGGTGGAGAAGCGCTGATGGACGAGCGCGAGAGCCGTCACCATGCGCGGATCGGTGAGATCCTTGTAGTAGGAGCCGACCTGGGCCGCGAGCAGCATGCCCTTGTAGACGAGCGTGCGCGAGGAGAGCGAAGGAATGTAGAAATCCTTCGGCATCGCCGCCTTCTCGTGGAAGAGCGTGTTGAAGATGCGCTTGCGGATCACGAAGAGCTTGCGCTCGAAATGGTTCTGATCCGTGATCGCCGCGCCCTGCGCGATGAAGATCTGGCGATGCACGGGCTCCGTCGGCTTCACCGAATAGCCGAGATCGGAATTGTCGACCGGCACGTCGCGCCAGCCGAGGAAAATCTGGCCTTCCTCGGCAACGGTGCGTTCGGCGAGTTCCGTCACGCGCTTCCTCTCGGCCTCGTCGCGCGGCAGGAAGAAATGACCGATGCCGTATTCGCCGGCCTTGGGCAGAGCAAAGCCGAGGCGCGCCGCTTCCTCGCGGAAAAACGCGTCCGGAATCTGGATCAGGATGCCCGCGCCGTCGCCCGCCTTGGGGTCGGCGCCGACCGCGCCGCGATGCTCGAGGTTCTCGAGAATGCGCAGCCCGTCCTCGATGATCTTGTGCGATTTTCGGTTGTGGATATTCGCCACGAAGCCGATGCCGCAGGCATCATGCTCGTTCCGGGGGTCGTAAAGACCCTGCGCGTCGGGAAGTCCGTTCGCAGGAAGCGCCACCATGGCTTGCTTCTCCGTCATATCCAAGTTCCTTGCCTGTCTGTCCCCTCATGCGTCTGGAGACAGACCGTTCCTGTTACCGCTTGCGTTCTGAGACCTGCCGCGGCCCAAAAGAGGGCGCCTGGAGGCCCGGAACGCTTAACGGATCGCACGCCTAATTGCAAAAATTGTCCCGCAGGGCGCCCGGTGCCCATTCTTTCGGATGCTGAAACCTCTAACTCATTGAGAGCGCGGGGAAATCTGCATCTTTCGCGGGTGGGCCCGCCGCTCCTGACAGGAATGGTCCCCGGGAAAGGGGCTAATCCTACCTCAGCCCAATAATCATGCCCAAAGCGGCCGCCTGAATCAAGCAATTATGGCAGGAGTGCTGACCTAAAAATGATATTGGTTTAAATGCCGCCCCGAGCAGCGTGCAAATGCGCTGGCTGGCCACATCGGCAAGTCGGGCGTCGGGGCTTCCGCGCGCCGCGGGCTTGGCGCTTCCTCGGGCGGCCTCTTCGCGCCATAGTCCGCCCGACGCCATTCAGCATAGTGCCATCAGTACCGAGGTGCGATCCCGTGATCTTTACAAGCGATAACGCCTTTGGCGTAGCGCCCGAAATTCTGGCGGCGATCGCCCGTGCCAACGAGGGGGCGGTGCCGTCCTACGGCGACGACGAAATCACCGCCCGGCTCCAGACCCGGTTCGCCGAAATATTCGATCATGAGGTCGCTGTCTTTCCGGTCGCCACGGGCACGGCCGCAAATGCCCTGGCGCTGGCGACGCTGACACCGCCCCATGGCGCGATCCTCTGCCATGCCCATGCGCATGTGAATGTCGACGAATGCGGCGCTCCCGAGATGTTCACCGGCGGCGCGAAGCTCGTCGGTATACCCGGCGCGGCCGGCAAGATCGATCCTCTGGCGCTGGAGGCGGCGATTGCGGCCATGCCCGCGGGCGTCGTCCATAACGTCCAGCCCGCGACCCTCACCGTCACCCAGTCGACGGAGGCGGGCGGCGTCTACAGTCTCGAGGAGCTGCGCCGGCTGGGCGACATCGCCGACGAGCGTGGCCTCTCCGTTCACATGGACGGCGCGCGCTTCGCCAATGCACTGGTCGCGCTCGG
>CAISYL010000200.1 GCA_903889655.1 uncultured Alphaproteobacteria bacterium | reverse complement strand
TAGCGGTCTTCCCATTCGTCGAGGAACGAGAAGTCCTCGATCAGGCTTTCAATGCTCATCGTCTCGTCGCTTCGCCTTCGTTTTGGGCCGGTTTCGCATCGGATTCGGCGGCTCCCGGCCCTGTTCAGGACATAGCGATGATGGCGGGGATGCACAAGCGCCGAAGCTTCCCGCATGAAAAACGCCGCCCGGTGGGGGAACCGGGCGGCGTTCAGTGGGCCAGAAAGCTCAGGATGGGGGCTTCCGGCGGGCAGAAATCAGGCGCCTGCGAGGTGCGCCTGATGAAGGGGGCGAGGGGCGGGCTCGACGATGGCCGCTTGTGCGGGAGCCGCATCCGGCGACTTGTCCTGAGCCTGTTCGCGGGCCTTCTCGGTCAGCCAGATGAAGAGCTTGCTGCCGTAAAAGGCCGTCTGATGGGCGACATGGGCGACGACGGCGTGACTGCGTTCGCAGACATCGGCGTTACGGCTGCAGAAGCCCATCATGTCCTGGGCCGAGCGGGCCGCCAGCGTCAGCATTTCACCGGCATCGATGTCGGGCTGTTTCACTTCGGCGCTGCGCTGGCCGTCGATATAGGCCGCGTTGCTGACGCCGCCACCCGAGCGCGGCGAGACTTCATAGCCCGCAGCGGGAAGAAGGAAGGCGAGCACGGTCAACCAGAAGGCGGCTCGGAGGATGAAAGACATGGACAGTCTCCTTTTTCGCGTCTCGTTGGCGAAGCTAGCCCCGATCTGCTGCGACCGCGTTAAATCCATACATAAAATGCAAGAATAACCGGGTTGGTTCCCATATTATGCTTGTCATGGTTCAAATATAGATGATTTTATACTTGTATATTTAGTCTAATTATCGTCGAGTTTTGTTAAACTACATCGAAAAATGAAAGCGTATTTGATTCAAAGACGACGCAGACTTAGCTCAAATTGTTCCGATCGCGGAGAGCAGCAGATACCGCCATTTTCCAAACGCGGCGAAACGAAAAAGGCCCCGCGGAAACCGCGGGGCCTTCGTCATTGTGTGAGCGACCGGCAGAGTTTAATGCGCGGCTGGCGTCATGGTGGCCGAGGCCGGAAGCACGGCGGCCCAGCAGGCGCGGACTTCCTCGATGCCATGCGTGCCGGTGCACCACGCCTCTTCCGAGGGGAAATGCGCGGCGGCGATGCACTGGTTGAGATTGAGTCGCGCCCAGTTGAGGCAGGATGCGGTTTCGTCATTGGCCGTGGTGACGGTCGCCGGCGCCGACATCACCTGACGGGCGGCGAGGGAAAGGATCTTAGTCATAACTCCCGGCGAATAGGCCTCGGCTTCGCCGATCGGCGAAATCGTCGAAAGCAACGAAGCGAAGCGTGACGACAGGGTGCCGGGCTGGACCGGCGTCGAGATTTCCGCCGCCTTCACAGGGGAGGCGGATTCAATCATGCCCCATTTCTGGCGCTGGAACTTCTGTGCCGTTTCGAGCAGGCGATTGCGCAGGCCGAGCATGCGTTCGTTCTCGGCGGTGACGGAGGCCATCACGTCGGTCACGGCGGCATCGGCGCCGGCGATGCGCAGCACGTAATTGGGATTGTCGAGCGAGGAGAGAACCTTGTCCTGTCCGTTCAGCCGGACTTCGTCGCGCACGCCCTGGGCGAAAAACTTGTTCTGCGCCGCCGTCATGGCGCGGATCGCGTACCAGCCGGCGGCCATGGTGTCGGGCGTGGCGAAGCGAAGTTCGTTCAGCACACGGCGGACTTCCTTCGGCGTCTTGAGGTTGCTCTTTTCCGCGATCGTCATGGCGTCGCCGAATTTCAGATAAACGCCGGCGAGCTGGCGGATCGGTACGCCGATGGCGCCGAGGCCCGCGCGTGGATCGACGGAGGCGACCTGCAATTCGCGATGGCGCGGCGATATCAGCGGTATGGGAATGCCTGCGCTGGCGACGTTTTCACCGGAGAGGCTGCCGGTCGCGAGTGTATCGGAGGTGGAAACCGGCGCCGATGTCGTCGCAGCGGCGGTTGCTGCCGTCGGCGCCGGTTGTGCCGACGCGCTCTTCATATTGTCGAGTTGCGCGGTGTCGCCCTGAATGACGGTGCATCCCGCGCCGGCGAGGATCGAGGCCAGCAAGACCGAACTCGCACCCAACGCGACGCCATGCTTCACGCGCATGAACGCAATACGGCTCTTCACACTCAACATGCAATTCCCCTTTGAAAGCAAATCCGTTGTCCTGCTGTAACGGCGCGCCTGCCTGCCCCGGCATGCCGGTCCGGCCTTCCCGAGCTTTTCGCCCGCGCTTCCTCGAGTGTCCGGTTTCGGAGCGTCGCCCGACGTGTTAACGGATTGTTTGCAAGTCTAATGCCCGTTGCGCAGTTCGGCAAACGGGAAAGGTCGTTAAGATGTCGGCGCTTGTCGCTGAAACGTAATGCTTCGCATATGCGGGCAAGCGCGAGGGCTGGATATGGAAAAAGCGCCGCGGCTGAAGGCGGAAATATGGGTGAAGGCGCTGATCCGCCGCTGCGAAGTCGCGGGCGCGCAGGCCATGGTCGTGCGGCGAGGCGATGCGAGTGCCGGGGTCGTCCTCGTCAAGGTCAACCGGCTCGACCGTACCGCTTCGGTGTATTCGCCGGCGCGGGCGGGCGACGGGTCCTTGATCTGGGTGGCGGGCACAGGGCCTTCGCCCGTGCCCGAGCCCGACGCCGACGCCTATATCGAGCGCCAGCGAAAGTTCGATCCGGACATCTGGGTCGTCGAGATCGAGGACCGGCAGGGGCGGCACTTCCTGCAGGAGCCGGTGGGATAGAGATCGGGTTTGGCTATGGCCGCATGAACATGAAGTCTTCGTCCGGGTCGAGATGGTCGGCGGCCTCGATCAGTTCGGCGCGGATGTCTTCCGGCGAGCGGGTTTCGCGCCAGATGCGCAGGATGCCCTCGAAGAAGATGCGGGCGACCGCGTCGGTCGAAAGCTGCTTCTCGCGAGCTTCGGCCATTGCGGCCTCGAAATGGGGCGCTGCGACGTCGCGGGCGGTGGTCATGGGCCAGATCTCTCGAAAATGAATGTCGATGGCTGGAGCATGCATGGGCCGGGCGCGCTTCGCCAGCCTGTCACGATGTCGCGCGTCGCCATGGCCTCGCCGCAGATGACGGGCGGGTGACATATGCGGCCCCTTCGAGTAGGGTCCGGCCCGCAAAACCTGAACTGGAGACCGACTTGGGTACGCTCGCGGACGAGGTCCAGAACCGCCGGACCTTCGCCATCATCTCACATCCTGACGCCGGCAAGACGACGCTGACCGAAAACCTGCTGCGGATGGGTGGCGCGATCCATCTCGCCGGCCAGGTCAAGGCGCGCGGCGACT
This sequence comes from uncultured Alphaproteobacteria bacterium, assembly GCA_903889655.1. Classification (GTDB taxonomy): domain Bacteria; phylum Pseudomonadota; class Alphaproteobacteria; order Parvibaculales; family Parvibaculaceae; genus Parvibaculum. The sequence goes on along the minus strand of CAISYL010000200.1, from coordinate 18,492 downwards.
CGCGGCGCGCGCGTTCGGACTGGATGAAGATCGAGCAGGAGCGCGGCATTTCGGTTTCGTCGGCGGTGATGACCTTTGCCTATGAAGGCATTACCTGCAATCTCCTGGACACGCCAGGCCATGAAGACTTCTCGGAAGACACCTACCGCACCCTGACGGCCGCCGACAGCGCGATCATGGTCATCGACGCGGCCAAGGGCATCGAGGCGCAGACGCTGAAGCTCTTCGAGGTCTGCCGCCTGCGCGACGTGCCGATCATCACCTTCATCAACAAGATCGACCGCGAAGGCGTCAGCCCCTTCGAGCTGATGGACGAGATCGCGACCAAGCTCGCACTCGATACCGCGCCGATGATGTGGCCGGCCGGCATGGGCGGATTGCTCAGGGGCGTCTTCGATCCCGAGCGCGACCGCTTCATTCCCTATGACCGCATGAGTGAGGGCAAGGAAGCGACCAGCATTTCGGGCAACGAGATCGCAAACCATATGAGCGCGGAGGAACTCGCGCAGTTCCGCGAGGAGATGGAACTCGCGCGCGAGGGCTCGCCTGCCTTCGATCTCGACGCCTATCGCGCCGGGCATCTCACGCCTGTCTATTTCGGCAGCGCCCTCAGGAAGCTCGGCGTGCGCGAACTCCTCAATGCCGTCGTGCAATTCGCGCCAAGCCCGCGTCCGCAACCGTCCTCGGCGCGGCTCGTGCAGCCGGACGAGCCCAAGGTCGCCGGTTTCGTCTTCAAGGTGCAGGCGAACATGGACGCGAACCATCGCGACCGCATCGCCTTCATGCGCATCTGCTCGGGAAGGTTCAAGCGCGGCATGCGCTTGAAAGTATCCGGCTCCGGCAAGACGATCGGCATTCACAATCCGACGCTCTTTTTCGCGCAGGACCGCGAACTCGTGGACGAGGCTTTCGCGGGCGACATCATCGGCATTCCGAACCACGGCACGATCCGCGTCGGCGACACGCTGACGGAAGCCGAAGACCTCACCTTCACCGGCATTCCGAATTTCGCGCCGGAAATCCTGCAGCGCGTGCGCCTCGACGATCCGATGAAGGCAAAGCACATGCGCCGGGCGCTGGAAAGCCTCGCCGAGGAAGGCGTGACGCAGGTCTTCAAGCCGCAGCTTGGCGCGAACTGGATCGTCGGCGTCGTCGGCCGCCTGCAGCTCGAAGTGCTCGCGGCGCGCATCGAGACCGAATATGAAATCAAGGTGAGCTTCGAAGCCTCGCCCTTCGAGACCGCGCGCTGGGTAACGGCGGAAGACCCCGCCGAGCTCAAGCGTTTCGTCGAAGCCCATCGCGGCAACATGGCCGACGACCGCGACGGCGCGCCGGTATTCCTTGCCAAGAGCAATTGGGAACTCGGCTATACGGTCGAGAAATGGCCGCATGTCCGCTTCTCGGCGACACGCGAGCGGGCCCCGGTCGCGGCTTAACTCGTCACGTCCTTCAACGACCGCCGTGGACTCTCGGGCGCCGCGACGGTCGGCATTCCGGCGCGGAAGGCGAAAGTCGGCAGCCAGCCCGGCGCGTTGGTAAGGGCGACGAGGCGCGCTTCGGATCTGGCTTCCTTGCCGAGCTGTTTTTCCCGATCGACGGTTTCGATCGGCTGGTTGATCGGCTGCATGGCGAAGCCGAGCGTCGCGGCGACGAGCTGCATTCGCGCCCAGACGCGGCCGGCGGCGAGGGCCTGCGCGCGGTCGTAGCGATCCCTCACCGCAACGAAGCCGGTCAGCGGCGCGGTCGGCAATTGCCTGTCGCGGGTCTGGGCGAGCCAGGCCTCATGCGCCGTCTGTGCGGAGACGGGCACGAGCTTTGCCGCCGCGGTCATGAAGGTGGATAGCCCGGCGGCGTCATAGGTGAGACCGTCGCGATGGGCGACGATCTCCGATGTCGTTTCGCGGAACCAGCGCTGGCTCGCCTCGACCATTTCCGCATCGGCAACGATCTCCTCGGTCGCGGCGACAACGGCTTCGTCGAACCGGCGCCGCGCGTCGCCTTCGTCGAAGAGGAAGAGCTTCACATTCTCTTCGTCGGACACGTCTTCGATAAGCGTCCTGGCGGAGGAGGGCAGGCCGGCAGCGCGGTCGTAGGGAAAGCGGTTCGTGTGGCGCTTCGGGATTGCATCGTAAAGCGCGTCGGCTTCCGTCGGTGCGGACAGTTTCGTCAGCTGCAGCGTCGCGACCTTTGCGATGCCGGTATGGTCCTGAAGCGCGAGGAGCGATCCCGCCTCCGGTGCGACCGTCACGGCGTAGCCGTTCGGACCTGCCGCCAGCATCATCTGCTCTATCGCGCAGCCGAGACCGATGTGCATCTCGCGCAGATAGGGATCGAAGGCGCCGAGATTGCGGCGCGTGTCGGCGAGGAGTTCGATGCGGTCGTCGGCGACATGCAGCGCCCAGGGCTGCGTGTTGTGCGGCGAGGAGGCGACGATGCCGGCGGCCACCAGCGCCATGGGCGTGCCTTTGAGCGTCGGATCGTTCCAGAGATCCCACGGCGCGAAGGCTTCGTTCGGCGGCGAACCGAAGACGCCGCGCTGCTTTGCGCGCCAGATCACGCCGGCACCGACGACGAAGGTCACGCCGGAGGCGAAACCCAGAATATTGCGCCGGGTGAAGGCGAGATCGGGTTTGCGCAAAGTCTCGTTTCCTCTTTCATTCTTCTGTCTCCCCCGAGGGGAGTGCAGAGATTACTTAACGCTTGCGACGGCCTTGTCGACGGCAATCTTCAAAGTGTCCGCAATACGGTCGAGTTCCGCATCTTCCACCGTGAAGGCAGGACCGATGCAGAGAATGTCGCGGATGGCGCCGGTGCCGCCGCCATAGAAGAAGACGCCTTCCTTGAGGCCCGCTGCGACGACGCGTCCGGTCATGCCTGTTTCAATCGGAAAGCGTTCGAGCGTATCGCGATCCTTGACGATCTCGATGGCGCGGAAGAGGCCGCGGCCGCGAATTTCGGCGACGTTCGGATGTTGACCGAGCGCAGCCTGCAAACGCGCGCCGAGTGCATCGCCTTTTTCGGCGGAGCGGGCGACGAGGTCTTCGCGCTCTATGATCTCGAGCACTTTGTCGGCGGCGGCGCAGGCGCCGGGGTGGCCGCCATAGGTGTAGAACATCAATGCTTCGCCCCTGGCGGCGAGCGGCGCCACGACCTCATCGGTCGCGAAGACGCCGACGATGGGCGCGTAGCCGCCGGCAAGGCCCTTGCCCGCGAACATGATGTCGGGTTTCAACCCGTAGTGTTCGGCGGCAAATGGCTTGCCCGTGCGGCCGAAGCCGACCATCACCTCGTCGGAGACGATGAGGATGCCGTGGCGTTTGCATATCTCCTGCACCATCGGCCAGTAGCGCGGGCCGGGCTCGATGGCGCCGCCCGAGGAACCGTTGAGCGGCTCGCCGACAAAGGCCGCGATTGTTTCCGGTCCTTCGCGCAGGATCGTCTCTTCGAGTGCCTGTGCCGCATGAATATCGAAGTCCGGATGATTGCGGCCGAGCGGCGAACGCAACGCATAGGGCGTCGGCACATGCGCGATATGCGGCATGACGCTTTCAAAGCCTGCCTTGCGCGCGACATGGCCGCCGACCGCGAGCGTCAGCGCCGTGGTGCCGTGATAGGAAATCTCGCGGCCGATGATCTTGACGCGCTTGGTGTCGCCCTTCGCCTGGAAATGCTGAATGGCGAGCTTGATCGCCGCGTCGCCGGCTTCCGAACCGCCGCTGGCGAGCCAGATGCGCGTCAGATGCGGCGGCAGCCAGGCGCGGCGCAGACGTTCGACGAGGCGCGTGCGTTCCGGCGTGACGAAGGGCGGCACGGCGTAGGACATCGACACCATCGCGGCGGCGCAGGCATCGGCGACTTCCTTCCGGCCGTGGCCGATGTTCGAGACGATGGCGCCTCCCGACGCATCGAGGATCGTTCCGCCATTGCGCAAATAGAGCGTGCGTCCTTCGGCATGGCTCAAGTCGATGGAGACGCGGGCGGGCACGAAGGGCCAGAGAGAATCGGGCATGGGGATTCCTGCATGGATCGAAAGGCGGCGCATTATGCCTCAGGCCCTCGCGCGCTTCCATGCGGCCTCCTGCCCGATCGCGTCTCAGGCCATGCAGCGGATCACGACCTTCCCGAGATGCGCGCCGCTTTCGAGATGGCTGAAGGCTTCCTTTGCCTGATCGAAGGTGAAGACGCGGTCGATGACCGGTTTCAGGCCGGTGGCCGCGACGGCGCGGTTGAGGTCCAGAAGTCCGGCACGGTCGCCCACCGCGATATTGCGGAAGCTCGCGCCGCTTCCCTTGAGCTGGAAGAAGTCGATACCGGGATTTTCCGTGCTCAGGAAACCGATGGAGGCGATTTCGCCACCCAGGGCCACCGCACGAAGGGACTGGGCGATGGCACCGGGGCCGCCGACTTCAACGACGCGATCCACGCCCCGGCCGCCGGTCAGCGCGCGAACGCTCTTCCCCCATTGCGGGTCTTCGGCGTAGTTCACGATCCCGGCGGCACCTAATGCCCTGAGCTGCTCGGCCTTCCGCGCGCTGGAGGTGGTGGCGATCACTGTGGCGCCGACCGCGCGGGCGAGTTGCAGCGCAAAGATGGAAACGCCGCCGCTGCCCTGCACGAGAACCGTATGGCCGGCGCGTATGGGCACGGGGCCGGCCAGCGCAGTCCAGGCGGTCAGGCCGGCGCAGGGCAGCGTGGAGCCTTCCTCGTAGGACAAGGTGTCGGGCATCCGGACCACGGCTTCCTGGCTGACAGCTTTCAACTCGCAGAGCCAGCCGTCGTTTTCCGCTCCATAGCTGTCGCTGAGAACGGTCGAGGGCGCCTCGCCGCTGAACCAGCGCGGATGAAACGCGCCGATCACGCGGTCGCCGACTTGAAAGGATTTCACGCCTTCGCCGACTTCCACCACGTCGCCGGCCGCGTCGCTGACGGGGATGAAACCCGGCAGGGCCTTGCGTGGGTAGCGGCCGCGCAGGATCGCGATGTCGCGGAAATTGAGGGAAACGGCGCGCACGCGGACCAGCACTTCGCCGCGCTGCGGCCGCGGGTCGGTCTCCTCGCGCATTTTCAGATCGTCGAGGCTGTCGAAACTGTCGAAGCGATAAGCCTTCATGGCGCGAGGTCCCTTCCCAGGATGTTCAGTCGTGAGCGCGTCCCGTTCGCATGAGTAGAGATATGCAATATGATCGGCAAGAACGGACCAAACGGTCTGATACGCACCGAAAGGTAACCCGACTTGTCGAACACACGCTCTGACGACGCCATGTTGCGGCGCAGCCGCTGTGCGGCGGATGTGCAGGAAGCCATCAGGATTATCGACGGGCGCTGGAAAATGATGATCCTCGCGCATCTCTACGGCGAGGAGATGATGCGCTTCTCGGACCTTCAGCGGGCAATCCCCGATGTGTCGCAGAAGGTATTGATCCAGCAGCTTCGCGGCCTCGAGAGCGACGGCGTGATCTCACGCGCCGTCTATCCGGAGGTGCCGCCCAAGGTGGAATATCGGCTGACGGATGTCGGCAAGCAGTTGGGGCCGGTCTTCATGGCGCTTCTCGACTGGGCCGAGATTCTGCGCACGCGCGAGGGAGCCAAAAAGCCGGTCGAACCGGTGGGCGTAAAATAATCATCCCCTGTCCAGTTCGCGTCGTCATGATCTCGCCGGAGCGGAGATTCGAGCAGGGACACCCGCTCGCGCCGAGGGTAGAATGCGGAACCCCGGAGGTTCAGCCTTGAAGATCGTCGTTATCGGCGCCGGCATTATCGGCGTCACCACAGCCTATGAATTTGCCGAACGCGGCCATCAGGTGACGCTCATCGAGCGGCGTGAAGGTGCGGGCCTCGAAACGAGCTTCGCCAATGGCGGGCAACTCGGCGCGGGCGAAGTCGCGCCCTGGGCGGGACCGGAAGTGCCGGGGCAGGCGCTGCGCTGGATGGGCCGCGCGGATGCGCCGTTCAGGTTGCGGCTCAAGCCCGATCCCGAGCAATGGATCTGGCTGCTGCGCTTTCTGATGCGGTGCCGCGCCTCGGCGCGCGCCGAGCGCGTGCTTCCCAATCTCGCGCTCGCCCTGCTGACGCGGGCGCGGATGGAGGAAATCACGGCGAAATTCGCGAGCGCGGGCGATCCCATTCTCTTCGACGAACGGCGCGACGGCATCCTGCAGATTTTTCACACCGCGCATTCGCTCGAGGGCGCCGCAAAGGAAGCCGAGGTGATGCGGCGCGCGGGGCTCGAACAGCGCGTGCTCACCGCCGCCGAATGCGTCGATGTCGAGCCGGCGCTTGCGCCTGCCCTGCAGAAGGGCGGCATTGTCGGCGGGCTTTATTGCGAGAGCGATGGCAGCGGCGACGCGCATGTCTTCACGCGCGAACTCGCGGCCCGTGCCGAGAAGATGGGCGTGCGTTTCGTCGCCGGCGCCGATGTCGAAAGTTTCGAGACGGAAGGCGGGAAGATCACGGGCGTTCGCACGAAGGGCTGGCTCTTCGGCGGCGATGCTTTCGTGCTGGCGGCGGGCGTCGGCACGGCGAAGCTCGCACGGCAACTGGGGCTGCGCATACCGGTTTATCCGCTCAAGGGATATTCGGTGACTGTGCCGGCGATGGGGCCGGCAGGCGAAGGGCTTGCGCCGAAGGTCAGCATGACCGACGAGGCGCGCAAGATTGTCGTGTCGCGGCTCGGCGAGCGGGTGCGCGTCGCCGGCACGGCGGAAGTTTCGGGTTACGACACCACGCTCGAAATGCCGCGCGCGCGGTCGGTGCTGGCAGGGCTTCTCGACCTTCTGCCGCAACTTGGTGCGCAGGCGGAACAAGCCGAATTCTGGACGGGATTGCGTCCGATGAGCTCCGACGGCAGCCCAATAATTGGGCAAGCCGGCCGGTTTTCGAACCTCTATCTGAACACCGGACATGGCTCGCTGGGCTGGACACTTGCCGCAGGAAGCGCCACTGCCCTCGCCGACGCGATCTGCGGCGCTCCGCCGCGCCTCGAGTTAAGTCCTTATAGTATCAACAGATTTTCTTTTATTTGAAACGGCTTGGCTTGGCGTGTGAGTATTTTTTGTGCGATGCACAAAAAATACTTGACGGAGGGGTAGGGGCTATTTATTTCATTGTGCAGCGCACAAATCCAAAGGCGGATTGTGCTGGTGCCGCTCTCAGGGCGGTGCACGCCATACAGGAGATGGACGATGACGGAAACGACCGCGGCTCCCAAAGCCAAGAAGACGACGAAGTCGAAGCCCCAGGCCGCCAAGGCGAAGCCCGCCCCGAAGGCCGCTGCTGCCAAGAAGAAGACCCCGATCGAAGTCGCGTCGGGCATCATCAGTGAGCTGACGCGTACCAATTTCGAAGAGACCGTCGAGACCGCGAAGGCCGTCATGAAGTCGGGCGACATCAAAGCCGCCGTCGAACTCCAGAACGAATTCCTCCGCGCCGCTTTCAAGCGCAACCTCGACGCCGCCCGCGAGATCAACGAGCTGACCGTGTCGGCCGTGCGCGAAGCCGTCGGCCCCTACGCCGAAAAGTTCAATGAAGCTGTCGAGAAGCTCCGCGCTGCGTAATAGCGCCGGCAACGCCTGATCGTACCCAGTAAAGTCCTGTTGCGTTTGAGGCCCGATGCTCGAAAGAGCGTCGGGCCTTGTGTTTTTGTTAACCGGGGCTTTACCGGCGGCTAACCGGCGGAAGGCTAGACTCCCGGCCGAAGAGCAGGGAACGGCATGACGCAAGGGCTGAAGCGAACGGCGAGGTGGAAAGGCACGGGCATGGCGGCATTGTTCGCCCTGCTACTGGCCGGCTGCGCGCAAGAGCCCGATTTCGGTCGCGAGGCGCCGACCGCGCTCGACCGCGCGCAGGATGTCGTGCTGGCCGCCACCGGTGAGCCGCGCGACGTGCCGCTGCCGCTCACCGATGCCGAACGCGACCTGCGGCGGATTTCAGAGAACCTCATGAAGGAGAGACCGCTCGGCGCGGATGGCTATGTCTCCGATGCGCTTTCCTGGATCGAGGCGCAGTCGAAATCGCCGACGCCTGAAAATCTCCGCTATTACGAAAAGCTCAGCGCGGAGCATCGGGGCAGTCCGGTCTCGCTGGTCAACGCATTGGGCGACGATGTCGCCGCCGACAGTTTCGAGATGGATCTCTTTGCCTCGGCGCTGGACGACGTGATCGCCGCCGACGGCACGCGCGCCGGCGGGCTTCTCGGCACGGAGAAGCTGCAGGCGACGGTCGGCTATGAAGGGCCGGCGTCTTTCGCCCGGGTGCGCAACCGTGTCGCCGAGAACGACCAACTGATCGAGGAGACGGTGGGCAGGCTTGCCGCGCGGCTCGTCGGCTATCGGGTGGCGCTCGCCCATGCACGGCTCGACGCGCCGGTCGGCGACAGGCTCGCCGTCGCCGAGGAGGCGATCTCGGACATGGAGGCGCGCATCGCCGCGATGGATCGCGGCGCGGTCCGCCATGCGGCGATCATGGAGTCGATGTCGCCGGGGGCTTAAATGTCTTGCTAAAGAGGTGCGAACTTCCCGACTGCCTACGTACCTTCTTCTCCCTCTTTTTTAGGCAGACGGCTGATCCATTTCGTCATTCTGATCGATTTCGCGGGCGTGCCTTGTTCCCAAGTTAGAGCGACTGTGTGCGATCGTTGGTCAATTGCAAAAATAAGCTCGGACGGTCGATGGGTCCATCCTTCGAGAGCAAGTTGTGTGTAATTCGCACCGGATGGATCAAAGACTAGGTTGAGCTCTAAGCCAGACAAATTGACTAGTACGCCAACCAATTTTTTTTCTTCCAATAGGGTCAACGGCGCCATCGCGAGGGTGTTCGAGACAGTGATCAGGTGGCCCTGCGGTGCCCGGACATATAGGCCACACCCCACGGCCCAAGAGTTTTGAAATAGCGCATTTATAATAAAATCTTGATCGACTTCATGGTCCTTGTATAGCTGAGCTCCGGCTCTCGCAGCGTTCTTCGAATAGAAGAGCCCGCAAGCGACTTTGAGCATCCATAGTTCCAGCATTTCGCCACTCGCAAGAAAAATTGAACGCTTCCGAGATATGGACTTTCGTCCCAGATCTAGGAAAATCTCTTGGAGTTTTGCAAAAAAAATCCCTGCACTTTGGTCGAGCGGTGCAAGAGCGGAGTTGTGACGCCCACAGAGTATTTTTGCTGTAAGATTATTAATGCCGACGATTCGTCGCTCGCCAGGCTGAAGCCAAGGCACCCCATTGACAGAGACGTCGCTACCGATAGCTGCCAAAACTGCCTTAGACATATAGTGCTCGGCCGATATGCTCACCGAGCAATCTGATAAATTCGCCAAATAGCAATCTGTATGAGAATATCGCGTCTTGGGAGCCGGCGGCGTCAGCTTGACGGTCTCCTTGCGGAGATGACCATTCGTCTGCATGCAGCAAGTTTCAAGCGTTCTGCCGCTCAAGCAAGGACATGGTTCACTCGCTTTGAGCCTGATGGGTTTAATTCTGCTCATTTTTGCGCATGCTGCCCGGAGGGCTTAATTCTTTCCCTATTCACTAGTCTTATAAAGTGAAGTGCGCCTGCGCTTTAGGAGCGGCAGGTGTGCTTTATCGATCGGCTAGTTCGTTCTTTCGAACGGTCGCTCCAGCGGCGAGGCGCTGGCGGAGCGACATGACGGGTTCGGCGCCGTCGGTGGACGGCTGGTAGGGATGCGTGAAGGTGCCGATCGATTCCGCGAAAATTTCCGGCGTGATGTTGTCGCGGACTTCGAGCGCGTCGAAGCCGCAGCGGACCAGAAAATAGAACTGATCGCGCAGCACCGCGCCGACGGCGCGCACTTCGCCCTTGTAGTCGTAGCGCTCGCGCAGCAGCCGCGCATAGGAATAGGCGCGCCCGTTGCGATAGGCAGGGAACTCCAGAGCGACGACGGCAAGCCGGTCGAGATGATCGGCGATCAGCTTCGGCTCCTCGCCGCTCTTCAGCTGCACGCCGATAGGCGTCTCGCGAGCGAGCAGGACGTTCTGCTCCTTCAGCCAGCGCTGGTAGCTGACGATGACCGGGCCTTCGGGCAGCGGTTCGTCGTCGGCCACATGCGTCCATTCGTCGGCGACGAATTTGCCGTTCTTAATGAGCTGCATAGAGCTTCTCCTTGAACGGCTCGACGCCGACACGGCGATAGGTGTCGAGGAAGATTTCGCCTTCCTTGCGAATGCCGAGATAGGTTTTGACGATGGTGTCGACGGCGTCGACGATCTCGCCTTCGGTGAAGGCCGGACCGACGATGTCGCCGACGGCCGCCGTCTCGTCGGCTGCGCCGCCGAGCGTCACCTGATAATATTCGACGCCCTTCTTGTCGACGCCGAGAATGCCGATATGGCCGACGTGATGATGGCCGCAGGCATTGATGCAGCCGGACGTGTTGATGTGCAGCCGGCCGATATCGTGCTGGAGCTTCAGATCGGCGAAGCGCTCGGAAATGCGCTCGGCGATCGAGATCGAGCGCGCATTGGCGAGGTTGCAATAATCGAGGCCGGGGCAGGCGATCTGATCGGTGATGAGGCCGACATTGGGTGTCGCCAGTTCCGCCGCGTCGAGCGCCTTCCAGACCTCGTAGAGATCCTTCTTGCGCACATTGGCGAGGCAGAGGTTTTGCTCATGCGCGACGCGGATTTCCGAGAAGGCGTATTTCTCGGCGACATCGGCGACGACATCCATCTGGTCCGAGGTCGCGTCCCCCGGCGGCTTGCCGATGGGCTTCAGCGAGATGTTGACGATGGCGTAGCCCGGCTGCTTGTGCGCGGTCACGCTCGCCTTGACCCAGTCGGCGAATTTCGGATCGCGGGCGATGGCGGCGTCGAGTTCCGGCGTGGCGTCGGGGAGCGTCTCGAAAGCGGGCGCGGCGAAATAGGCCTTGATGCGTTCGACTTCGATATCGGGAAGCTGAAGCGCGCCACGCGCCTTCACCTCGGCGAATTCCTCCTCGACGAGCTTCTTCATCTCGCCGGCGCCGATTTCATGCACGAGAATCTTGATGCGCGACTTGTAGAGATTGTCGCGGCGACCCTGCATGTTGTAGACGCGCAGCGTCGCCTCGAGATAGGCCAGCAGGTCTTCACGGCGGATGAAGTCGCCGATCTTCTTGCCGATCATCGGCGTGCGGCCGAGGCCGCCGCCGACCCAGATTTCGTAACCGATCTCGCCGGCCGCGTTCTTCAGAATCTGGATGCCGATGTCGTGAACCTTGATCGCGGCGCGGTCGTGCTCGGTGCCCGACACCGCGATCTTGAACTTGCGCGGCAGGAAGGAGAATTCTGGATGGAAGGTCGACCACTGCCGGATGATTTCGCTGACGATGCGCGGATCCTCGACCTCGCCGGCGGCGGCGCCGGCGTAATGATCGGACGTCACGTTGCGGATGCAATTGCCCGAGGTCTGGATGCAATGCATCTCGACGGAGGCGAGCTCTTCCAGAAGCGCCGGAATGTCCTGAAGCGCCGGCCAGTTCAATTGCAGGTTCTGGCGCGTCGTGAAGTGGCCATAGCCCTTGTCGTATTTGCGCGCGATGTCCGCGAGCTTCCGGAGCTGACGCGACGACAGCGTGCCATAGGGCACGGCGATGCGGAGCATGTAGGCGTGAAGCTGGAGATAGACGCCGTTCATCAGGCGCAACGGCTTGAACTCATCTTCCGACAACTCGCCCGAAAGACGGCGCGCCACCTGGCCGCGGAACTGCTCGACGCGCTCCGTCACCAGCCGGTGGTCGAATTCATCATACCGATACATGGAATGTTCCTTGCCGCTTACTCGTGTACGCCTTCGAGTTCCGCCTGCTTGCCGAGGTCGCGGCGGATGGTCGGGCCGGCCTGGCGGATCGTCTCGCGCACGCTCGATGCGCGGATGCCCTTGTCGGTTTTCTCGACTTCGAAGAGATAGACGTCGAGCACCAGATTGCCCGGCTCGAAAAAGTGCTGGCCCCGGGCGAGGAGGGCGTCGCCGGCTTCCTTGCCTTCCGCGACTTCGGCGTCCTGCAGCGACTCCGACCATGTGTTGTCGGCGGTCAGGTAGACGACCACGCCGTCGGTCAGGCGGTTCGCCGTCACGGCCTGAAACTGGGCGCCTTTGCGCGTGTGCTGGGCCAAAGGGGCCTCCTCGGAATGCTGAAAAGCGCTTGTGCAGCGCAGCGGCGCGAGACGCTGCGGCCCCGTCGCCCGATTGCCGGTAACATGGGATTTTTTACAAAGCGCGTCAACCGGAGTGTAGAAATATCTTATTCACTGTCGAGTATTGTGAATATTACTCCTCCCGCCGCACCGCGCTTTCATGCCAGCGCTTGAGAAGGGCATGTTCGGCCCAGGCGAGGCCGAGGAAGATCGCGATTCCGAGGACCGAAAGAAGAAGTAAGGCGGCGAACATTTTCGGAATGTCGAGCCGGTTGCCGGCCTCGATGATACGCCAGGCAAGGCCGGTCGACGTGCCGGAGCCGGCCGCGAACTCGGCGACGACCGTGCCGATGAGGGCGAGGCCGCCCGAGATTTTCATGCCGGCAAGCATGTAAGGCGTCGCGGAGGGAAGCTGCAATTCGGTCAGCACCTGCCAGCGCGTCGCGCCGTAGAGCTTGAAGAGATCGCGCAGATTGTGGTCGGCCGAAAGAAGGCCGAGCGTCGTGTTCGACAGGATCGGAAAGAAAGCGACGATCCAGGCGAGGATCAGAAGGGCGAGCTGCGTCCGGTCGAAGCCGACCCAGATCAGGATCAGGGGCGCGATGGCGACGACCGGCGTCACCTGCAGGATGACCGCATAGGGAAAGAGCGCCATCTCGATGGCGCGGTTCTGCGAAAAGAGGATCGCGAGTCCGACGCCGCCGACACAGGCGAGGAAGAAGGCCGCAATGGTGATGCGGAGCGTGATCCAGAGCGAGCCCATCAGCGAGCCGAAATTCTCGACGAGGCTTTCGGCGATGCGCGTCGGCGCGGGCAGCAGGAATTCGCGGATACCGAAATAGCGGACCGTGCCTTCCCAGAGCAGCAGGAAGGCGATGCCGACCAGGAGCGGTATGGCGATACGGAGGAAGCGGTTCTCGGCGTTCATCGCTTCATCCCCTCTCCGAGCGCCGCCGAAACCTCTGCACAGCGCGCGATGAAATCCGGCGACTCGCGGAAGGGTCGGCCGCGCGGGTAAGGCACATCCACGGCGATGTCCTTCAGGATGCGGCCCGGCCGCGCGCCCATGACGAGAATGCGTTCGGAAAGATAGACGCTCTCATAGACGCTGTGGGTTACGAAGATGACGGTCCATTTCTGGCTCGCCCAGAGGTCGAGAAGATCGTCGTCGAGCTTTTCGCGCGTGAATTCGTCGAGTGCGGCAAAGGGCTCGTCCATCAACAGCACCGGCGGCTCGGTGACGAGGGCGCGTGCGATCGAGACGCGCATCTTCATGCCGCCCGAGAGTTCGCGCGGGAAGCTCTGCGCGAAATCGGCGAGGCCGACACGGGCAAGCGCATCCATGATGCGGGGTTCCGCCTCCTTCAGGGAGAGGCCCTTCAGCTTCAGCGGCAGGTAGACATTATCGAGGACGCGGGCCCAGGGCATCAGCGTCGCGTCCTGAAAGACGAAGCCGATGTCCTTCGGGCGGGCGTTCTCCGTCTGCGGCCAGGCGATGGTGCCGGAACTCGGCTCGATCAATCCGGCGATCATGCGCAGGAGGGTGGACTTGCCGCAGCCGGACGGCCCGACCAGCGAGACGAAGGAGCCGCGTTCGATCCTTGTACTGACATTCGAGAGCGCCAGCGTGCCGCTGCCATAGGTCTTGGCGACGCCGGAGATGTCGATGAGGGGACTCATCGCGTTGTTCCCCACGATGTCATGCGCGGATTCGATCCGCGCATCCACGTCTTCCTGCATATAAAGGAAGAGAAGAAAGACGTGGATGGCCGGGCCAAGCCCGGCCATGACGGAGAAAATGAATTCATTTATCTACTTGCCAGCCGTCAGTTCCGTCTTCAGGTCGAGGCCCACGCCCTTGTTCACGAAGTCGAGGGTATAGGCCTTGTGGACGTCGAGGCCTTTCGGAAAGACGCCGGTCGAGGCCATGGTGTCGTAGAAGTCTTTCCAGCGGGCGTCCGTCATCGCGCCCAGCCCGAGTTTTTCCGTGTCGCCGGAATCGACGATGCCGTGTTCCTTCATCGTCGCGATCGCATGCGCGATGAGGTCGTCGGTCATCTCGGGATTGTCCTTCTTGATGAGCGCGTTGGCGGGCGCGGGATCGCCGTAGAGATAATCGATCCAGCCCTTGATCGAAGCGTCGACGAATTTCTGCACGATGTCGGGATGCTGTTCGATCAGCTTGTCGTTCGCCATGATGAAGGCCGCGTAGCCCGGATAGCCGTTGTCCGAGAGCAGGAAGACCTGCGGTTTGAACTTGCCTTCCTTCTCGATCGTATAGGGCTCGGAGGAGAGGTAGCCCTCCTGGATCGCCTTGTCGTCGGTGAGGAAGGGCGCGAGGTTGAAGGTGTATTTGCGGATCTGGTCGTCGGTGAAGCCGAACTTGACCTTGAGCCAGGGCCAGAAGGAGGCGACGGTCGCGTCGCCCACCATGATGGGCTTGCCTTTCATGTCGGCGATCGACTTCACGTCGTCGCGCGGATGGGCGATCAGGACCTGCGGGTCCTTCTGGAAGATCGCCGCGACGGCTTTCGAGCCCGCATTGGCGGCGACGATGTTCAGCGGAATGAAACTGTTCGAACCGAGGCCGAACTGGATCGTGTCGGTGGCGAGAAGCTGGGGCACGTTGACGCTCGGGCCACCCTGCTGGATCGTGACGTCGAGGCCCGCATCCTTGTAGTAGCCCTTGGCCAGCGCTTCATAGAAGCCGCCATGCTCGGCCTGCGCCTTCCAGTCGGTCGCGAAGACCACCTGCGTCGGGCCTTCGAGCTTCGGCCCCGGCCTGATGGCGAGCAGCGCCACGATGACGATCACGATGAGCGCGGCAATGCCGCCGAGCAGCAGATTGCGATTCATGAAGTGCGGCCCCCTGAGACACGGCTTGTTCGGTGGGGCCGGATGGTATCAGCGTCAAAGCGGAAGGGCTACCGCCCGGAGACGGCTCAGCCGGCGGCGCGGGCGGCGATCAGGAAGATCAGCGCGATATGGACGATGCCCGCGCCGGCCAGCGTGGCGGCGATCCAGAGGGGCCAGCTTCTCATGGTTGCGCTCCCGTGGACCGGGTGCCGTCCGGCAGGAAATCGCGCAAGGTATAAGCGGCACGCGCATAGGGATTTGGGCTGGTGAGCGAAGCGCCGTCGCGTTGAGCCTCGAAGCGCAAGGCGATGCCGGCCGACACCGCGCCGAGGATCACGGCAAGGCTCGAGGCGAACATCAGCTTCAGAAGGAATTTCACGGGCGCGGTCCACGACAATCGAAGAGTGTCATCCCGACGTAAGGCCGGGACGACAGATATTCGTTATCGAATGCCACAAGGAAGCAAGCGTCAAAGGGATTTCGGTCGCGTGGTTAATATCAGCCGCCCGAAAGCGCCTCACGCTTCATTTCGAGTTCGAGCCAGCTTTCCTCCGCCTGCGCCAGTTCGGCCCGGAGCGCGTCGTGGCGGCTGGTCTTTGAGGCGAAGGCCTTGGCATCGCGGCTGTAGAGGTCGGGGTCCGCGAGTTCGGTTTCGAGCCTGGCGATCTCGGACTGCAGTTTCGGCATTTTCTGCCCAAGCTCTTCGAGGAGGCGGTTTTCCTTGTAGCTGAGCTTGGTCGCGGCTTTCGGGGCCGCCGGCTTCGCGTCGGACGATGTCGCGGATTTCGCCAACGTCCTGGCGGAACTGTCCTCGCGCTGGCGGCGCAGCCAGTCGGTGTAGCCGCCGGGATATTCCTCGACCTCGCCGGTACCGTCGACGACGATCACGGAAGCGACGACGCGATCGAGGAAGTCTCGGTCATGGCTGACGAGGAGCACGGTGCCTTCGTAGTCGGTCAGCATCTCCTGCAGGAGATCGAGCGTCTCCATGTCGAGATCATTGGTCGGCTCGTCGAGCACGAGAAGGTTCGAGGGCTTGGCCAGCGCACGGGCGAGCAGAAGGCGGCATTGCTCGCCGCCCGAGAGCGCCTTCACCGGCTGGCGGGCCTGGCTTTCGCGGAAGAGGAAGTCTTTCAGATAGGACACGACGTGGCGCGGCTGGCCCCGCACCATCACCTGATCGCCGCCGCCCTCGCAGAGCGTTTGCCAGAGTGTCGCTTCGGGATCGAGAGAGGCGCGGGACTGGTCGACGATGATCGGCGTCAAGTTCGTACCCAGACGGATTTTGCCGCTGTCGGGCGGCAAGGTGCCCATCAGCATTTTCAGCAGCGTCGTCTTGCCGGCGCCGTTCGGGCCGATGACGCCGATCTTGTCGCCGCGCACGATGCGGGTCGAAAAATCGCGGACGATGACGCGCTCGCCGAAGCTCTTCGAAATATGGTCGGCCTCAATGACCAGCGTGCCGGAGGCCTGACCGGTTTCGACGGCCAGCGCCGCGCGCCCCGTGCGCTCGATGCGCTGGGCGCGTTCGTCCCGCAATGCGTAGAGACGGCGCAGGCGGCCCTGATTGCGCTTGCGGCGCGCGCTGATGCCTTCGCGCGACCATTGTGTTTCCTGCTCGATCAGGCGGTTCATCTTGTGCGCGACGACTTCCTCGTCGGCGAGGATCTGCTCCGACCATTCCTCGAACTGGCCGAAGCCCTTGTCGAGACGGCGGATCGTGCCGCGGTCGACCCAGAGGCAACCGGCGGCGAGACGGCGCAGGAAGGCGCGGTCATGGCTGATGAGAATGAAGGCGCCGCGGAATTGCGCGAGGCGATCTTCGAGCCATTCGATGGAGGGAAGATCGAGATGGTTGGTCGGCTCATCGAGCAGGAGAATGTCGGGCTCGTCGGCCAGCACACGGGCCAGCGCCGCCTTGCGGCCTTCGCCACCGGAAAGCGTGGCTGTCGGTTTCGAGGGATCAAGCTTCAACTCGTGGAGCACGGCTTCGGCTTCATGCGTCGCGGCTCCGCCCGCCGTCACATAGTCCAGCACGGTCGCCGCGCCGCCGAAGTCCGGGAGCTGCGCGAGATAGGAAACACGGGTGCCCGGCTGGAGGAAGACCTCGCCGCCATCGGCCTCGACCAGGCCGGCCGCGACCTTGAGAAGCGTCGATTTGCCGGCGCCGTTGCGGCCGACCAGGCAAAGCCGGTCGCCGGGCCCCACGGCAAAGCCGGCGCCGTCGATCAGCACCTGATCGGCGAAAGCAATGCGGATGTCGCGAAGGGCGAGAAGGGGCGGGGCCAATTGTGCTGTCCGGTGGTTTGAGAGGCACCGGCTATATGGCGCATCGGGACGGGCGAGGCAATGGGGCGGGCGTTATGCGGCCAGCGGCACCGGCTCCGTTCTTTTGCCGCGGCCGATGAAAAGGACCATCACCGAGGCGAAAAGGCAGAGGGAGCCGGCCAGCGTGAAGGCGAGAAAATAGTCGCCGAGGTCGACGCGGATCAGGCCCGCGATCCAGGCGGCGCTGGCGGCACCCAGCTGGTGGGCGGCGCCGATCCAGCCGAAGAAGACGCCGACATTTTCCTCGCCGAAGCTCTTCGTGGCGAGTTTCACGGTGGGCGGCACGGTTGCGATCCAGTCGAGGCCGTAGAAGACCGCGAAAAGCGACAGGCCGTAAAAGGTGAAGTCGAAGGAATAGGGCAGATAGAGAAGCGAGAGGCCGCGCAATCCGTAATACCAGAAGAGGAGCTTGCGCGGATCGTAGCGGTCCGACAGCCAGCCGGAGCCGGTGGTGCCGAAGAAATCGAAAATGCCCATGACGGCGAGAAGGCCGGCTGCGGCGACTTCGGGAATGCCGTGATCGAGGCAGGCCGGGATCAGATGCGTGCCGATGAGGCCGTTGGTCGAGGCGCCGCATATGAAGAAGCTGCCGGCGAGCAGCCAGAAGTCGCGGGACCGGAAGCCGGTGCCGAGAGCCGCGAGGGCGCGCTTCAGCGGATTGCCGGTATGGTTCGCCGGGATCGGGTCGCCGGGCTCGGCGCCATAGGGCTGGAGGCCCATTTCGGAAGGCCGGTCGCGCAGGAAGAGCCAGACCGGCAGGATCATCGCGGCGGCGATGCAGGCCAGTGTCAGCGAGACGCTGCGCCAGCCTTCGCTTTCGGCAAGCTTTGCAAAGAGCGGCAGGAAGACGAGCTGGCCCGTCGCGGTGCTCGCGGTCAGCACGCCCATGACGAGGCCGCGCTGCTTCGTGAACCAGCGGGTCGCGATCATGCTCGCCATGACGAGGGCGACGAAGCCCGTGCCGCCGCCGACGACGAAGCCCCAGAGCAGGATGAGTTGCCATGTCTGGGTCATCGGGATCGTCAGTGCGACGCCCGCCGCGATCAGCGCCAACGCGCCCATGACGGTATGGCGGATGCCGAAGCGGTCCATGATGGCGGCCGCGAAGGGACCGAGCATGCCGGAGAGAAAGATGTTGAGCGCGATCGCGAAGGAGATCGTCGCGCGCGACCAGCCGAATTCC